>JANQEN010000137.1 GCA_028278335.1 Chitinivibrionales bacterium | reverse complement strand
AGTGCGATTGCGGGGTGGCGTCTTGTCATGTTTGCCATCCTGGCAAACACCTTACAGGCTGCGCCTTTGGCACAGTGCTCTCCAGCCATCCCTGGCTTCCGAGTGCTTACTTTTCTTGGCTATAGAAGACCGGGTAAAAATATAATAGAATAAATTCCGAAGGATTTTAGCCTCCTTACCCAGCAGAACGAAGTGACCAAGTAAGGCTGCTGTCGGGCAGTGTCCCGACGATCTTAATATACACAAAAATGGGACAATATAAATTCAAATACTATAATAACCTCTTACTATGAAACCAGATAAACCATTTTCCTTTTTCTGTTCCTGGAGTGGTGGCAAGGACTCCTGCTTGGCACTCTATCGCATGATCAAAGCTGGCCATTCCTGCAAATCACTCTTTACCATGATTGACGAAACCGGTAACACTTCCCGATCCCACGCACTCTCCCCTGCCATTCTAAATGCTCAAGCCAGTGCCATGCAAATCCCCTTAGCAACCGATTCTGCATCCTGGAATGACTATGAATCGGTATTTCAAAAACAGCTGCACTCTTTTAAAAAGAGTGGTTTTGACCATGGTGTGTTTGGTGATATTGACCTTGACGACCATCGTCTCTGGGTAGAAAGAGTATGTCAAAATGCAAATATTATACCTCACGAACCACTTTGGCAAGAGAGTCGTCGCGAATTGGTTATGGAATTTCTTAAAGAGGGATTCAAAGCACTTATTGTTGTGGTCAACACAACTCTCATGCCAGGCAATTTTTTAGGTCGCACCATTGATGAAGCACTCATTGAAGAATTGGAAGAGTGTGGTGTTGACGCCTGTGGAGAAAACGGTGAGTACCACACCTTTGTGTATGATGGTCCACTTTTCAACAATCCAATACAATTTTGCTTAGGAGATAAAACTGAGATTGAAGGGTATTCAATGATTACCATTAAGTCTAAATAAAAAATATCTAAGCTCCTACAATTTTACAAATTTTTGTTTTAGTTAATAATCCTTAATCAAATAATCTATTTCCGTAATAAATTGAACACTTTCTGTTATTTTTATCCAGAATTAATTCAATTTCCGCTTGCTTTTATATAATAAAATTCTTATATTAGTTTTTGCTAATGTTAGCCTTGCCAATCTATCTTACTTGTTGATACATAGCCAGTTAAAAACCCCTACCTGTTAGAAGTGAGGAAACACATGTCGTCCACGTCAAAAATGTTTTTCTGCACCGTTCTATTCATTATTCAGTCAGTTTATTCCGCCCCATCCTTAGCAATTTTGCGCCCCACATCAGGCGAAAGACTGAGCTCAACTATACGATCAACAAGAACAATACGATGGTCAGCCAATGAGACAATCAACAATGTAAAACTGGAGTACACTGCAGATAATGGTACTTCATGGATCATAATCAATGCATCAGTTTCAAATATTGGCTATTATGATTGGACTGTACCCAATATTAACAGTGATCAATGCAGACTTCGGATCACCGATGTTGGTAATGGCTCTGTATCTGATGAGAGCGAAACATTTCAAATCACCTACCCCTCCATTACAATCACTACATTAAATAGTGCAACCTCATTAGTTGAGGGTACACTATATGAGATTACCTGGTATGTATTAAACAAAGTTGATGATAACGTTTCAATCCACTTTTCCAGCAATGGAGGAGCCGACTGGCAAGAGGTCGTTGCCAGTACCCCAAATGATGGTTCCTATGAATGGACCGTTACGGACCTCCCTAAAAGTTCCTCCAATTGTCTTATAAAAGTAACCGACATTCATTGTCCCGTAGAGGTGACCGATCAAAATGACAGTAAATTTTCTGTTTTATGCCCACCAGTTTTAGCCAGTATCGGCCCAAAAGAGGTACATGAAAACACTCCCTTACAAATTGACATTTCAGGAACTGATCCTGACGATGACCCGATCACGATTACTGCTGAGTCAACACCAACTGGGGCAGTATTCAACGATAATGGTGATGGAACTGCTACGTTAAACTGGACACCAACCTTTGAGCAATCCGGCCAATATAACGTCAAGTTTACTATCACCTCAGGCACCTTATCAGACACAGAAACAGTAGCAATTACTGTTGTCAATGTTGATCGCGCACCGATTCTTGCCGCAATTGGAGCACAAACAATTGCTGAGAACGCTCCCCTAACCTTTGAAGTGACTGCTTCCGATCCTGATGGAAACACCATTGCTATTACAACAACCACCCTTCCCACAGGAGCTGACTTTGTTGACAATGATGATGGAACGGGGGATTTCTCCTGGACTCCAGACTTTGCTCAAGCAGGTCAACACACAGTCAAATTCACTTCCACATCACTAAGTCTTATTGATACTGAAACGGTTGTTATTACCGTGAGCAATACAGATCGTGCTCCTATCTTGGCGTCAATTGGTAATAGCACTGGTGAAGAAAACTCTCCAGTATCCTTTACCGTATCAGCATCTGATCCTGATGGCGAGTCTGTTACATTAAGAGTGGCTACTATTCCTACTGGGGCAAGTTTTATTGACAATGGTGATGGAACAGGAAGTTTTACTTGGACTCCAACCTTTGCACAGGCCGGAGATTATCCGATTACCTTTAAAGCAACCTCTGCATCACTGGTTGATAGTGAATCCATAACAATTTCTATTGCCAATGTAGACCGTGCACCAAGCTTGACTCCCACCGGTGATAAAGTGGTTGATGAAAACGCCCCCCTATCATTTACTATTGATGCCTCTGATCCTGATAGTGATCCCATTACATTCCAGTCAAACACGCTTCCAACAGGAGCAACCTTGACCGATAACAGTGATGGCACTGCAACATTTACCTGGACACCAACCTTTAAACAGTCAGGAAAGTTTACGGTTGTATTTTATGTGAATGCCCAAAGTTTAGTTGATAGCGAATCAATTGAAATCACAGTAAATAATGTTGATCGACTGCCACAATTAGCTGCAATTGGTAATAAAAGCACACCGGAAAACAGCCCCCTCTCCTTTGTTCTTACAGCAACTGATCCTGATCTTGACCCAATTATTCTTAGCTCCACAGCCTTGCCAGTTGGTGCAACTCTGACTGATAACGGAGACGGCACAGGATCCTTTGTTTGGACACCAAATTTTTCACAGGCTGGTGAACATACTATAAAGTTCACTGCTACAGCATTAGGCGTTATTGACACAGAAACTATTGTGATAACCGTGACGAATGTTGATCGCCCACCAATCCTTAATCCTGTTGGCAATAAAACAACCAATGAAAGCGCCCAACTACTTTTTCTCATTCAAGCAGCTGATCCCGATGGCGAAGTAGTTACACTGAGTACAAGTACGCTTCCCACTGGTGCCACTTTTACTGATAATAGTGATGGCACCGGGACCTTTACCTGGACACCAACCTTTGAGCAGTCTGGAGCCTATCCGCTCACCTTTAAATGTCAAGCACTGACTCTAACCGATAGTGAAACAGTCACCATCACAGTAAATGATATAAATCGTGCTCCAGTTCTCTCCCCTATTGGCAATAAAAAAACAGTAGAAGAGACAGCCCTAACCTTTCCCATCTCTGCAACTGATCCAGATGGCGATCTTGTATCCCTTACATCAAGCTCCTTGCCCTCCGGTGCAACCTTAACCGATAATGGAGACGGCACCGGGACCTTTTCATGGACACCTCTGCGAGGCCAAGCAGGAGCACATCCCATAACCTTTAAAGCAATAGCAACCGCTCTCCATGACAGCGAGAACATTGTAATAACCGTTGATGCAGCAACCAGCATTACTTTTCATACAACAAAAATTAAAAAACCAATTCGCTTTTTAGCTGCTCCAAACCCCACCCTTCAAACATCGCCTCGTATCTCCTTTTATATGATTGGGGATATTCAGGGTGACGCGCGATTAGCAATTTATGATCAGATCGGTAATGAAGTACATAGGCAAAACTGTTATATACGGAAAAATACTACCAGTAAGGGCCAAAGTTTTACACAGTGGAATTTACGTAACAGGAGTGGCAGAAAAGTATCAAGTGGTATATATCTAGCAGTACTGATCGTGAATGACCGAGGCACCGTAAAGAAGTTTAGAACAAAAATTGGCATTAAAAAACAGGCAAGGTAAAATCCTTTACACATATCTTGAGGCATGAAATGAGTAAACACAATAAAAAGAAGAGCATTTCGTCGGATAAAAACTTTGAAAGCAACAATCGTCGGGCCTTTATAAAAAAGGTAATCCCCTCAATTGCAGTACTGGGACTATCTCTAAAACTAAATAGTCTTGCACAGTGTGTACGGGATTGTGCCGACAGCTGCGAAGCCTCCTGTGTAAGTGGGTGTGCAGAAACCTGTACCAGTACTTGTACAGACTCCTGTGTGGCTAATTGTGCGAACACCTGCAAAATAAACTGCACAGCAACCTGCTCAGGAACCTGTACAGCAACCTGTGCAGATAACTGCACGGGTGGTTGTAAAGGGAGCTGCACTGGGAGCTGTACTGGGAGTTGCTCTACAACGTGCACCGGGACTTGCACTGGGGGGTGTACTGGGGGCTGCACTAACCACTGCGCAACTAACTGCGCGTCGGGCTGTTTTGGGACATGTGGTATGGCTTGCTCTTATACTGTAGTTCCTTTAGATGCCACATACCCGACACAAAGCTTTTAGCAGTATGTTAAGTACATACTTGCATTATATGGGATCTCCATTCAATTTAATAAGCAATTAGAATTTAACTTGCCAATGTTTTATTTTTATTCTGCCATGGACAGAAGGATTTTTTTTGTAACCTAATTACAAAAGGTAGATAACGTTTCTAATAATTTAACAATTATCTCTTAGCTTTATAATTTATGACTGACACAAATAAACCAATAGTAAGTGAAAGAAGAACATCCACATGGAAAGAGGGGGAAGCTAAGACCGTAACCTTTGTAGTAACCGATGAGTGTCAACTACAGTGTAAATACTGCTACTTTGTAAATAAGAATAATAAAAACAAACTCCCCTTTGAAATAGCTAAAAAAACAATCGATTACCTCCTCAACAACCGAGATATCTTTAATGACAAAGCTATTGTCATAGATTTTATAGGGGGTGAACCCTTTTTAGAAATAGAGCTAATAGATAAAATTTGTGACTATTTTAAAGTAACAGCCTATACATTAGACCACCCGTGGTTTGAAAATTATAGATTCTCCTTTTCCACTAATGGTCTCTTGTATAGCGATACATCGGTCCAAAAATACTTTAAAAAAAACCGACATCATCTTAATGTCATGATTACTTTAGATGGCACAAAGGAAAAACATGACCTTCAGCGAGTATTTCCCAATGGAAAAGGCTCCTACGACCAGGTCATACAACAAATTCCCCTTTGGCTTGAACAATTTCCCGGCGCAAACACAAAGGTCACTGTCGGTCATGAGGATCTCAAATATATAAAAGAGAGCGTGTTACACCTTTGGGATCTGGGTATGAAACAGATACCGATTAATGTTGTTTTTGAGGATGTGTGGAAAGAAAATGACGATCTTCTCTTTGAGGAACAACTTACCCTTCTTGCTGATGAAATAATTGAAAGGGAATTGTTTCCAGAATATCAATGCACCTTCTTTGACCGAATGATTGGAAAACCTGTACTAAATAATATGAATTGGTGTGGAGCAGGAAAGATGCTTGCTATTGATTATACGGGAAACTTTTACCCCTGCTCGAGATTTGTTTCATCTTCACTCCTCCATAAAGAAGCACTTGCCATTGGAAACTGTGATACAGGAATAGACAACAACAAACTGCGCCCCTTTTTATCCTTAGATTTGGTCTCACAAAGTCCAAAGGAGTGTATTGAATGTGATGTTGCCACTGGCTGTGCCTGGTGTCAAGGTGCGAATTATGACTTTGCCGACACAGATACTATTTATCAAAGAGCAACCTATATCTGTAAAATGCATAAGGCGAGGGTTCGGGCAAACAACTATTTTTGGGAAAACATTGAATACCTAAAAAAATCAAAAGAGGCTTCGTGAATAACTATTTAATGGTCCCCATAGCCACCGACGCCACCTCCTTCTGTTATTACGAAAACAAAGAGTATCATAGTAAGAAGGCTGCCTCCTTCATTTCAATTACTCAATTGAAAAAGATAATAAAATATGCAGAGAAACATGAAACTCCTATCAACTTTCTTTTGGGGAAAAAGAGATTACCAAAAGAATATACTCAATTAATTAATACTATTGACCATGTAAAAATCACTCCAATTTCACTCATGCAATCATATAACAATGCTATTATCGTTGTAAATCCCAATGAGAGAAATCATCTTCCCAAATTAACCAAGCGTACTGCCTCCAATATTATTCTTCGATTAGAAAAATCTGTTCTCAACACATTAGCAACCATTGTCACTCCCCTCTTAGCCACCTGTAAGCGCATTAACCTTATCCTACTGGAGCTGGAGTCATACAGTGACAAAGATTTTAAGGACTATAAAAAGCAGATAGCTATTATACATGATAAAGTTTTGCATTCCTATCAGTCAGGAACAAATGTTGAATTAAATTTCCTATCTGATCGCTTGCTTCTGCAAAAAATGAACAACTGTGACGCTGGACAAACTCATTTTACCATTGGGTTGAATGGTAAGTTTTATCTTTGTCCCGCCTTTTATTATGCAAAGAAAAGTGATAGTATAGGAACCTTCAAACAGGGTATTTCGATTCCCAACAAACAATTGCTCGAGTTAGAAAATGCACCTATTTGCCGCCACTGTGATGCCTTTCATTGCAAAAGATGTTTCTATCTTAACAAACAACTTACCGCTGAGATTAACACGCCCTCCCATCAGCAGTGTGTTACTGCTCATATCGAACGAAACGGGAGCCACACCCTCCGAGATAAACTAAAGGACACAATCGAAAATATCGAAGATTTCAACGAGATTTCTGAAATCGACTACCTTGACCCAATGCAACACAGTATAAAGCAAAATGAAAGACTTCTACTGCCAAAGCAGGAAATGAACAACACAGTACAAACGCGCACTTCTGCAGATTCCTGGCACAATGTAATCGAGCCCAAATCATTTAACAAAATCTCAAACCAAGAGTTGGCACGTCTTATATTGCACTTACAAAATGAATTAGTTCAGAGATTGTCACTACAACCACAAGGTTCAACTAACCATGAAAAACAATAAACAATGTACTGCACAGCTAAAAAGATTAATCGGCATGGTCACCGAAGAGGAGAGAGATGAAATTCAAACCCTCTTTGAAAGACAAAACGCCCTAAAGGAACTCTTCCCCTCTCTGACAACAATGGACGTTGACGAAAGCAATGCACTCTACGAGAAAATGATTAAGGATATGGGATCTGTCAGCGCAAAATTAAAGTTGTGGTGGAAAGAGAAGAGCATTGCCTACAATTGGGACAATATCCCAGGGCACAAATGGGAGATTGATTTTGAGAGTTGTGAGATTTATTTAGTAAAAATGTAAAGATATTAATTTGTTAAATGTTGTTGATAACTAATTTTTTTTATCTTAAAGTAAATAAAGTTAAAATCATCCGGGGGGAAAATCCCCCCACAACAAGCTACCCTCCTGCCTTTTAACTGCTTGCATCTAAAAAATCCATATCACCTAGCCGGTGATCCAGCTTTTTTAGGCAAGCAGATAACAAATGCACTCCGGTGATCTTGTTGATTCCCCCTTGAATAAAAATCCGCAATTTCTATTTACGTATGCCCAGAATGAATAAAAAATCAAACCTACTCTTTCAATCCAGTCTTTGTATAATAGTCATCATCATAGCTCTTATTGCTCAGGATGCAATCCAACATCGATTCTCCGGTGGCCAATCAAAAAAGGCATTCATTAATCCTACAGGAATGACTATTGCCGCTCGAATAAAGTCTCCTAAAGACTATACCAGAAGTGTAGTGCAATCTTCCTCCTTTGCAGCTTATTTAAGAGACCTTCCTTTAAAACCATACGGAGAGCCTGTCCTCTATTTTAATGGAGCAGAAAAGGCAAATAATAATATCTATGAGTCAGTTGTCAATCTTCCTATAGGTAAAAAAGACCTTCATCAATGTGCAGACGCTATAATGAGACTCCGTGCAGAGTATTTATGGCGAAATGGGCATCCTGATAAAATCCACTTTAACTTTACCAATGGGTTTAGAGTTGACTACTCTCAATGGATGCAGGGAAAAAGGGTAATTGTCAAGGGAAACAAATCATATTGGTCCAATTCAGGCACCCCATCAAACAGTTATCAAGATTTTTGGCGTTATTTAGAGACAATATTCACTTATGCAGGAACACTCTCACTTGAAAAGGAGTTGATAGCTATTGCATTTGACAATCTTGAAATTGGTGACATTTTTATTCAGGGAGGCTCACCGGGCCATGCGGTGATAGTAGTTGATATGGCAATGCATAGCAAATCAAATGAGAAGCTATTTTTATTAGCACAAAGTTACATGCCTGCACAGGAGATTCAAATTCTTGTTAATCCAAACAATCGAGCCCAAAGCCCCTGGTACTCAGCTAACGTTAAAGGTAAATTAAAAACACCAGAATGGACCTTCTCAAAGGCTGACCTAAAAAGATTCTCTGACTGAAAATATTACTCATGTCTATCTATATATCAAAAACATCGTTACTCACCACACTATGGATTATAGCAATTCTCTTCTCCACACCTCTATCAAAACCTAATGCATATTCCTTCTACTCTCCCTTTCGAGAACAGGGTAATCTCTCCTTTGAACACTATCTGCCCCGAGTCATTGCAAAGTTCGGTGATCATCGGTCAAGCCATATTTACGGCCACAAACATACTGGTATCGATATTAAAGGTAGGTATGGCGAAGCAGTATATGCAATTGGTGATGGAAAGGTTATCCATATTTTTAGAGACTTTCCCCATACCACCATTTATATTCGTCATAGCATTGGTACCGGTTTGTTTATCTACTCAGTGTATATGCATTTAGAGGAGATTGCCGTTGACATTGGTGACCATGTATCAAAGGAGACAAAGATCGGGAGACTATTTAACAAAAGAGAATGTATCAACTCTAATTTTAACACCCCTCCCCATTTACATTTTGAGATTAGAAAAGATATTAGTGATAGAGGTGCAGCAACGTTTACCAGTATGACAACAAAAGAACTCTACAAATATTGTTTAGATCCGCTAGCACTGCTGCTCACAGCGAAAGGAGAACACAATGAATAGGGCTCAACTAATTTCCGGAATTGCCATAGCATTGGGAATAACTTTGGCAGGACTATTTATGAGTAAGACCATGTATAATGCCAAGGTTGCAATAAATGTTGCCGAGGCAAAGGGATTAGCTGAACGGCGGGTAACCGCTGATCGGGCGAATTGGACAATTCTTTATAGTGTCAATGGAAAAACCAAGAGCGAGATCCCACAGCTTTACAAACAAGCCGAGAGAAACCAGTCAATCATTTTAGCGTTACTTAAAGAAACCGGTATAACCGATGAGGAGATTGAAGTTGGTGTTATAGATTACAGAAGTCGCGATTTTCGTGATGAGAACCAGAAGTTGGTAGACCAGATTCATAGCTTGGTTGGAACCATAAGTATAGAAACTGGAAAAGTGACATTGGTAAATACTGTCCGCTCTAAGGTAAATAAGCTTATTGCCCAGGGAATCGAGATTGAGAATGGCGCTCCCTCCTATATCTTTACAAAGTTAAATGAGATTAAACCGGAGATGCTTAGAGAAGCAACAAAGAATGCCCGGATTGCAGCTAATGAATTTGCGGAAAATGCCGGTGTTAAAGTTGGTGGTATCAGAAGTGCCAGGCAGGGAAATTTTTACATTCGAGACGTTGGCTCCGATTATGGTGATACTGACAAAATAGAAAAAGATGTTCGTGTAGTTACTACCATATCCTTTTATCTCACTGATTAGCGAATTAACATCATCCATATATACGAGTCTTTGACCATATTGACAATACAGAAAAGCGAGGAAACACTAAAAACGTGGTGTTTCCTCAGGGAGGATTCCATGCCCATCATGGAATTACTCAGAGGGTGAGCCCGCTCCCTCTGTAGGTTCTGTTGGCGTTGGTTTTCTTACATAGGTTGAGGGAAAAAGGTGTCTTGCCATTTTCTTTCCAAACTCTTTACGTGCATCAAGATAATTTGTTTCAAACTGATCGCGT
>JANQEN010000102.1 GCA_028278335.1 Chitinivibrionales bacterium | reverse complement strand
CAGGCTTTTCGGCCATATCACCTTGTAGATATGCCCTTCAAAACCTTCAAGTCTTACTAAATCATAATCTTGCACTTCTGCATCTACTCCTACTGCATAGTCTGGGTTAAAAACCAAGTCGAACATCACAAAACAGAATCCTTTATGGACGAATTCAAGAGACTATTGAAGGAGGAAGGAATTGCATTCGATGAGAAATACTTGCGATAAAATTCGCCCTCTTCGAGGACGCCGGACGTTTATTGATTCCAATCCCCGGGTTTCTTCGTCACCCGGGGCTATTCAAGGTTTCACCCCTTCGGGGAGAAAAGCTTAATTTAGCCGCAATGCGGGAATATTAGAGAGACACATCTAAGGAAAACAGATCTGAATATACGCTTAAATTAATGTATATTAATAGTACATATTATATAGTATCCTAAACTTGGTGGAGGGGTTATGAAGCGTGGAACGATGCTTATTTATGGAATAATTATATTGCTCATGAGCACTTTTTTTAGTAACGTTGCTCAAGCACAGAAGGTTTCTGCTGTTTATGGGGGTGGCCCTTTTTATTACAGTGCCAATCAAACTGTAGCGGAATTACGAAAATCCGGTTTTACAACTGCCATCGTCTGGACTATTCACATTGCCCAAAATGGAAATTTTAATTTTAACATGGAGTTTCCTATTGTTGAGAATGGAACCTATATTGGAGATCGCAAATACCCGAATTTTCCAAAAAATATGGCACTTTTAAAAACACCGCCCACTTCAGTTACCCGCATTGAAGTCGGACTTGATGCGTGGGAAGGCCAAACCTTTAAAAATATAGAACGATTAATTAATGCTCAAGGTACCGGCCCAAACAGCATACTATACAAGAATTTTAAAGCGTTAAAGGAAAAAGTACCGGCAATTGATGCATTAAACTTTGATGATGAAAGTAACTATGATGTGGCATCAACGGTAAAATTCGCTGTAATGGTAGCTGACCTTGGTTTTAAAGTTGCATTGTGCCCCTATACACGATCAAGCTTTTGGCGAAGTGTGGCACAACAAACCAATCAGCAACGACCTGGTGCTGTTGACGCAATTTTTCTCCAGTGTTATGCCGGTGGCGCAAGTAATAATCCCGCATCAAGTTCCTGGAAATTTGGAAATCTTCCTGTTTATCCTGGCCTATGGAGTAAAGACTTTTCACCAAGTAGAGTTCAAAGCAAAATGAGAGGATGGAAGAACAGTGCTGGCTGTAAGGGTGGTTTCATGTGGTTATATGATGAATTTCAACAAACCTCCAAAACAAAACAGTATGCCAATGCAATAAACACTGCTTTTTCTATTGGTGCACCAGGAAGAGCAACACTGGTGAGTCCTGCTGATGACACAACCGGTGTTAGCTGTACTACAAAATTACAGTGGAAGGCAGACTTCTCTGCGCAATCCCATGATGTTTACTTTGGAAAAGATAACCCACCGCCATTGATTGGAAATCAGGCAGAAGTGGGGTATACTCCCAATGAGCTATCGCCAAATACAAAGTACTATTGGCGTGTAGATGAGAAAAATTTCTTTGGCAAAACAACTGGTCAGGTCTGGAGTTTCACCACTGAGGGTGGCTCTGCTATTGCCAATACAATTATTAATAGAAATAGTTATAATGTAATTCAATCCTACCCCAATCCTTTTATCAAAAACACAAATATTAAAATAAACATCCCCCAAAAAGCAACAATTAGTGTTTCAATACTCAATCAATCTGGGCAAGAGGTTATTTCACTGGCACATCAAATACCTTGCATTGGCCAAACCTCTTTTTCATGGCAGGGACAGAACAATTGGGGGCAAAAAGTATCTTCTGGGGTATATTTATTATATCTAAAAATCTTTGAAAATAATGGAAATATTACCGTAAGTAATAGCAAGATTCTGTATCAAAAATAATAATTCATAGAATACAACATAGGAACTAGTAGTGTATTTTGGATCATAAAGCATGAATCTAACATGCTCATTTTAAGGGATTGATATGAAGCGGTTTATTTGTTTAATTGTAAGTGTAATTTTTATTATTGGAAACAGTGCTGTAGTTAGCATGCCCGGTAGTGATACATACAGGTATGCTGTTGTAATCAGTAATTCGGCTTACAGTGATGCCGGGTGGAAAGCTGTGGCCGATGCTCTTATAACAAAACACGGAACTCTGGGAAGTCTTGGTGCTAAATTATTTAAGTGGAGTTCCAATGTAAACGAAGTTAAGAATGACCTCAGTTCATTTAAACCTGATTATATCGGATACGTTGCAATTCCTGCAACAGAATGTAATAGTAATTTTGTTCATGCGGTCCACAAATTAAGCCGTGAACTTGATAGTGATATCTATGCGGATGCAGTCTATGGAATTATTACTGGTTATGAAGCTAGTGATGCTATGCGGGCAATCAATGACTCTGTTCTAGTTGAGACAGCGGTCATTGCCCATAGTGGACAAGATTTTGGTAAATTCCATTCAACATCAAAATACAAGGGTTTCAGGCACTTTAAACAGGCATTTTATTCATCAGAGGGTAATGGTAAACAGGGCTATCCAGCATCACAATATTGTTTCTCTGATGGTACAGAGTATTTTGAGAATAAGGTTTTAATTAATAAAGAAGGCGAAACCGATAAAGCCATTATTTACCCTAATATATTTAATTCAGGCAAAATCGATATTACCGTTCCTTCACAGGGGAAGATCGAGGGAACTCCTGACTTCTTTTCCACATCAGGGCACGGCAATATAAATAGTTGGCAAATTCAATTTTCCGGCAGACCCAGTTATGACGGTTATTTTAGATGCAATGCCGGTCAACTATATGGTAGCCCCAAAAGTGGTAGTCGAGTTAATATCAACTCAAAAAAGCCAGTAATATACTTTGCTACAGGAAACTGTTTAATAGGTAAACCAGATAATATTAATAATATGGTGTACGCATGGTTTCATACTGGTCGTGCAGTTAATATGTTTGGCTATATTATCCCATCCAGCTATGGATATATGGGTTGGGGGTGCTATGAAAGATTTGTCCATTTTCCTGGTAAAAACAACCCTGGTGAAACATTTTTTATCACCAATCAATGTTACCTGTACGATTTAGAAGCCCGTAACCATTCCAACACTCAATTCCGCGATAATACTATGCTATATGGGGATCCTAAGGCAAAGGCATACTCCCATTCCTTTGGTGATAGTGCCCATATTTTCATGCAGCATTTAAATCGGATTAAAGCGAATGGTGCTAATGCACCAGATACCTTTGTTTACACTATGACACCACACCACTTTGATTTGGATGGTAAAATTGATGAGGGGAGCAATTTAAAAGTGTACAGTGCTTTTAGACCCTTTGAGTTTTTACCCGTGCGCATCGATGCCAGCACCATCAATGTAGAAAAAAATGATGGCCGAAATGCTGCAATAACAGACAATTTTGTATTATGGGATATCATGTCCAGAACTGGCAAAATACAAAAGGGTACAACTCTGGTTTTACGCTGGACTGCAAAGGTTGTTGAGGAGAATACACCAATAGTAAATCCCATTATAAATAGTAAACATGAGAAGCCCTGGTTACATGTTGCATCTTCACCAGAAAATAGTCGGATTACATTAAAACATAGGGGATTACCTCAAGGGATTATTACCGTACGCATATACAATGCAGCTGGACAACGACTTGTACATACTTCTATTGCCAATAATGAAAAACATATTGACATTGATTTACGAGGAGATGCCGCCAACAATTTGACATCAGGTATTCTCTATGCAGTAGTAAAATGTGGAAAGGTAACAGTAAGCGATACGTTTACTTTTCTACGGTAACTATAACAAAATAAAATTTCCTATTACACTGTTATCCTGAACAGTGTTTCTTCACATTTTTATAAAATATCCCCTATCAAACGAACCCAACCTTAAAGAGCGTCCATGGACTCAGTTGTGTATGAGTATTATTTTTGACACAAAATGTTTGAGGTATTATTTTAACCCAGATTATGCAGTAGGAGTAGATGCAGAAGTGCAAGATTAAGATTTAGTAAGACTCGAAGGTTTTGAAGGGCATATCTACAAGGTGATATGGCCGAAAAACCTGAAAGTCTTAATAAGCATAGGATTGTGCTTCTGCGCTAATTCCTATTGCATAATCTGGGTTAAACTCAAAAATTTGAAACCTCTATCACCCAATAAGAGCAAAATGAATATTGTATTTATAGGATTTGCCTCCTGCGGAAAAAGCGCAACAGCCTATGCTATATCAAGAATGTTGAACATGAAATTTATTGATTTAGACAAAGAAATAGAAATTCGCTATTTCTTTAAATACAATAGGGAACTCCATTATCGCGAAATCATTAAACAGCATAGCCCTGATGTATTTTTTTCTATTGAAAATACTACATTAAAGGAATTGGAAACATTATCTGACTGCGTTATTGCGCCTGGTGGTGGTGCTCCCTTGCAAGAGGAAAATCGAGATATATTGAGGAAACTTGGTACCATTGTCTATATTAAAGCTAAACCTGAGATCCTCTTTAAACGCATGAAAGCAAAAGGATTACCCCTTTTTCTCAGAGAAAAACCAAACCTGGAATATTTAACTGAAATATGGAATACACGTGATAAAATTTATTCCAGTATGACAGATCTGGTTATTGACAACTCAGAAATAACTATTCTGGAAACAGCCCAGCAAATAGTTGACTTATTAAAATCACGTACTATCATTTAATAATACATGGTAAAATATTTTATTCAACCTATCGAGATAGCATTATGGCAAGTACATTTGGTAAACTATTCAAAGTAACCACCTTTGGAGAATCACACTGCAAAGGAGTAGGAGCGATTGTTGATGGCTGTCCTCCTAAGTTGGCACTTACTGAATCAGATATACAACCCCAACTGAGCAGAAGGCGCCCTGGACAAAGCGCGGTTTCAACCTCCCGAGATGAAAAAGATCACGTTATTATTCAATCAGGTACTGAAAATGGATTAACCCTTGGTACGCCAATTTCTCTCTATGTAGCAAACCAGGATCAAAGACCGGGTGATTATTCTGAAATGGCAAAAATTCCTCGGCCTTCCCATGCAGACTTTACTTATCAAATGAAATATGATATTCGAGCTTCAAGTGGTGGTGGACGCGCATCTGCTCGTGAAACAATAGGGAGAGTGTGCGCTGGAGCAATTGCGGAAAAACTCCTAAAAGAGTATGCTCATGTAGAAATTGTTTCCTGGGTAAGTTCAGTTGGTGACATTGAGTCAGAAGCCCCAAACCTTGCAACTATTACACGAGACCAGGTAGACCAAACCATTATTCGATGCCCTGATGCAAAAGCTGCTAAGTCTATGGAGAAAGTAATAAGTAAAACCAAAGATGATAATGACTCAATTGGTGGTGTGGTAAGCTGTGTATGCCGTAATGTCCCAGTCGGTTTAGGAGAGCCAATCTTCGATAAATTAGAAGCACTGCTTGCCCAAGCAATGATGTCATTACCGGCAACGAAGGGATTTGAAATTGGTTCAGGTTTTAAAGGTACTAAAATGACAGGATCCACCCACAATGATCCTTTTATTATGAAGGGTGATCGTCTTGGAACAAAAACTAATAACAGTGGTGGCATTCAGGGAGGAATTTCAAATGGAGAGCCTATTACTTTTAAAGTAGCTTTTAAACCTCCTGCAACAATTGGACAAGAGCAAAAAACTGCTACCTATTCAGGTAAAGAAACAACGTTAGCAGCAAAGGGTCGCCATGACCCCTGTGTTGTTGCTAGAGCTGTCCCAATAGTAGAAAGTATGGCTGCTATTGTTCTTGCAGATTGTTTACTGCAACAGAGAGCTTATTTATAAATACAACTTGCAGCAGTTAGTCACTCTGTAAGAAAAGGTGAATTTATTGTAAATGGAAATAATATTCGTCTAGAATAATTGTGTATAGCGCCCCTCATAATAAATCAAGAGACTTTGCATAGTAAAAGAGAAAATATTCAACCGACAGAATTCTTCCGAATAAATCGGTAGATTTCAATGATATGATCAAAGAAATTCATGAATAATATAAAAGAAACTTTAGTTTATGTAGTTCGACATGGTGAGACCGAATGGAATTTGATAGGTCGACAACAGGGGCAACTAGATAGCCCCTTAACCAATTGTGGTTCTCAACAAGCATATGCTCTTGCCCAAGGTTTGAAAGGTAGAAATATTGAGGATATTTATAGCAGTGATTTAGGTCGAGCATTGAAAACAGCTGAAATTATTGGAAATACATTAAAATTATCTATTAAAACTGACGAACGATTGAGAGAACGCAATCTGGGAACTTTACAAGGGTTAACAAAAAAAGAGTGGCAAACTAAATTCCCACAGGAATGGGAACATTTTGATTCTGGTGATCCTGATTATTGCTTCCCTGGTGGTGAGAGTGCACGACAACGCTATGACCGAGCCATAACATGTGTTGAGAATCTTGTAAAGCAACATGTAGGTCAAACTATCTTACTGGTTACTCACGGTGGCATACTTAATAGCTTATTTTATCGAGCGGTCAATCTCTCTCTTTCAGCGCCACGGAAATTTTCATCATGTAATGCAACGATTAATAGTTTTTCAATACATAATGAATGCTGGCGATTGGACACATGGGGGGAAAATTATCATTTACATGGAATAAAAATACAAGGTGACAAATAAGAACTCAAAACACGTGAGCGCAGTGGAATAGAATATTGAAAATAACAAAAGCTAAACAATCCCACATTGAAGCAATCATATCCATTGATCATGTGGCTGCACAGGATGAGAAGCGTAGGCAGGATATTTACGAATGGGTACCAGGAGGAAATACTATTGTGGCCATAGTTGACGGTGCTGTGGTTGGGTATGCTGTACTGGAGTACACCTTTTTCTCGCAGGGATTCATTGCCATGTTGATTGTTGCCGAGGCAAGTCGGCGCAAAGGAGTGGGTACAGCTCTCATATCTCATATAGAAGATATATGTAAGACAGAAAAGTTGTTCACCTCAACCAATGAATCAAATAAACCAATGCAAGCACTCATGCAAAGTATGTCCTATGAACCGAGTGGTGTTGTCCATAATTTGGATGAGGGAGATCCCGAACTGTTCTATTTCAAGAAGCTCTAAGGAAACCGCTTATCAGATGCTTCAACTGACAGCGGTTTACCTTACAATCACAATATTCTTAATGGCACTTTTATTATTGGCATTTAGCTTTAAATAATAAACACCCGATGACAATGAATGGATGTCCATGTTTTCAGAATGACTACCAATTACATCGTGTGTATTAAAACTTTGATTTACCTGTTTTCCAGCAGCATCGAATAATAAGAGTGAAACCTTTCCCCTTTGAGGAAGTGAATATTTGACAGTTAATAGATTATTTCCTGAATTAACAATACCCCTCAAATTAAAATGGTTTACCGTTGACTGATATCTGGAAGTATGTATTGCAATATTCGGATCTCCTGCAGCAACAGACACATCATCAAACCACATTTCTGTGGGTTTAAGTTTCCCAAACATAATTGACAATCGAGCACACTCTGTCTCCGGTGCAGTTGCCTCAAATTTAAAAGACTTTACCTCAGTCCCGACCTCTGCGTCCCAGGTATTGTAATATTGCCACTCACCATTACTTTCCCATTTAGGATCTGCGGAGCCATTGGAGGGAATAAAGGTATGATCTGGCTCAACATGATGGTCCATAAAACAGACTGTTACAACCCGGGGCTCCTTTGCGACAGCCTTAAATCGAATGGTATAGCGTTCATCTTTCTGCACTTGAAAACACTGAAAGAGTTGCACCTTCCAATCTTGAGGATTATTCTTGATTTGAAACTTCCAATAGTGGTTATTTTCGCCAACTTTAAAATCTGGCAACCAACAGGAATACTTTCCTGTTATCTTTCCCGTGGTGTCAATGTATATGTCATCGGGAGGAGGTTTGGCTCCCCCATCCATGGTGCCCATCCATCGCCAATCTACAGCCACACTGGTCGCAGGATAATTAAATCCCCCATCCCAAATCAACTCATAGGATTTGTCTAATTCAACCTCGAGTCTATTTGATTTTAAACTCTCATTTCCAGCCCGATCCATTGCAGTAACCTCAATATGTGCTCTGGTGCCATTATAGAGGTCTCTAATTGGGTATTTGGGATCTATGATATAATCCCAAAGTTTACCATCCTTGTAAATAGTGTAATGAGCAAGTCCAGCGCCTCCCTTCTCTTCGGTTTCCTCCCATACTATATGTTTGTCATCCCGCTGTATGGTCACCTTTGTTGGTGCAATGGTATCGACAAAATTAAAATAAGAACGGGTGGTCTTTTCATCGGTTGCATGAAGATACTTCTCATCCTTTAAGGCACCAAACCATTTATCCTTCATGGATCCTGGGTTTTGCAAACGGGAATCTCCCCAGGGGAACAGTCCGTTTCCACCAACCATGTCTTGGGTTCCCCAGGCCCAATTTATATAGCACATCTGCTTGATCTGTGGGTTATTATCAATCATATAAAAATTATACTGACCAAATCCCTCCCAATCAGCATGGTTATTGGGACCGTTCATTGTGTTGGGTGATGCTTCTCCAATCATAACCGGAATACCAAGAGAGTCCGCAATAGTACACATGCGGGGTACAAGCGGATGGGTACCAGTCATAATATCACCGGTAAATGCATTGAATCCCATCCAGTCCATATATTCCGTACCCGGCCAATACTCCATCATATTTCGATCATTGGCAAGATTTCCCGAAAGGCTCAGATTCCACACACAGGCCATCTCAAGTCCGGATTCCTTTATTTTACTGCAAATGATTTCAAAGACTTTTTTTAATTCCTCCGGTTTATAGGGGGGCTGAAGCCATCTGTCACGGGGATAATTATTCCACTCGTATCCAACTCTTAAAAAACAGGGCATGGCCAAATACTTCAAACCCTCAATGAAGTTTTCCAGTTCATCATCCTGGGAACCGTCTAAATATTGTCGCCATAAATAAAAAATATTGATTCCAATTTGAGGTACCACATAATACCCAGCTCTATGATACCTGAGCAGTTCCTGTTTTAGCTCCATTGACCATCGTTCATTCATGTTCCAGGTATCATAGTAATCCATAAAAACATTGGGTTTCTGCCCCACTGGAGCAGTATTCCAGTAATTTTCAAAACCGTCAAAACCAGTAACGCCAGCTTGTCCGGCGCCATGCCATATTTTTCCCTTTAACTCAAGAGTAGCCCCTTCACTGTTTCTTCCCTCTGCGATTACTCCTAATAAAATGGTAATACAGAACGATACAATTGATACTGTTTTATTCATACAACCTCACTGATGTTGAAGCACTGCTCGTTATTTCATAGGTACCAAGTAATATAACAAAGAAATTGTCTTAAATCCGTTTTTTACCGTTTAAACGTACACGATGTGTGTACATTGAACACTATAACTTATTGATTTATAATTTTATTTTGTATTATCTACAAATCGAACCATTTATTAATTGTGTACACAATTTAAGGGGTGTTTTGCACGACTATTTCATTGTATACAACCATGAATTCAATAGCCTTTCATAACCCACGGCATTGAGTCAATATTTGTGTTCCTGTAACATGATATTTATATTAATTTGTTAAGTGTTACTTTGATAAAACGTAGTTTCCTTCCCAGTCATTTTTACGGAATAAAGAATGAAAGTAATCATCAAAAAGGCCAGAATAAGAGATGCCAAGGATTGTCTAGAATGTATCAAACAATCACTGCTATGGGATGCATATTATAAGGATAACCAAAGTATTGATTTAATCAAAGAGGCCATTAAGCGAAAGGAAATTTATATTGCTTTAAATAGCAATAATACATGTATTGGATTTATGGGAGTAATTGAGAAAGGGTGTTTTGGGAATTTTCCTTATCTGGCAATTCTGAGCGTGCATAAAAAATATAGAAGCAAAGGAATTGGAAAACAACTTCTTGAGAAATTCGAAAAAATAGGTTTAAAAAAAGCTGATAGAGTTTTTGTACTCTGCAGTGATTTTAATACTCAGGCTCAGAAGTTTTACAAAAATAATGAATATGAAGAGTGTGGTTTAATTAAGAATTTGTACAAAAATGGTATTGCAGAACACTTGTTTGTAAAGTATCAATTATAGAATAGGTTAGATCAACGTAACTGTAATTTTTAATCTATGGCTAAAATAACCCTACAATCGGTTTCAAAATTTTACTCTCCTGAGATGGCAGCCGTCTCTGATATTAATCTCACAATTGAGCACCAGGACTTCTTTGTTCTTTTAGGTCCTTCGGGTTGTGGAAAAACCACCATTTTACGGATGATTGCTGGTCTGGAGCACGTCACCCAAGGCTCTATATCGTTAAATGACTGTAAAATTAATGATCTCTCCCCAGGAAAAAGAAATATTTCCATGGTGTTTCAAAATTATGCGCTCTTTCCTCACCTCACTGTTGAACAAAATATTGCCTTTGGACTCAAAATAAGAAAAGTACCTAAGGATGAACAGAATAGATTGGTTAAAGAAGCAGCAGAAATATTAGAGTTATCCAATTATCTCAAGAAAAAACCATCTGAATTATCAGGAGGACAACGTCAAAGGACAGCTCTTGGTAGGGCAATAGTGAAACAGCCCGCAGTATTCCTCTTTGACGAGCCACTCTCAAATCTTGATGCGCAATTAAGAAGCACTATGCGATCTGAATTGACAGAGCTCCACAAAAAACTACAGGCAACCATTGTCTATGTTACTCACGATCAAGTGGAAGCTATGACCCTGGGCAACAGAGTGTGTGTACTTAACAAAGGGAGGATCCAACAGATAGATACTCCCCAAAACATTTTCACCAAGCCGGCCAACATATTTGTGGCATCCTTTATTGGTACGCCCCCGATGAATTGTATCCCTTGCACATTAACTGATAACAATTGCACCCTTCTTTGTGTGTTTGATGATAAAGATTCTTTCTTTCTGGCTAAGGATCACTATTGCAATGAAAGACTTATTAAAAATATAGACAAAAGAGTGTATTGCGGAATAAGGCCAGGGTCCTTTAGTTTACACAAAGAGATCTGTAAAAATCCTCTTACACTTCATTGCTCTACCCATTCAAAAGAGTTTGCCGGTGATACTGAAACGCTCTATTTTACAAAAGGTACCAACCGCTTTGCTGCAGTTTTTCATTCCCAAGACTATAGTACTGAAAAAATAACCCATAATACATTGTCACTCTATTGTGATCCAAACACAATCACTCTATTTGATTCTAAGGGTATCAGAATACCCAAGAATTAATTGCAAAGAGGTATACCTATGCAAAGACATCTCTTACAGCTTTTTCAAGCTCTTCTTTTTTCATTATTATTTTGCATCCTGTCATGCCAAAAAAAGGCGCCCCAATCTGTGACAATTATAAAGCTCTGGGCACATGAGGGCCAACCAGCAGAAAAGGAGGCATTGGAATCCATCTTTTCTGCATTTAACGCCTCCCAGTCAAACATTAAACTCGTCTATGAGTTCAAACAGGAGCAGGGATACGGATCAAGAGTCATTGCAGCGGCCTTAGCAAAGGATCTTCCTGATATCATTGAAATTGATGGCCCCTATACCGCTCAATTTGCAGACCAAGGAATACTTACCCCTATTGATGGCCTTATAACAGAGGAGATGAGAAATGATTTTCTACCTACCATTCTCTCGCAGGGAACGGTTAATGATAGGCTTTACACATTAGGAGCCTTTGAATCCACAGTGGTTCTCTATTATAGCAAAGATATTCTTAAAGAGTGTGCCATTCCTTTTCCCTCAGCATCACTTGATAATGCTATGCAATGGGACCTCTTTCTTTCTCTTTTGCAGAACATAAAAGATAAAAAACCTGGCATCACGCCATTAGAAACCTTTATACCCTGGTCCGGTGAATGGTTGACCTATGCCTTTACCCCTCTTATTTGGTCTAACAATGGAAAAATATTAGATAACAAAGGTAACACCGTGAGAGGATTTCTTGACAATCAACAATCAATTGAGGCGCTACAACAATGGCAGCGATTATTTAAGGAAAAATTAAGCGATCATTCCTTACCGGAAGGACTCTTTGAGCAAAAAAAGGCAGCCTTTGTGTGGGGAATTTTTAATCGGTGGCCATTATATAAAAAAGCAGGGCTTAATTTTGGCATTGCTCCCCTTCCCTATATTACAACACCCAAATCACCCTCTGGCTCTTGGTGTTGGGGAATGACAACACAATCAAAGAAGAAAGCTGCAGCCTGGGAAGTGTTGACCTGGATTGTATCGGCAAAAAATGGCATTCTTCCCCTATGCAAAGCTAATGCAGGGATACCCTCACGATTGAGTGCCATCGAGTTGTATTCTGAGTATAGTGAGACACGCTCTCTTTTTATTGAGCAATTAAAAACCACAGCCCAATCCCGGCCTATCACAGCGGCATATGGGACACTAACATTAGAAATAAGTAGTCTCTTTTATGATATAGCTTTGGGTGCCACCGTAAAGGAAGCGGTGGCAAACACTGTTATCAAACTAGAGAACAGCATAAAAGAGTAACTAGGTTTTTGGAGTTGACATTGTGAAACAGTTAAACGTTCGCTCATTTCTGGATAGGAATGCAGGACTTATTCTCTCGATACCAGCATTGTTCATCCTCTTTTTAATGGTAATTGTACCCTTTGTAATGGCCCTTGTCACAAGTTTCACTAATCTTTCGGTTAAATCATTGCTCAACCCGAACCATTTACAAATCACCGGCGTTTCCAACTATGCATCTCTTCTGACTGATAGGGCATTTTTAACAGCAATACAAAACACTTTTTTCTTTACAGTATTAGTTGTACCTTTGCAAACCGGTTTGGCGCTTCTATTCGCAGTCATAGTAAAAGGTACAGCCCTATGGCAAAAAGTACTAAAAACATCCTTTTTTCTTCCGGTTATTACATCAATGGCTGTGCTTTCTGTTGTTTGGACTCTTCTTTTAAATCCAAGCATTGGCCCTATTAACACAATTCTCTCGCTTCTTTCCATAGAGCCACAACCCTTTCTTACTCATAAAAGCCAGGCAATGCTCTGCATTATCACCATGTCTATTTGGCAAGGTGCCGGTTTTCAGATGATGGTCTTTCTTGCAGGAATGCAGGCAATCCCAAAACAACTCTACGAAGCTGCTGCAATTGAACATTCTTCTCCGTGGCAAAATTTTAGATATGTAACCTTCCCTCTTCTACGCAACACCACCATATTCGTTATTCTAATTACAACTATTTTTGCCTTTAAACTCTTCATCCAACCACACCTAATCACCCAAGGTGGTCCACAGAATGCAACAATGACAATAATTTTGCAGTTATACAATCAAGCCTTTGTCAATGGATCGTACGGTAAAGCCAGCGCCATCTCGATTCTGTTCTTTGTTATAGTCTTGACAGTCTCATTAGTGCAAAGGAATTTACTTCCCAAAGAGATTAAATCATGAGCAATAAAAAATTCAATAAAGTATTGCTCCTGGTAACTGCCATTCTCCTGGGCATAATTTTTATCACACCGCTACTCTGGATGGTTTACACCTCACTACTTCCTGACGAAGAGGTCCTCCACGGCATTTTGTCCATTAAAAACTTGTTCTCAATAAAACTGAGTTTTCAAAATTACCGCGATGTGTTTAATCGTGTTCCCTTTTTCAATACTATTGGATTAACCTTTTTGTTTACAGGCACCATAGCCACAATAGGTCTTTTTGTAAACTCAGCCTGCGCCTATGCTTTTGCTCGGCTTCCCATTCCTGGTGGAACTATTCTCTTTACCCTTATTACAGCCCTTATTATTATTCCCTTCGAAACATTGGCCATTCCTCTGTTCTTAATGTTAGGGGTTAAGTGCAATCTCATGAACAACTTTGCTGGACTTTTCCTTCCCTATTGCGCCAAAGCCTTTAACATCTTTTTCTTGCGCCAATACTTTCTCCTTTTACCCAAAGATCTTGAAGAAGCCGCACGAATTGAAGACGCCTCATGGTATAGAATTTACTTTTCCATTGCCCTGCCTTTGGCAAAACCGGCAATTATCACCTGTGTTATTTTGGATTTCATTACCCATTGGTCTGAATACCTATGGCCCCTTATAATTTCCAACAAGAGCACCTTTGAAACGGCCCAAATTGGCCTTGGACACTTTTATACGCTTCCACCTATTCAATGGGGTGACATCATGGCCTACAGTGTGATGGCAACAATACCTATGCTTCTAATTTTTACACTTTTCCAGCGACACATCGTGTTAACTAATGCAACAGAGGGTTTGAAAGGATAGGTTAAAAAATTAACCCCAAAGCCTCTCCAGAGCCTTTGCAGCAGTATCTTCAAGACGATATTCTACAAGATCTGAAATCATAGTGGTGCTGGGATTTATCTCCACAGTAGGAATGTTATTTGATCTACCCATAATCACCGGTTGTGAGATATAGGGGAATACCGCTGTGGTTCCAATTATTATAATAAGGTCGCGATTAACAAGCGCTTTGGTCTGCATTGTTGAAACTGCCTCTTGGGGAAGCATCTCGCCAAAGAGAACCACCTCTGGACGAAGGATACCATTACATTTTAAGCAATGTGGGATCGATGGTAAGTCTTCTCCATATTGTTTCTCAATATCCTTTCCACCAAAGCGCTGCATGCAGGTCATACAGTAAAGCTCGTTCATGTTCCCATGAATTTCAATGAGGTTTTTACTACCCGCATCTCTATGATACCCATCGACATTTTGCGTTAACACCCAGGTGTCTGGCTTTTGCGATTCTACTTCTGCAATGATTGTGTGCCCTTTGTTAAAGGTTGCACTGCGACAGGCATTTCGTATTTGTAAAAGATATTTCCAGGTGATTGCTGGCTGCTCCAGCATCATGGGACCACTTAATGCAGTCTCTATAGGAATACCCTCGTCAGTATGTTTATTGTCGTAGAGGCCACCGATACCTCTATAGGTGGGTAATCCGGAATCTGCAGAAATACCGGCCCCTGTTATAAAGAGAGGATGTTTGCTCTTTTTTAAAAGAGAGACGACTGTTTTGTACACCTCTTGTTCATGCACCTGTTTCATGAAGCACCATACTTCTCTAAGTTAGGAAAGTGGCTTTCCATCCTTGAGGTAATCAATAGTAATTTTTTTAAGAATCTTCTTATTTTCTATAAATCTATCCTTCATGCTCATGAGCCACTCTTTATGGGTCAATGCCTCTTCCTTTGAAAAGAACATGCCAGGCTCTTGTGTTTCTATATGGAATTGTGGACCAGACTCTGCCATTGTCATTGTGCCTCGATTGCTGCAGAGTAAACAGTGAACGTTATTCCCCTTTTCAAAGCGAAAGCTGGTCCCACCACAGAGTGGGCAATTGCCACTTTCGTCCTTTTGAACCGGTGCAAACAAAGATTGGGCTAGTTCCTTTGCCAACACTTTATTTTTATCATCAAGAAATATCTCACCCGGTAATGCACCAGAAAGGGTTACTGTTTTTTTATTCTCAAAGAGCAAGAAGGTAAAAAAACTCTCTATATCAAGAGCAGTATAACCCTCTTTTCCTTCAATGCCAGAAACACCAATACCAAGGGCAGGTTTTTTCCATAGTTGATCGATATGATTGTAACAGGAGAGGCAGCGCTCTAAAAAGCCCTTCAAAGATGAGTTGGCACTCAGAAAGTAGGTTGGCGCGGCCACAATAACTGCATCAGCTTCAATAAGGGCCTGGAATACTTTAGGAAATTCATCTTCTAACACGCAGGCACCCTGCTTGAACAGGCAGGTATAGCATCCTTTACAGGGTAGAATTGAATAATCATAGAGATTGGCGACCAGAAGCTCATGCTCCTCCTCAATGTTTCGGCATACCTCTTTTACCATAATGTCGCAATTACCAAGATGTCTTGGTGAGGCGATTAAACCTAATATCTTTTTCATTCTTAACATCTCCCCTTTACTATCTTCTACCTAAATTGAGCGATTGTTTTGCGAAAAGATTATATCAGCCGTGCTGCTATTGGATTTCTTAAAAACGCAGGTTAACCTGGAAGGTTAAGTGAGTATTTTAAGGAATTCCAGGAGTAGTGCGGATGATGTGAAATTTTCCAAATAAAATCGCTCATTTTAGGTGATATTAATCTCTTCAAGTTTCGTTTTATAATCGATTCCTCGTTGCACATATACTTCTCCAGCTTTTTTAATACGCTCTAAAATTTCCGTATCATAGGTTCGCTTAACCTTCCCCGGAACACCAGCAACTAAAGAAAAGGGCGGGATTTCAACGTTTTCCATAACAACAGATCCAGCAGCAATGATGCTCCCGCGACCTATTTTTGCGCCGTTCATGATAATTGCTCCCATGCCAATGAGACACTCATCTTCAATGGTACATCCATGAACAACACAACGATGTCCAACAGTGACACCACTGCCAATTGTCAAAGGATAATTAGCATCCGCATGGAGTATGGAGAGATCTTGGATGTTTGTTTGATCACCAACTACAATACTATTATCATCCCCACGTGCCACACTACTAAACCACACCGAAGATTTTCTTCCAATAGTCACATCCCCAATGATCGTTGTATTCGGTGCGACATAGGCAGAGGGGTCAATTTTTGGTTCTACTGATTCTAAGCTAAACTGCGTCATGAGATACTTCCTTTTCTTTAACTACTCTCAAAAAATATACTGTTATAAATATATTATAACCTCATCCCCTGGCCCCTTCTCCTATCAGAGAAGGGGTATATAATTAGATATTTCATTTATTTTCCATGTAGGGGGAAAGCATTCCCCTCCCAAATAAATCTATAGATTTTTGTCATTATAAATTAAAATCACTATGTCTATCCCTGGTAATCTTCAATAGAAAATCACTATCCCTCTGTTTAACTAATTCCGGTAAATCCCCAACCATACCGATCTTAGTGTTCTTAATTATCAACGCACCATCAATGCCTGGGATGGTACTAATTTTTTCTAAGGTTGGATCAATATCACTCTCTTTACAAACAGAATTCGCCGCAAGGGTTGCTGCTGCATCAGCCAAAGCTGCAGACCGGGCTACTACAGTAGCTAAATCACATTTGCCAAGGCTCAGTGAATGTCCCATGTTGCTCGATGAAGAACAGAGCGCAACTGGCATTTTTTCTGGTGTTATGTAAAAGGCCAGGGTCCCAGAAAGGGGATTATCACCAGCATACAATCCAACAGTAACTGGCTTTTTTGATATGATATACATATCCCCCCCATTCTCCACTATAGCCTCCTCCGCGCTTGCTACACTGGCTGCTTCTGCAGCAAGTTGTGCAAAGGTTCCTGCCACAGCTGCCATGGGACCAATGCCGGTTTTTTCTGAAGCTTCATGCATTCGTTTTACAATATCTGGCGCTTCCTTTTGCAAAGGCAACGGTTTTAACGAGGTACGAAAGGAATCATCCTGAGCAATATACTCTTCTAAAAGATGTCTCTGCTTTTTTATCTCTGAAACAGCACTCTCAAAATGGGAGGAGCAGATCCGAAAATTGGCATCCCTATAGGTATATGACCGAAACGTTCGCACGATGTCCTCGCTCTACTACTAGAAGAACCACTTTTGGTGAAGTAACATTTCTTTCAATCATTCCAACGTGGGTGCCAAATTGTTATCTACGATGGTTAAGCATAATTAAATACGTCACTTTTGATGTAGCTTTAGGTCGTCGGGATACTGCCCGACAGCAGCCATACTTTCTTTGCTTGTGCAAAGAAACACACCCGACCTCTCCCCCAGCCCCTCTCCCACAGGGAGAGGGTAGCAAAAGAAGTAATGAATTAATTTTTAAAAAATCGACGAGCACGCACCAAAGGGACAATTGGCAATGCAGCTTAAGCAGCCAATACAGAGTCCACCATCAAAGTCAACTTCCTGGGTAACCACATCTTTAATGTAAAGCGCCTTTGTTGGGCAGTGAGGAATACAATTACCACAGGCTGTACAATGATCCTTTTCCCACTGCACACCTTTAAAGTTTTCATTGACCTGTACACCATTTTTGGTCATATGTATCACAGCTTTTTTAATACTCTCCTCTTCACCTTTGAGATCAATGGCCAAATAGCCCTCTTCTTCAGGGGTGATCTTTGCTCGAAATATATTGATTAATAAATCAAATTCCTTTATAAGATCATGGACTATGGGAGTGGAAATTGTATCCTTTGCAAAAAAGAGTAGCAATCGTTTTTTGACCATTCTTATCTCTTCCTTATCTCTAATGTTTTCATTCCCTGGTTTAATGGCAGGCGCTGCGATGGTTTTGACAAAAGAAACTCACCCCGCGTAATCTCATCTTTCAGCAAATTGGCAATCTTTAACGCTTTTGTGTAAGATGATAATGAGCCAACTTCGACCTTACGTCCCAATACGGTGACCTCGCCGGCTTTCAGCTGTTCATAATTAAGTGTACTAATGACCTTTCCAGTCCGTTCACCATAATCATGGGCATAATCGATAACCGGCGCCACAATATCCCGGTCCCGTACCGTTGTTCTGTGTAAAATATCTGCATTAAGAATGGGAATAGGAATTCCTACACCAACAGCCAAAGAGATACCATACCCCTTAAGACTCACCCCACGAACAAATTCGGGAGTCATCTTTTTCATGTCACCAGTAAGCCCAAGCGTACCAGCTCCCTCAGTAGGAACATCATTTACTCCACGGTCACACTTTGAAGCATGCTGGGTTCCCTCTGCATAGACCAATCCCTTTGCACCGGCCAGCCAAATCGAAGTACCTACGCCAATGGTCTCATAGAGCGGATCATTTAACAGTGGCGAAAGCTGTCCAGCTGAGCAGTAGGTCAGATTTTTTAATCCCGGTTTTAAATGTCCCAAGTAGGTATATATTGGTTTATCAGAGCAGTTAATAGCAATATTATAATTTTGATAACAGTTTCGTGGATTAACCATGATTGCCTGATTAAGGTCATCAATAGTAAACCACGTACGAATCTCACGACGGGGATAATCATCGGTCCCATAGGAGAGTCCAAAGAGCTGACACTTCTCCCCTGCTACAAGTTTCTCCATAACATGGCCGCCACCAAAGCGAAACTCGCCGGGATAGTACATATTTGCAGGATCATTATGGCGAAGCTGGGTTGCCCCAAGAAAAATATCAACAGCAGCCACACCACTATAGACCAATACATCATCAATCCAGCCTTCGGTGATGCGCATTTTTGGTTTGCTATGGCCAAAATTCAAAAAGCAGCCCGAGGAGCACATGGGCCCAAAGGTGGCAGTGGTTACCACATCAACTTCCTTTGCCGCAGCCTCAAGTCCCTTTTTGTCAACGTAATCAATGACCTCTTCAGCGTTTAATACAACCGCCTTCTTCGATTCGATCTTTGCATTAATTTCTTCGTATGTTTTCATGCTGTTCTGTATAAATGTTTTAATAAGTGAGTTGCTTTATGAATATTATTATCCCAGATTATGGTAAAAATATAAATTATTTGAAAGTCCTTGGGTTTAGGGAAATGTAATCTGAAATAATTTTAAGTAACAAAATTTGGGCGTTTCTCGCTGTTACTCATATATGATAAAAATATTTTAAAGCTTTCTGGGTATTCCCCCGCTTGCGCGGGGTCGCCGTGGCTCCGGGCTCGGCTATTCGCCTCGGTCCCGCAACTGCGGGACTAAACCCTCCACCTGGCTAACACAAAAGATTAACTTTCATTCAAAGGTTTTTTGTCAACTCGGTAGGTAAATATTCTTCAAAATGTGTTGGTAGGTAATCTATATTTTAAATGACGAGTTGATTATGTTGATTTGATATTATTTTTAAAATTAGAGATAAACAGTATGAAAGAGTCGATAATAGTCTTAATATGCATTTTATGTATCAGTGGCGATATTGTTAAACTAAAAAATGGTGGCTCTGTTGAAGGAAAGGTCATTAAACAGAACCAAGAATTCATCACAATTGAAGCTGGGAAAATTCAAACAGAAATCGAGACTAGTGAAATTGATACGATCATTCAAAAAACTTTCACTCCCACCAACACTAAAAGGAAAGAATTAAAAGAAATTAAAGTCTTCATGAAAGGAAATACTGTTATAATTGAGAAAAATGAATACAACCTTTGTAAAGACTTAAAATCACTAAAAAATGACTTGTTTAAATTATCTCAAGAACATGTAGGATTGATACCCGTTGCCAATCCTTCACAAACGTTTATTCAATTCTATCCATTGATGAAGTTTTGCTATTATTATGCCGGTACTAATCATTTTGTAGAATATAAGGACAAAAGGTACTGTTTTCTAAATCCTAATAATTCTAACAGAGAGTTGTCTGGAAAAAAACTCCATCACATGATTTTTATTTCAGATAGCATACTTCGAGAAGTATCAGCTATAAGCTCAGAACAAAGATGTAAGTTCAAATTTAAAGAAAAACATTTATCAAAACCTTTTTTTGATGGAGTGGAAGAAACAAAAAAGAAAAATAAACATTGTATTGATGCTGAGGAAATAATGATAGCAGTTCATAAAGATACCAAAATTTCCATATTATTTTCCATAGTAAGTGAATTTAATCAAAGGTATATTGATAATATTTTATTAGCATTGTTTAGAAAAGACGAAGATCAATTTCCCAATTGTTATAACGTTCTCCAAAATAGTCCATATTTTCAGTCATCTTCAGCCAGAACACATAAAGTCAGCATCTATGGTAGCCGAACAAAAGAAAATGTTCAAAAAATTGTAAAAAATAAAATTCCAAAATTGATATATATATATAATCAACGATTAAAGAGATATCCTAATTTTAAGGTAAAACTTATTGCAAAATTTTCTATAGCTCAAGATGGTAATGTCACACAATGTAAAATCACCTCTTCCACTAAATCAGTTCCTCTATTTGAAGAAAAAATTAAAAATGCAATTCTAAGTTGGAAATTTAAAAAGATTTATAACTACGAAGATACTACTGATATTGTATACCCTTTTGTTTTTTCTCCACATGATAATTCTACAGAAACCCAATTTCCTAGTAATCTTTATTAAACTCATTTTAAACACAAACCAGACCCGAAATATTATGAAAGCAAAAAGAAGATTTCTAATAATAATTTTATTATTTGTGTCTAATATTGCAACCTTCTTCATTTCTCGATCACTTTATAAAAACAAAAAGCCAGAAATTGTAATTGCCAAACAGGAAATCATCCCCTATGTATTGGATTCTACTCGCTATATTGGCCCAGTTGATGCAACTGTTTCAGTATTAGAATTTTCCGATTTTGATTGCCCCTATTCACAGAAGACCCATAGTGAGATTCAACAACTACTTCAAACATACTCAAATAAGGTCAAATATGCCTTCATAAATTTGCCACTCTCCTTAGAACCATATAAAGTTAATCGGGCTAAAGCAGTTATAGCAGCATCTAAACAGGGTAAAGCTCTTGAGATGAAGAATATTCTCTTTAAAAATCCCTATGAACCGGACTTTGAGTGTTCTGATGAATTTATGATTGAGGAGATGTGTCTGTTGGCTCAAAAGTTGGATTTGGACAGCGATGTTTTTAAAAAGGATTTGCAATCCAGTGAAATCGAAAGCATTCTCAAAGAGGACCTTGAACAAATGACAGTCTTTGATATTAAATCTTCACCCTCTGTTTTAATTAATGGCTATCGAATCCGTGGCACCAAACCAGCCTCAGTTTATAGATCAATTATCAATTACTTATTAAAGAGGTCTTAAATAATTATCAAGTCTACCCTGTAATAATCCTTGCAATAATTTGCCCATCAGCACTATTTGAACTATTTTACTATCGAACCATATACTTTAATTATTACATTTAAACTCAGGGAGTCTTATATGCGGACAATTGCATTAGCCCTATTTCTATCATTTGTGTTTTGGGGTTGCACCATTGATTGTGATATCAAATGTAGCAATGGTGTTCATGCCTGGAAGGATGACATTTCCCGGTCTGAATGTCGAGACAAGGCACAGGAGATTGAAGATCAAATGAGCACCAGTTGTGATGCATCTTGGTAGAATAAAATTGTTCTGATCACATTACATTTTTATTAAGATTGCTAAAATAAGGTATAGCAACCAGTGTATAACTCCTGTGATTGCTATACCTTTATTTTATCATGAACCCTCCTCCTTGGATAATTAGGTCCATCAGAATTTTTAGAATAGGTCCACTTTCGTTTAATGTCTCTCTTTAACCCAGATGATGGTAAAAATATAAATTCTTTGAAAGTCCTTGGGTTCAGGGAAATGTAATCTGAAATAATTTTAAGTAAAAAAATTTGGGCGTTTCTCGCTGTCGCTCGACCGGGCCTGCTCCAGGCTCCGCTATCGCTACGGTATTTTTGCTGCGCAAAAACACTGCTACGCACCTTCCTCGTCCCTAACGCAAAAGAGAAATCAATTGATGATCCTCAAATAAACCGCATTGGTCATTTCGAGCATAGTGTAGGGGCGCTGCTTGTCTGCGCCCTTATCATCCAAACACAAACATCTTAAATAAAACATGCCGAACCACGACCGTAAGGGAGTGGGCTAAACCAGTGGAAAGTCAAAAATCGAAAAGTACTTGTAGTGTTTTCAAATTCCCCAGAAAACCTTAGTATCTTTTTTAACCTTAATAGCTATTAAAAAATTTTTAACTTCAGCTTCATTATTCATCAAAACTAAGTAAATAGTTTAAATATCCACCTAAATACACCAATTGATTGAAGCGAACCTGGATACAGACAATACTCCAACAATCTTCAAAAATAATTCCACATTCCAGCAGTTGATCACTCAAATTTGTTGCTAAAAGTGCAGAATTTGCAACATCTCTCACAAAATGGCAGGACATATTGCAGAAGTTACATTAGCTCCTGCAATCTGCGAGAGATACTGTTGGTTCCTGCAGTTGCTCTCGCAGAATGGTTGGTAAAAGTGCAGAATTTGCAACATCTCTAACAAAATGGTAGGACAAATTGCAGAAGTTACACAAGCTCCTGCAATCTGTGAGAGATAATGTTGGTTCCTGCAATTGCTCTCGCAGAATTATTTGCTAAAGTGCTAAATTCGCAACTTCTCTCGCATAATGGAGGGACAAAATGCAGAACTTACAAAAGCTCCTGCAATCTGCGAGAGATGATGTTGGTTCCTGCAGGAGTGCTCGAAGAACTGTTTGTATAAGTACAAATTTGGCAACTTCTCTCGCAAAATAGAGGAACAAAATGCAGAACGTGCAAAACCTCCTGCAACCTGCGAGAGATAATGCAAGTCCCTGCATGAGCGCTCAAAGAATGGTTTGTTAAAGTGCAAATTCTGCACAATCTCTCGCAGGATTAATTGATCTGATGCAGAGCTTCAACAATCCCCAAAAAACTGTTAGTATTTAGGATCATTTCTGCAGTTCTTCTTGTGAGCATTTTTAGTCAAATGTAAATTTTGAAATATCCCCAGCAAATTTGATGGATGAGATGCAGGTTTTGCAAAAACACAGCAACTTCCATAGAGATCGCATGAATCAAGCTTCAAGTAATATAATGTTTATATTCTGTATTCACTCAAAGATGATACAACCAAATATAAACTGGCCATATAAAAGAGTCTTTTCTTTTGCGTGAGGGATCTGAAAGGTGCTTAGCAGTCCCGCGATAGCGGGACCGCAGCGAACGCGGAGCCTGGAAGCACCCGACCAAGGGAGGAAATTGTGCCCCGACCCGAGCCTGCGAGGGGCACGCCCAAAAAGCTTTTTAAATTAAGCAAATAAAAAATCCAAAATAAGAAATCTATTAATGTTAAAAATCTATTCCAATGATAAACTTTGACAAAAATCTGGTATGGAGTATTTTAAAAAACAGCTATTCTATACTACTACATTAGATATATACTGAAAACGTATTACATACACACACAAAACACAGAAAATTATAAGGACATTTATATAATGGCACTTAGCTATATAGGCGCACCGTTACGCATGAAATTATGGAACCTTTTGGCTGCGCTGGGCAAAAAATTCGGCATGAAGCGGTTGGAGTATCGTGGACAAAAGGCAGCCGAATACAATCGCAATCTCAATGCACAGCGAATATTGGTCAACAAGGGTGTGGTCCTTAAAGGTTTTGTAGAGATAGGCCCAGAGGTTAATACCGATCGAATTGAGCCGGGCGTGGTCTTGGAGTATGGCGTAAAAATCTTTGGTAGCGATACATTATTGCGAGCTGGAACAACCTTGGACGACGGCTCCTATAGAAATGTTCTTACGGGAAAGAATGTTGTCCTCGGTCAGGGGACCTATGAAGATGCGGTCTTTTTAGATAAGGCATCGGTGCGGTATGGCTCGGAAATACGCTCAGGTACAATTTACGAAGAGGGAGCCAACTCTGCCCATGTGGTTGGAACAAAGCTTACTATTTTAGGCCCCTATGTTACCTTGGGTTCCTTTATCAACTTCTGCGATGTCATTGACATGGGAGGATCAGCTTTAAGTACTGAGGATTTTCTTCACTTTAATGAAGTTGGCTCAGGAATGATCCATTACAACTTCTCACCCTATGGTGACAAGTTCTCCTCCTATGTGGGCTCAAAAGTTCCCGACGCAGTATTCATGAACACCCCAAAAACCTTTTTGGGTGGTCAGGCCCGTTTGGTTGCACCCAACATTGTTGAAGAGGGCGTGGCAGTTGCCGCAGGATCGGACTTACGAGACAAGGTAACACCGGGAAAGCTTCTTATTACTGAGGGGGTTAGTTCTCGCCGAGTTGAGGTCGAGTTTACACCAAAGATGTATGGTCGTATCAGTGATAAATTGGAGCGAACCATCTATATCATCGGTAACTTAAAAACATTGCATGAATGGTACACAAAAGTAAGGATTCCCTCTGCCGGTGATGATGCATATCAAATAGAAATATATCAATTCGCTCTGAAGCAGATTGAGAAGCATTGCAAGGAGCGTATTATCTGGTTTGATAATTTAGTGGAGAACAAACTCCCCTGCTCCATACGCATGCTTAAAGAAAAAATCGTCTCTGGAGAGTTAACAAAAGAGGAAGTTGATAAAAGAACAGCAAATATAGAAGACCAACAAATAACCATTGATGCATGGAGTACAGTGCGACCACTCTTTAAAGCAAAGGCGTCTACCTTTTTTAACAAAGAGCTAGAAAAAACCTTCGTTGATGCAGCACTTCCCTTAATAAAACAATCTATTGGTGAAGGAAGAATGTTCATCAACGGGGTTAAGGAGTTACCTGCAGATGTGGTTGACCTAGGGCAAACCTGGCTTCATGATGGTTTCAACTCCTTCTGCAATTTGGGCTATGCTACTTTAAAAAAGGAGTGATCTGCAAAAGCTAATAACGTATTGCTCTGATTATCAAGGGTGTCTATTATCTCTGTTTTCAATTAAACCCAAAATCCATTGGAAAAGAAAAAATCTTTCAAATACAATATAAGGCAGTAGTATTTTAATACCACTGAGAAATTGGTATTTTTTAACAAAACACAATAATTTATTGTATATTACTAGAAACAAATGTGATCGTAAACAAATGAATTGTTAATATTGATTTTTCCTATCAATTGAAGGGAGAAGTATGAAGGTCACAACCTTTATAATAGTACTATTTACAGTTATATGTGCTCAATCTATTTCAGCAGAGACTATCACAATTCAAGATTGTGATGATGTGACTCTGGGTAATAGTGCCCGGGCAAATAACGGATTCATAGAGAAGTTTGAAAAAGCGAACAGTGACACTTTGGTCATTGACCAGTGGCGTTGTTGAGGGGTAAAGCCTCAGGAGAAGAGTAAGGCACGGGCTGCCCTGAATTTTGACCTATCCGTCATTCCAACACATGCAGACATAACCAAAGCAACACTATCCTTTTATCGCATCTGCGATTATAAGGGGTACGATCTTAGTGGGACCTATGAAGTCTATTTAGTTACTGAATCTTGGAACGGTACAACTGCAACCTGGGAAAATCTATCAACCTCAATCGGGACAAATCCAGTAGCAACCTTTGACTATAAGAAAGGGACCAAAGGCTGGTTTCACTTTGATGTAACCGATGCAACTGCTGATTTAGTTGCTAGTCCATCGACAAATTATGGTTTTCAAATTTTGATTGACTTTGAATTAACCTCCTATACCAATGGTCATATCTCAAAGATCCACAGCTCTGAATCTTCAATAGAGTCTCGACAGCCAAAAATGGTTATTGAGTATACGGCTACACCTATTAATTCAAATAAAACCACCGTTTTAAAAAATCCCTTAACAATTTCCTATAACCGATTGACAGACAACATCCAAGTAGTAACCAATAAAAAAGGGATCTGTTCTATTCAGATTGCTGCTGCAAATGGCCGGTCAATTAAACAGATTAAGGGAAGACGATTACAGAGTGGAATCAATACCATTTCTCTTGATACCATTAAACTTCCTAAGGGAGTGCTTCTTTTAACAGTGAAAAATAGTACTGAATCGGTTACTGTTAAAACAGTACATTTTTAATTTTCGACTTTATAATAGAATTCAGGACATAAATTCGAACCACCTCTTTTTAGAATTAAAAGGGGTGGTTTTTATTTGTATTAAAGGATGAATCAAGGATCTACTTATACACACTCTTCATCTGATTTACCCATTTCTCACCATCCCACAATTGCGTTATCTCTTCAATTAATGTCCCCTTTTCATCATAGGCATAGAGGTGTTGGGTGTTGGGAATCCACTCTTTTTTAACCTTGTCTTGGAGTACTTTTTTAATAAGTTGCCCTTTTTCATTATATATATACTCACACTGATGACTGGTTGTATAGGCTCGACCATTCCAGAGTTTCTCCACAGTGCGCGCCAATGAGCCCTCTTTATAGGTGTCGATGCTCTGTTTATAATTGGCCCAGGCATCCTCATTCCACTCCATCTCAATTCTCTCTTTGGTATACTCCTTTTTGCTATCTGAAGCGGTTTCAGCATCACCCTTTGGCTTAGAAAAACCAGTGGTAAAAAAGAACAAAATCATAGAAATGACAATACATACTCGCACATCTTCCTCCTGTGTTGAGTGAATAAATCGGCAGTAATAAAATAAAAGATTGCGAGAAGGGCCTTAGATTATTTAACTTTTATCTATACTTACAACTGGGTAAAATTTAAAACAGCATGGGTGGGCGTCATGGATCAGATTAAACTTTCTACAATTCCAACACGATTTAAGCTATTAGCAACAACACTGTTATGTGTCATTGGACTAATTTATATCGTCCTTTTGGTTAATATATGGATTGATACTGAGCTGAGACCATCGATAATCATAGAAGCCTATGGCGATATGGAGTACATCGAATTAACCGCCAATGCGCATATCGACCTTCCCCATTATACTCTGCTCATTTTGGCAATTCCCGTGTTTCTCTTTATGTTTAGCTCCTTTGGTGAAAAGCTTAAACGTTTTATGGCAATTTTTCCCTTTGCTATGGCTGTTACTGATGTAGGTTCTATGTACCTCATTCCCTATGGACATAAGGTGATATTTAGCTACACCCTTTGGATTGCGGGATTCCTCTGTGCACTCTCCTTTTTTGCTCTCTTTATAATGATTAATTACGATTTTTGGTTTAACAAAAAATCCTAGGACATTTTCCTTGAAAACAGAAGGTGTCAAACAATGATTCGAAAAAATCTATTGCTCCATAGTTGCCTATGTGTTCTTCTTTTGATTGTTGGAATACAACAGAGCTACTCCGGTGAAACAAAAGTGGGTGGTCATTTCAAATTGACCCTCTTTGATTACTCCATGGGAGACAGAGCCTTTACCGATACTCTTGGCATTGTGCAAAAGGCAGATGGTGCACGGTACGCAGGTATGTCGATCAGCAGGTTTACTCTGCTTGTCATGCAGGAGATTAAGGAGATCTTTTCGATTCTTGTACAACCAAATTTTGAAGTTGCCACTGGTGCAACTCCCCGGGTGGGAAGGAGTATTGGAGAGAAACACAAGGCCAGTGCACCTAAATTTGTGGGATGGCACAAAGCATTTATGCGCATTCTTATCCCCTACCCCCTCTTAGTTGAAGTCTCCGGTGGAGTGCTTTTTCCTCGATTTACCATGGACTATGGCGCAGAACTCTTTTTTGAAGATGAGTACAATGGAAGTCCCTTTGCCGTAAGTAATTGGCTTGGGGAGATGCATGGCACCGGGTTTGAGTTCTATAAGACAATTGAACTCGGTTTTGCCTCTATGCCAACCTATATTTACCTCTTAAACGGATCCAATAATCTCTTTCATGATAATAATGATTCCCCCGAAGCTATGATCCATATTGAGCCGGAAATCGGACCGGTCCGTCTCTTTGGTTCCTTTTTAGCAGGAAAATATGATGACGAAGGTGAAAAAAACCTTTTTCGTTGGTCCGGAGGTGCCAGTCTTACGTTGGGTCGTGTGGAGTTACGCTCTGAATATGCAGCTGGAAAATGGGAAGAGAGTTTGAACGATTCAGCAACCACTGATGGTATGCCCTATGGATTCTATGGTAAACTCTTTTACCAATTTAGTGATTGGGGCAAGGCAATGATCCATTACAGTTATGCTCGCTACAACTTTATTGGCACACCCATTGGCGGACCTCCTGGAAAGGAGATCTATTCGACCATCACCCCAGGCCTGCATGCCAATCTTTTTGACTGCTTAGGCATTCAACTCCAGTGTGATATTGGCGACTGGGAAATGCAAAAAGCATTGAAGAATACAAAAGACGAATTAAATTTTTATCGCTTCTTTTTGGGGATACGGGCCACATTCTAAAAATGAAAAAGAGTATTCTACTTTCTTTGGTGATGATAGTTTCAGTGATTCTCATTTTTTCAGTCATCAAGCTGAACCAATCGCCTATACAGAAACAGACCCGATTCCTCATGAGCACCTACTGCTCAATACAGATTCCTGGTAAAAAAAATGTATTACCCTTTATTGATAGTGGATTTCTAAAGATCGAGGAAATTGATAAACGGTTTAACATATTAGATAGCAAAAGTCCACTCTACACATTTAATCGGAAAGCATCACCTCTCTATGACCAGGAGATTGTAGACCTTATAGAACGCGCTTTATCAATATGTAAAGAGAGTAATGGACTTTTTGACATCACGGTTATGCCTCTTGTCGAACTCTGGGGATTTTACACAGAGACTTATACTGTTCCACAACACGGGGATATTCTTAAAACGTTACCGTCTGTGGATTATTCCACCTTAACAGTACAAAATGATTCTCTTATAAAAAAAGATTCATCAGTGACAATTGACCTGGGTGGTATAGCCAAGGGCTATGCTTTAGAGAAAGCAGCTAACGAGCTTACTCAAAGAGGAGTGACCTCTGCACTCATTGATGCAGGAGGAGATATTTATGCCCTGGGTACTTATCGAGATAGGCCATGGCAAATTGGTATTCGCCACCCCCGAAAAGAAGGGTTTTTAGGAGTATTATCACTGAGTGATTATGCAGTTGTTACCTCCGGTGATTATGAACGCTATTTTGAAAAAAATGGGACACGGTATCACCATATAATTAATCCAAAAACAGGATATCCTACAAAGGAAATGATGAGCGTCACAGTGATTTGTAAAGACCCAGTTGCGGCTGATGCCTGGTCTACAGCCCTCTTTGCGATGAAACCAGAAAAAGCCTTACACCTTGTGGAGAATAAACCCGAACTGGAAGCACTACTTATTACAGCAGCAGGTAAGGTACTCTGCTCTTCGGGAATGATGAACAGCATGGAATTAAACAATGGAGACAGTGTTGATGAAACCTAGGACAAAGCACCTTGTGATAATTAGCCTTATGATAACAGGACTTGTTTCGAGCGTCTTTGGCGTACGATTGCTATCCAAGTCAATTGCTCTCAGAAAAATGATGCCTGAAGCACAACAGGTCGTTGAAGAGCAACGTAAAATGAGCGCAGAAGAGATTGCTACGATCAAAACCCGTTTAGGGGGAATCCTTATTTTCTACCAAGCTGACTCTGAAGCAGAACGGGAAAAAGTGTATGAGGTTGACGAGTATACCTTTTATTTTGGCTTGCAGGGTGAAGAAAAGAAGTGGGTCGCTATTATAGAAGTACAACCGGGCAAATGGGGACCAGTAGAATACATTGTTTCCTTGGATGCTCAGACTGCAAAGGTTAAAGATTTGGCAGTCATGTCCTATACAGAGCGACGGGGCAGACCAATTGCACGAAGAAATTTTCTAAAACAGTTTCTGGGAAAAACAAGTAGTGATCCGCTCCGGGTGCGGAGGGATATCCGTGGTATTACAGGGGCGACGATTTCATCGGTAGCAACCTGCTTTGCTGTGAAAAAGGCCATGGTATTGTATGAGGAACTCTATTTGAAAGCTGCAAAAAGCCAATAACTATTTTTATAGTATGGATAATCTTTTAAAAAGCACAGCATACAGTGTAAAAAGGATGGAAATATGAAAAAGAAGAGTTGTTCCCGTCGTTCCTTTGTCATCGACCTCTCCAAGATGACTCTTGGTGCTGCGCTCTATGCCTATGTATTACAATCCTGTAATAAGACGCCAGCTGAGATTTTCGGTGATGACGAGGAAACTCTTAAAACTATAAATGTCAAAAATGACTACCCGGAATTATCAGAGATTGGTGGTTCTGTTTACATTGAGCTGGGAACTGGCTCCTATCCGTTGGTAGCTTATCGTAAATCCACCACTGAGATTGTGGTCGTCACCTCAGAATGCACTCACCAATCCGTCCAAGTAGATCTTCCAGATAAAACAGGTGTGCTCCAATGTCCCGGTGACGGTGCACTCTTTGACATGTCCAAGGGAGGAAAGGCCATCACTCCCAACGTGACACCCATGGATCTAAAAAAATTGAACGCACTTTTTAGTGGGGACACTCTTACTGTTTATAAAGATTAACTAGCGGTAATCTATATTAAGTTCCGGTCGTTCGATTTCTACCACTCTTCTTTGACGTATAGAGGGCCGAATCAGCTCTGTCAATAAACTCCTGCGCAGTATCACCCTTATTATAGCCTGTTATGCCAAGACTTACAGTAACCGCAAGATTTCTTACTGTACGATTGTTTTGTACCTCTTTTCGCAGTCGCTCTGCAAAGATCGCCGCTTTTTCTGGCTCGGTTTCCGGTAGCAATACGCAAAACTCTTCACCACCATAGCGAAAAGCCATATCAGAGACCCGCATTATTCTTTTAGTGGTTGCCGACACCATGCGTAAAACCTCATCACCGACTAAATGGCCGTGAGTATCGTTAAACTTTTTAAAATGGTCAATATCAAAAATAACAAGGGAAAGCGCTCGCTTATACCGTTTTGCTCGTTCCATCTCCAAACGGAGACTATCCTGGAAAATGCGGTGATTAAGCAAACCGGTCAACCCATCATGAGAGGCAAGCTCTTCCTGCTTCTTAAAATAGGCAGCTCGCTCTAAGGTAATTGACATTTGTGCAGCGATCAGTCCTAGCAAACTCTGTTGATAAGCACTGTACTCCTCACTTCGCTTGCTCACCGCAATGATGACCCCTTTGAGCCTTTTCTGTCGGTTAAGTCCTACCATACAAAGAGAGCCCACATCCATGAGCGGCCAAGACCATCGTTTATCTCGCTGTAAATCTTTAATAAGCGCATTGCCCTTTGGAAAGGCTTCAATAAGATTGCGGATGTAAATGGCATGGGAGTGATTGTTTCCCCCTAAATAGAATCCTTCGGGCCACGTCATGAGTGGTTTAAACACATCATCAATGCGAACTGCAATAACACAGCCCTTGCAATCAAAGACCTCCGGCACCTGAGTAAAGACATTCTTTATAATATCCTTCTCTTCTAGATTACTTTCCAGTTGTCGCGCAATAGTAAAGGCCGCTTTAAGGCCAACCAAGGCCTGACGATTTTTTTGTTCCTGTTGGATGCGCTCTAAATTTGCGCAAAAGAGGGGGATAATTTTTTTAAGGATCTGATCACCCCGCTCCTCAAAGAACATCGGATCAATATTGGCAAACCGTAATACACCAAATTCATCACCATTTATAAAAATCGGGATGATAAGCACATTTCGTTCAGGTGGTTCTTGATTAAGGGGAATATAGTCTGAGCGCGACTGAATGTCCTGAATCCACATAATCTCTTTAGAAAACAGCACCTCCCCCATCAAGCTTCCTATCCGAGGAATTCGAGACATCAATCCCGGTTTATAGCCTTTTCCAAAGCGATAAATAAACTGATCAAATTGGTGTTCAATGAGAAAAACACCAAAGTATCGGGCATGAAGCGCTTGACAAAGGACCTCCTTCATACCATTATAGAGATCCTCTGCAGTATCAGCTTTCATAAAGCTGGAGAGCACATCATGATAAATACCGTACTCAACCTTGAAAACCTTTAAATCACTCAGTTTTCGTTTGTACGACTCTAAGGAATGTTTTAAATAGGCAAGCTTCTTCTCAAGATCAAGTATTCTGGCTTCGGCTTCATAGCCTTTTTTCTTTACCTTAATAAAAATCCCCTTGTGGTTATTATTCTTGGTCTGTTGCAATGAGGCATGTATGCTCTCTATTATTTTATACCCTTCGAAGGGGTGAATGCAACAAGTATTGCTTCCATTTGTGACTAAGGTCACAAAGTCATTGAAAAATAAGGGGAAAAGCGGAATGGTCAGTTCCCCTTTATCAGCAATTAATGGAAAAATGGACCCAATAGGACGATAATAAAAGTGTAAGCGAAGGGAAACAAATAAATTTTACAAAGGAGACTACTATGAAATTGCTAACCAACCAAAAGGGATTATCCATTTTAGAGACTCTTCTTGTGGCAATTACTATTGCAGTTATTCTTGGTGGTACAACCGTATTTAATTTCTCTGAAATTTGTAAAGGCTTTTTAAATTAGCTCTCCATCACGGGCAAAGACTAACCTAACACCTCTCATCTTCACACACTCTCATTATAAAAATCACTGAGCATTCCTTCCCAACAACAATAAAACCTATCTATATTCTATTAACTTTTCTGCCTTGATCCAAATTGTATCACTGGGAGGTATTCGTGCGATCACTGATAGTATTTGTTTTGTGTTTTCTCTGTTTTCCTCTTTCTACAACAGGTTTTTCCATCAGACAAAAAAATGCCTTTTATGGCGGTATGGCAATCGCTGTAGGTGATTGGTCTAACAACAAAAATCCAGGAATTAATCTTGGCGCAGAAACATACTTCAAAATAAACAATCTCTATGCCTTTGGCCCAAAAGTAGGGTATTGCTGGCTTACTCAAGAACGACCTAATAATAACCCTCTAAACTTTCGTGCCTCAGCACACTACTGGGATATAACGTTCCTTCAAAAAGTATTCTTCTCTCTTACAAAAAAGCATGCCCTTTTTGTGGATTTTTCACCGGGCTACTATTTTGGTCTTTTCACTCTCCGAAGAAATAACTATTCACATAATGAATTTGAACCTGATTTTGGTTTATCCTTTGGCGGTGGCTTTACCTTAAATCATTTATTAATCTCCTTTAACACGAAGGTCGTCTTTACGGAGAATGGATCTACCAAATGGATTACCTTTTCTTTTGGATGGGATGGATAGGTCCGAATCTCTAAGCACCTGAGTTGCCACATAAACCTAACCAAAAAACTCTCTATTTTATATATTATGGATAGGTACTCATAATTTTCTTTGGGCGATATATATATTTTCCTGTCTCTTGTAACAAAATGTATGTATCATAATAATAAGAAAGGCTTAAAATGAAACAGCTTATAACCGGTTTATCCGTACTTGTATTAACGACCTCCACCTTTGCTCAAGATCAAGCAGCACCCTCAGGTTTTAACATGGGTAGTATTCTCCCCATGCTTTTGGTCATGATTATTGTCATGTATTTCTTTATGATCCGTCCGGAGCAGAAAAAGCAGAAACAGAAACGAGATATGCTTGGTGGTATGCAAAAGGGTGATAAGGCCGTTACCATCGGTGGTATCCATGGAACCATTGCCGGTGTCAAGGATGACTCTATAATGCTCCGCATTGCCGATAATACTAACATAAAGATGTCAAAATCAGCGATTGCATCAATCACCAATAAGGATGAGAAAAAGACGATTGCTGAGGAGAAAAAGAAATAGTGGCTACCATACGAATCTATGGCGATCCAATACTGCGAAAAAAAGCACAAACCGTAACAAAGTTTGATGATGAGTTAAAAGAATTTGTCAAGCAAATGAAGGTTGACATGTATGAAAACGATGGTGTTGGATTAGCTGCACCGCAGGTGGGTCGATCGATCTGCCTTGCTGTTGTAGATGCAACTGCTGGTGAACAGGAGCCAATTGTATTTATCAATCCCGAAATTTACTACTGCTCAAATGAAAAGGAAGATGCAGAAGAGGGATGCTTGAGTGTTCCCAATATTACCCTTCCAGTGAAGCGACCGGCTAGCATTTCGGTACGCGCCTATGATGAGGAAGGTAAAAAGTTTACCATGGAGAACCTTGACGGATTGTGGGCTCGTGCTATTCAGCATGAGCTTGACCATTTAGAAGGTATTCTCTTTGTTGACCGAGCATCACCAGTCCATCGACAGTTAATCTCTGGCAAACTCAAGAAACTTGCAAAATCACATCGTGACAGTTCAAAGAGCGAATAACACGCTTCTCACTATCATTGTTGTCTGTTTTCTATTGGGATGTACAAAGTCCCCAGAGATTCGGATTCGTCCCTCCTCTCAAACCAAAACTCAAGAACAGGCTCCACTTCCCAAAGATACAATTCCTATATCAAAGCCAGAGGAAGAAATTGACACCCTTTCTTCCTCTGCATTAGATTTTGCTGCAGCTTTCACCGATGAGGTGATTGACACAGCAGAAATCATTAGCGATACAATGCAATTTATTAAACCCATTCAAAAATCATCCGAATTCCTCCGCGCTCCCTCAAAAATGGTTAGAATTGCTCTTAAACGAAGCATTAACCGTATTGTTCTTTACTCACCGGGAACCGTCACCATTCGAGATAATCAAAAACGTCGAAAGATTTCACTTAATGGTCGTATCAGCGTGACCAGCATACATAAAAATACCGATATTAACCAAGTCATCCTTGGATTGGGAACCAGCAAAAAGTATAAAGCCTTTCTTCCCTGTACACTATTGGCAAAATCGACTCAGAATTATATTGAATTGAATGATCAAAGTTATCGTGGCTCAATTATCATTACTTCCGGTAAACGGGGCACGTTTACCATCCTCAATTACTGCGATGTTGAAGAATATTTACGTGGTGTTGTACCCTTAGAGATTGGCAAACGAAAAATGGAGGACTTTGAGGCAATCAAGGCTCAAGCCATTGCGGCCAGAACCTATACGTATAAAAAAATGACCAAGAAACAGAGACACGCATTTGACCTTCTTCCAACAGTTGCCGATCAAGTATATGGTGGTGTATCTGTTGAGTACCCCTTGAGTGACCGGGCAGTCTTTACAACAAAGGACATGGTACTAACCCATCAGGACACTTTAATTTATGCTTACTATCACTCAACCTGTGGTGGCACCACCGCAAGAATAGAGGATGTGTGGCATAAACCAGCGGCACCCTATTTAATCTCCATTAAAGATAGAGATGCCCAAGGTAAGGCGTATTGCGCAATCTCACGCTACTTTGATTGGAAAGAGCGTTGGCCCACACAAAAATTAAGTACTATTCTTCGCACCTATAGTAAAAAAAATGATAATGGCAAAAAACCGTTTTTGGGTTCCATAAGAAAAATGGCTGTTAGAAAACGTTTTAGCTGTGGACGAGTCTCTCTTTGTGCCGTAGCCTCCTCCAAAGGCACCTTTCATTATGGCGGTGACAAAATCCGGTTTATTTTTAGAAGGGCTGTTTCTGGCTACCCAATTCTTAGAAGCGCAAAATTCAAAATACAAAGCATAAACAACAGCTCGGTCACTCTGGTTGGGCGGGGATATGGCCACGGTGTTGGTATGTGTCAAATGGGTGCAATTGGAAGAGCCCGAGCAGGTCAACAGTTTGAAGAAATTGTCAGTGCCTACTATCAAGGCACAACTCTATCAAAAATAGTGCGTTAATTCAGTACTCAACTCAGAAAACATTTGTGAGCAAAGCACAGGAATCTACCGTAAAATTCTCTACCTTTGGTGGGGTGTTCACACCCTCGATCCTAACAATACTTGGCGTGATTATGTTTATGCGTGCCGGATTTGTCTTAGGACAGGCTGGCATTCTCCATGCATTGGTCATGCTTTGTATTGCCAAGGGTATTACCCTCCTGACAAGTTTTTCTATCTCTGCTATTGCAACAAACACCGAGGTCAAAGGCGGTGGAGCCTATTTTCTTATTTCACGCACCTTAGGACCAGAATTTGGTGGCACCATTGGGCTTATTCTTTTCTTTGCTCAAGCTTTGGCAGTACCCTTTTATATTCTTGGCTTTACTGAAGCACTCATCACAACTCTCTCACCCTATATCCCTAGTATTGGCAACTATTTTAACTACGTGACATTTGGTACAACAGCCCTTCTTTTTATTGTCGTCTTTAAAAGTGCTGAATGGGCCATCAAAGCACAGTACGCCATTATGGGTATATTGGTTTTATCCATAGTGACCTTTTTAGGAGGAGCAATACTCTCCTTTGATAAATCGTTGTTTCAAGCGAACTGGAATGCTGCATACACAACGCCAACCTATAACTTTTGGATTATCTTTGCCATCTATTTTCCTGCGGTTACAGGAATCATGGCAGGGGTTAACATGTCGGGAAACTTAAAAAATCCAACCCGCTCTATCCCTTTAGGCACCTTCGCTGCAGTCATTGTAGGATTTATTATTTATGGAGCGCAAATCATACTCTGCGGAGGAGCGATTAATCGAACAGCTCTCTCTGCTGATCCCTACGGTTCTCTTCTCTCTATTGCTGTTTTCCGATTGTGGATATTTGTCTCCCTTGGTGTGTTTGCTGCCACACTTTCCAGTGCCTTAGGCTCCTTTCTTGGAGCGCCAAGGATACTTCAATCTCTTTCGCAAGACAACCTTCTTAAACCCACAAAACCCTTTGCAAAGCTCTCATCCAATGGGGAGCCAAGACGGGCTTTATGGCTCACCTTATGCATTACCATTGTAACGTTGTACTATGCCCGTGGGAGTGCTGGTGGGAGCGCATTAAATCTTGTTGCCACCATTGTGACCATGCTCTTCCTTTGGGCCTATGGTATCACTAATGTGGCTGCCTTTGTTGAATCCTTCAGTAGAAATCCCTCTTTTCGCCCCCGTTTTAAACTCTTTCACTGGGTTCTTGCCTTACTTGGCGCAATTGGTTGTATTGGAGCTGCCTTTCTTATTGACACACTTTCAGCAATGGGAGCTTTATTACTGATAAGCGTCGTATTCATCTATGTACGAAAATTCGTTTTGCAAACTTCCTTTGGCGATGCCAGAAGAGGATTCTACTACTCACGAGTTCGAAGAAACCTCTTTAATCTTGAAAATGCACCAATGCATGCAAAGAACTGGCGTCCTACCATTATAGTCTTCTCTGGAAACCCAGAGAGTCGTTTAACCTTAGCCCGATATGCAAATTGGCTGGGGAGTGGTCGGGGTATTGTGATCCTCGTTGGATTGCTTATTGGTAAAATTAACGTTATGATTGAGCAGCGAAAGCATATGTATAACTCCTTGAGGGATTTTATTAAAAAAAATAAAGTACAGGCCTTCCCCCAAGTACTTATCACCCCTGATTTAGATTTAGGTTTGAACCAGGTCCTCCAATGCACAGCGGTGGGACCTTTGAGACCAAACTGTGTAGTCTTTGGGTGGTCTTCAGCATCTGAACGGGCACCAGCCTTTGTTCAACTCATGAAAACCGCTGCTATCTTAGAGATGAATCAAATCGTTATCTATGATAATGGATTACCAACTCTTGGCCGTAAACAGAAACCCTGTCTTGACGTATGGTGGCGTGGTAATGAAAATGGATCACTTATGGCTATACTTGCCTACTTGATTTCGCTCAATACTGAATGGTCTAATGTAAAGATTCGTTTTCTTCGTGTAGTCCGTCAAGACGAATCACGGGAAGCGGCCTTTGAAGAACTTAAAACGCTGGTGGAATCTTCCCGTATGCACGCTCAAATCGTCATAATCGACTCAGACAAACCCTTTGTTGAGATTTTCCATGCCTACTCAAATGAGGCCACTGCGGTATTTTTAGGATTTCAAATACCACAACTGGAAGAGGCAAAGGAGTTCCATACCTTCTTCTCATCTCTCTTAAAAAATATGCCTACTACAATTTTGGTAAACTCTACTGGGGAAGCAGACCTTTTAGCCTAGCGCCTTCTATTTGGAATAATCCTTTACACAGCGAAAACCAACTGTATTGAGTTTAATTTGAGGATTATAGGAGATTCTATTTGCCGAACGTAAACTTGCGGCATCTCCCTTCCACGACCCACCGCGAACTACTTTAAATTTTCCCTGCTTCGGTCCTTGAGGGTTGCTCTTCTTTGACTTTCCGTAATAGGTCGGACTATACCAGTCAGAACACCATTCCCATACATTGCCATGCATATCAAAAAGTTGCCAATCATTGGGTTTAAAACTTCCCACAGGAAGCGGTTTATTTCTAACAACCCCCTGCAACCCTTCACCAAAGGGTTTTCTTCCATCAAAGTTTGCCTGATCACTGGATAGACTATTCCCATAATTAAAAACGGTGTTCGTTCCTGATCGACAGGCATACTCCCATTCAGCCTCTGTGGGAAGTCGTTTGCCAACCTTTTGACAATAGTCCCGAGCTTCAAACCAGGTTACATTCTCGACGGGGCAGGTTTGACAGCCTTTAAATTTACTTGGGTTAAAATCCATCACGTTTTTAAATTCTTGGCGGGTAACCTCATATTTGTCAATAAAAAACCCCTTGACCGTAACCTTGTGCAGTGGCAACTCATCCTTGTCCCCTTCCGGTTTATGCGAACCCATTGCAAAAGTATCGGGAAAGATCCATACCATATTTTTATAGGGACCAAGATTGGCTATGGAATCGGTGATACGCTGCACCTCAGCAAAGGAGCGAGTCCGGGTTTTTTTTCGCGCAGTAATCAGCTGGTTTACCATGGTGGGAATCTCATCAGTAATAGTGCTAACATCTTGCTCCACTGCAGTACTAACCCGTTTGATGGTGCGGTCCCGTAATGCATCCACGAGCTTGAGGTTAAAGATATATTTGGTTCCCAATTGTCCCAGTTTACCAATGACTAAGAGATCAACGCCTAGATAGTTACCAATCTCTGCAATACAGGAGTCTGTGGGGCACCGTAAAATATGGCTTAACCCAGCTGGACGAAGTATTGATCGCACATCCTCTAAAAAGAGAACCCGCACCTCAGACTGCGACTCTATCTCTTGGGCAACAAAATCTGAGAGCGGCTCCAAATCCTGCTTTGGTCCCTTAGGGGAGGAGATGGAGAGCATTGCAACTGACATACCAGAAAGCTGGTTGTCTGTTGTATCAGCCTTTGCTCCACCCATATCAAATACGGAAACCGTATTACTCCCGGGAACAATTGTTGCTCGCTTGTTCTGGTATAGAATCACCTCTTTTCCACTACTCTTTTGTCGAATCTTTACTGCACCCTTATAGACTTCTACCTGGGTTTCACCTTTCTGAACAGTAACCTTTACTGTTGCTTTTCGTAGGTAGAGCGTTGACAAAGAGGTTTCAATTGAATAAAAGAGATTATTTGCAACATAGGAAGGCATCTCTGCCCAAAAGGAGCCTCGATAGAGCATGAGTTTGGTGAGCACATTATTATTTGTCGCACTAATATGAAGTTTGTCAAATTTCATGGAGCTATTGTTTCCTAAAACACCAATAACCGCAGGCTCCATTCCGAGCTCAACCCGACCTCCTTCTTTAGTACGCAATATTCCCCCAGTGACAAATTGAGTTTTTCTATTGACCGAAATCCAGGGAAGTGTATCAGCATTTCTATATTGGGCAGTTCCAGAAAAATTGAGTAATGAAACCTTTTGCGGCAAAATTCGGTCTTCTGCCTGAGCTGGCGTGATAAAGATAAAAAGTATAAAGAAAGATAGCATTAATCTCAACAGCATAGTTTTCCTATCCAAATAAAAGTAGAGTCAATCCTAAAACAAATATCCCTATACTAGATGTTATCTCTAGTATTACTCAGAGGATACAATTGTGGCGTTTTTTTTACAAGAAAATAGACCTAAATAAAAAATATTTGAAAAGATTTTTTTTGGGTGGGGGCAAAGCCCCCTACCTTCAAAGAAATACCTCCCTACTCAATTTGCTGTAACAAGAAAGGGGTATTCACTGAACGTTCATCCCCTTTTCTTTAACAGCAAAATAATCGTATTGCGGTATTTCTTTTCCGTTACCCCCATAATTTTTATTCTCCATGTATCAATTTTTTAAAAAGGATCGGAATTTGCCATTCCGGTAGAAAATTGATTGGTATTACTTAACAATTATTATCCTTAAGTATATTGTGAAGTAGTCACTCAAATTCATAGTATTTATTTTACATACAAAAGGGAAGTTGAGTTAAGCAATATGGCAATAAATAATGATAAAATTGAAGAGTACAAAGCGCTTCGTGAGGAGATGATTTTTACCATGCAGTCCCGTGTGTGGGGAAATCTTGCCTATGGGGTAATTACTGGAGGCGTGGCTGCTGGTCTTTTTTCCATAAGTCCAGCACTGTGCATGCTGCTTTTAATTTGGGGAGCAATTCCCTTTTTGTCACACAATCTCTTTCGAGAGTTATCACGCTATCGCATTGCTGCATATATTAGAAATTTTATTGAAATTGAAGAGACTGGTTTCGACTATGAAAAACATCTCACGACTCTCAGAGCGTTTAACAAGAACCGTTCCCCTTGGATTATGAATTTCTTTGATCGTAGTGCTTTTATTTCGTCAATTTACGGGCTCTACATAATTATTCCAGGTGCAAGCATGGCCTGGCTTATAGTCAATTGTGTCGACCCAATATTTCTCTGGTTTGGGACCATTGGATTTCTCATTTTATTTCTTCTTATTTTTCGCTTTGAAGTTCTACAAAGAAGCTATACACCAAAGAAAATAGACCCGCTTTGGCAAAAAATTTGTGCCAATAAAACGGTTGCCCAAAAGGAATAACAAAAGGCACTACTCCACCAGTAATGCCTTTTAAACCCAGATAAATCAATACATCCTAATGTATAATCTGAGTTTGATACCTAATAGATGATTAGCATTCTACACTTCCCTATTGTTTACCTCCTTTGTTAATTGGTTCTTTAATAGTCTGTTTCTTTAATGCTTACTTATAAGTATACCCAAATTTTGTCATAATCTCTTTGTGTAAATGGTCTCTTTAAGTACTTTCTGTTTTCTCACAGAAAACAGTTCGCCCGACCATCAAAGAAATTAGGGGATCTCCTCTATTATTATTTAGAAAACACTTTTTGCCCAGTTAATCATATATCAAGTCTATTGCATCATTATTTTGATTATATTAATCATAGGGCCCGAGATTAAAACATCAATCTTTTACATATCTATTAAAAGGACAGGTTATGTTTAAAATAACACTCATTGGTTTGATCTGTATTTCTATTCTCAGTGCCGATACCATAACCGTTAATCAACAGGTCTATGAAAACAGTATCATTAACCTCTGTGACACAAGTTTACAATGCGCTGATGAGGAGTTTAAATATATCCAGATCAAAGGCTATGGAACCTTTGCAGTTTCAGTGTCAGGGGAGTGCACAAATAAACCTACTATGGGAGTGTTTAAAGCAAAAACCTGTGGACTTTCCACAAAAATAAGTGACACACTTTTATATGACTCATTGCCGGAACAATGGTCTGCAACACAGATACCCTCTCAGCTTCATCATGTTCCATATAAACTGCATGCAATTTCATCAGTAGGCAGCTTCGATGACACCATCCACTTCCCCATTGTTGGTATCGCATCAAATCCTTTAACAAATACTCACATCCTTCCTCTTTACGAATGGGGCACCTGGAGCATGTATGGTGACCCACCCTATAGTCATTGGATGAATATCTTTGGCATCAAAGAAGAAATCTTTTATCTATGCAAACCTGGAGAAAATTCCGTAAAATTCCAGGTTGAAAAGAGAGATGACAATCCATCAGAGAATGTATATAGAATGAAAGTTGCCACCGATTCATTAGGTAATGGGATTTTTAAAATAGATAACTCTTCACTATCAGAATTTCAAACGAAGAACATCAAAAAACCAAACATATTCTATCGTAACAATACTCTTCATTTTCCTAATGCAATAAAAGATAATGCGCTTATAATTTTTAATAGCATTGGTCAAATAATTAAAAGCTACTCTAAGATTGGGACATCTCTTAATGTAAAGGAACTTTCAAATGGAGTTTACTACTACAGATTAATAAATCAACAAAAGATTAATCAAGGAAGATTCCTTAAAAAAAATTAACTCAAAGCTCAACTATGATTTATTCCACTAAAGTTATCAATTCAACCGTAAAATACTCATTTATTGATCAACCCATGTCGGTTTACTATTTAATTCAACATCACCAGAAATAAAATGACGCCATTCTTGCGTTGATAGATAAATTTGAATAGAATTTGTGCCGTCTGCAGCATAATGTTTTCCCTGAGTTGTGCCAGAAGCACCAGAAGAATATCCGACCTCTTGATTATATCCAATTTTAAACACAATCCCGCTGATTGAAATAGTGGTAGTTTGCAAAAGACCACTCCCATCCAGATTAAAAATTAATCGCCAAACCCCATTTACAGTTCTATATGGCACTCCTACTGCTTTAATTGTAGTCCAATCTCCACTTCCCTTTACACTATCAGTTATGTCGAATTGATGCAAATTTAAATAACCTATCTGCTCAAGTGAGTCGATTCGACTATTTAAATCAAGAACATCTGTACTTAGATTTTGGATTGAGTTATGTTGTTCAGTTATCAAGATCATTTGCGAGTCACATAATCGTTTCAGATCAATTATTGTTACTTCATGGTCGTCTAGTTTAGCTTTTAGCATATTTAACGAATCCTTTAAATTATCATTCGCTAAACTTAGTTGACCTATCTGTTCTGCTTGAATTGAATCACTTCTTTTTAACGTGTCAATCATTCTTTGAATTAATACATTTATTCCACCACTCTGAGTTGCGAAACTTGAAGTATCTGCTTTTTTTGCATGTAAAGCGGAATCGGTTTTTAAGGAGTAAAAAGAGTACGCCACACTTGTAATAGGAATGCGTGGCAACAATTCATTTTCAATTCCAATTTTAATTCCTAAATAATAGGGCTTGTCGAATTTTATCTGTGGTCCAAAGGAAATAACGCTTCCTAAAAATGTTGAGAAAAGCCCTTGTTTCACATGCTTAATCTCTCTTTGAGACCAAAGAGCTGTACCACCAGTAGAGCTTTCATAGAGGCTAAAAGTGAATTCATACTTTCCATCGGGTCGTGGGTTTCCAACGGTATCTGTTAGCATACCCTGGTAGGCAATATGACGAGGAATGTCAGCATTGACTAATGCATAGGTAATAACGAGTATTAGAATGTACATAGCTTGCGAAACTCGAGGGATCATCAAATCTCCTTTAGGTATTGACTTTGTTTTAATTCCGCTGTTATAAATTCAAACTCCCGATGGCATCCGCGGTCAAAGAAAATATACATTTTGTAAATAATAGCATAGTGAAGAAATTTCACGGTTATTTGCACATCTTTTTGCTTCAAACCAACTTAACCTCAAACTAATGACAATCTCTCTATTCCTTTTTGTTTGCTTCTTTTCTTTTGCGTGAGCCAGGTGAAGGGTGGCCGAAGGCCAGTCCGATCCCGCAGGGTGAGGACCGACCAGCGGTAAGCCCGGAACCACGGCGACCCCGCGACTGCGGGGGCACGCCCATCACATAAAAAACAATAAATCTCCCAAATTCTCCTTTTCTTCACGTTTATATGTGTATAATAGAGTATATTTGTGGGCCTTTAACACAGAGTTACTCATTAATAGTAAGGAAAAATTGGAATTTATGGATTATAAAAAAAGCTTTTTAGAACTTGGTTTATCGGACAACTCCCTTAAAGCTATTCAAAAAAAAGGGTTCGAAGAACCGACAACCATTCAGGCAATGACCATCCCCATGATGCTTGAGAATACAACAAACATTATTGCTCAAGCGCAAACTGGTACGGGAAAAACAGCGGCCTTTGGATTGCCACTGGTCGACCTTATCAAAGCAGAAGAACATAAGGTGCAAGCACTTATTCTCGCACCTACTCGCGAATTGGCAATACAGGTTGCAGAAGAGATAAACTCTCTGCGGGGATCAAAGAAATTGACAATCATCCCGATTTATGGTGGTCAATCGATTGATCAGCAATTGCGAAGACTTAAAAAGGGTGTTCATATGGTAGTAGGAACACCGGGCAGAGTCATTGACCATCTAAAAAGAAAGACATTGGATTTAGGGGCAATCGACCATTTGATCCTTGATGAGGCAGATGAGATGCTCAACATGGGATTCATCGATGATATCGAAGAGATTATGAGCCACACCAGACAGGATAAAAAGACGCTTCTTTTTTCAGCTACCATGCCAAAGAGGATCAAAGAGTTGGCAAAAAAATATATGGATGGTTACGAGTTGCTTAAAGTCAAGAAAGAGACCTTGACTACCAACTTAACAGATCAGATCTACTTTGAGGTTAAGGCTTCGGATAAGTTTGAAGCACTGTGTAGAATAATCGATATTGAACACGCCTTTTATGGATTAGTTTTTTGTAGGACAAAGAGTGATGTTGATTATTTAGCATCTCACCTACTGGACCGTGGTTATGATGCTGAAGCAATTCATGGTGATATCTCACAGGGACAACGAGAGCGTACTCTGGATAAATTTAAAAAGCAACGGGTAAATATCTTAGTGGCAACTGATGTTGCTGCTCGAGGAATTGATGTGAACAATCTTTCTCATGTGATAAACTACTCATTGCCACAGGATCCCGAATCCTATGTACATCGCATTGGACGCACTGGCAGGGCTGGAAACGAGGGAACAGCCATCACCTTTATTACCCCCAGTGAATACAAACGGCTCATGTTCATTCAACGAATGGCCAAGACGGATATAAAAAAATCCTTGGTACCTCCAGTAAAAGATATTATCAAGGTTAAGAAGCAAAAAGTACAGGAAGAATTAAATAATTTGCTCGTCGAAGGAGTAGAAAAGCAATACCTCTCCTGGGCAAAAAAGATTCTCCGTGACAGGGAGCCCGAGACAATGTTTGCAGCACTGCTTAATTACTGTTTTGAGGATGAACTTAATCCAGATATCTATGGTGAAATTCAGGAAGTAGGTGTCAAGGGTAAGCAGATTGACAAACAGGGCAAAGCGCGCCTTTTTGTTGCGCTTGGCAAAAAAGATAAAACAACGCCCAAAAAGCTTGTCAATTTAATAATGGGTAAAGTCTCAATTCGATCAAAACAGATTAGTGATGTTCAAGTTATGGACAAATTTTCCTTTATTACCGTTCCCTTTGAAAAGGCAGAGGAGATTATCAATAGTTTTAAAAATAAAGGAAAAAAACCGCTTATCAGTCATGTAAAAAAGAATAAAAGATAACTCCAACTTCCAATAAAATTCAAATAGTTATGCTTGATACTGTTAAGTAATGTATACTATACATTTACGACAGTATTAACCAATAGTACCCTCCAGAAATTCTCGATCATGATTGGAGTTTTTTTATGAATGATACTCAATCAGCTGTAACAGTGCGTGCTGGTGTTGGTTTCCTTTGGCTCTTTCCCTATATGGCCACATCCTTTACACTCTTTTATGAAGATATCCGCCCAAAAGCAGATAAAGCTACACCATAACTTTTCAGATGATTGGTAACGAATTCCTTTATCAAAATAGTAGCCCCCAACTCATCAATTCTTTATTAGAACAAAGTGTAAATAAGAGAAAAGTCAAAACATGAGAGAGGGATGTACAGTGCTGAATCACTCCACTCAAACCCTCATTTATAAACACGACTTTGTTTTGAATAGTTCAATAGTTATTTTCTATAATATATTGGTATAAACTCAAGCATACTTATGAATGGGATTTACAAAGTGAGAATACATAACATACTTTATACAATTTTACTTATCTTCCTTCTTGGATTACTCTGGGGCTGTGCATCAACAACATCAAAACATAAGGAGAGCCTCAGTGATATCCAATTAGACACCATTGCAATCGACACAGTGATAATCGAACAACCAAATCCTACAACGCTGGAAAAAGAGGTGACGATTGATACCTTGGCACTCATTGACTCTCTTATCCAACAAGCCCACTCTCTCTGCGCTCAGTCCTCCTTTGCACAAGCCCATGTTCATCTTCAAGAAATAATTGATCTGATTGAGGTACAAAAAGAGCCCCTAGAAGAGACAGAAAACGGAGTAAGTGACTTTTTAATAAGGATTTCGGAAATCTACACAGAAGCTATGCCTCGTGAATATTTGGACAGCATCCCCCTAAATATTAGCAACCTCATATATCGCTATCAAATAAGTATGGCCATAGATACACTCTCCATTTCACCGAGGGATAGCATCATTCTTAAACAGCTTGATTGCGAAGAGGGTGTGCCCTATAATGTCCCGATTGTCCATAATCGACGGGTACAAAACGCCCTGTATGCAGTGGTAAAAAAGCGTCATCGTACTTTAGGACGCATCTTGAAACGGGCCAATTACTACTTACCGGTAATGCAAGAAATATTTGCCAAACATGATATGCCCACAGACCTCTGTTATTTGCCCATCTTGGAAAGCGCCTTCAATCCCAAGGCGTACTCCTATGCCCATGCATCGGGTATCTGGCAATTCATTCCCTCAACAGGCAGAATATATGGCCTGAGGAAAAACTATTGGGTTGATGAACGACGAGATCCCCTTAAGTCAACAAGTGCGGCCATCGCTTATTTAAAAAAGCTTTACAATGATTTCGACGATTGGTATCTTGCACTTGCAGCTTACAACTGTGGTGAACGTAATGTTGCACGAGCTATTCGAAAGGCCGGAACCAACGATTACTGGCAACTAAGACTTCCCCGTCAAACAATGAACTATGTGCCACTTTATATTTCCTATCAGATCATTGCTAAAAACCCCCAATGTTTTGGATTTGAGGCCGACACCGCCGACACTTTTGATTTTGATACTGTTCAAATATCTGATTGCATAGACCTTAATAAAATTGCCCAGGAGCTCTCAATTTCGTACAGTGAGCTAAAAAAAATGAATCCCCATATCTGGCGATGGTGCACCCCCCCAGATATGAAATCGGTCACTCTCTATATTCCCAAGGGTTCTGCACAGCGTTTTAAAGACTTTTACGCATCACTCTCTGATAAGGATAAAGTTAAATGGTATCGTTATCGTATTAAAAGTGGTGATAATCTCTTAAGCATTGCACGGCGCTATAGAATCTCTGTGGGTGCTATTAAATCCATAAATAAACTACGAAACAACTTTATCATTGCCGGAAGACATCTCTATATTCCAATCCCAATTAACGGTTCCTATCCGATAGAAAAAAGCTATGCCCATAAAAAAGGTTCCCGTCACAGAAAACCTGCAGCAAAAGCACCGGAAATCGCCGCCTTTAAAAAAGCTGGTAAAAAACCACAACTCCATCAAGTCAAGGCTGGACAAACCCTTTCTGAAATCGCCGAACAATATAGTACCAGTATCAGAAAAATTTGTCAGTGGAATGGAATCAGTAACCCCAGAAGAATACGAGCAGGCACTACCCTAAAACTGTATGTATCTGGTAAAAAGGAGATTGCTGCAGTTAAAATGGGTCCCCATAAAAAGGTGCAACATCTGCATAAGTATACCTATACAGTAAAAAGTGGTGATAACCTTTATCTAATCTCTCGTCGACTAAAAGTTTCTATGGAAAATTTAGCTCGATGGAACCAAAAAAGCCTCACCCATCCTATTATAAAACCTGGTGAACAGCTTATTTACTACATTTCTCCTTCAAGCATGCAAAAACAGACCTTAAAAAATAAACCGCTCAAGGGTGCCACTCTCTACACCGTAAAAAAGGGTGACAATCTCTATAGTATTGCTGCGCAATTGGGGATAAACATATCACATCTCTTTATGCTAAATAACCTCGATAATAATTCGATTATCAAACCGGGGGACAAGCTCTACATTACCAAGACAGAGAAAAAACAGTCCCTTTCAAGTATAGAAAAATCGAATGTGGTGTTATATACAGTAAAAAAGGGAGACAATCTCTGGAGAATTGCCAGCTCCTTTGGTATTCCAGTTTCAACACTGTTAAAATCAAATAAGCTCAAAAAAAATGCCCCCCTTCTTCCAGGAGACATTATTCGTATTGACCTATCGGAGGATTCATGAAAAGACATCAGATTCTGATAATCATTGGCATTATTCTTATTCCAGTTATCATTGGAATAGTGCTCATGGGAATCTCTGCAACACAGTATTCAGACACCTTCTCTTTAAGCGGTCAACAAAAGAAAATTGGACTTGTCAAGATTTTCGATATCATTTATAGCTCAGAAAGTCATGTTAAACAGTTAGAAGAATTACGCAAGGACAACTCTGTTGCTGGTGTTATTCTCCGTATAAACTCACCCGGTGGCGGTGTTGCTCCTTCACAGGAGATATTTCAAGAGGTGCTGCGATTTCGCCAAGCAAATAAACCGGTAGTAGTAAGCATGGGTAATGTGGCAGCCTCTGGAGGGTATTATATAGCTAGTGCCTCAGAAAGGATATTTGCCAACCCCGGCACCATCACAGGAAGTATTGGGGTCATTTTTCAGTTTCCCCACTACTATGACCTTTTAAATAAAATTGGCATAAAAATGACAACTATAAAGTCGGGAAAATATAAGGATATCGGCAATCCTAATCGCGATTTAACTACCCGAGAAAAAGCCTTTTTACAAAAACTTTTAGATAACACCCATACTCAATTTATTGATGATGTTGCCTTGGCCCGCTCCATGGAGCTTTCCATGTTGAAAAAAATTGCCGATGGAAGAATATTCACTGGTCAACAGGCTTTAGAAGCAGAATTAGTTGATACACTCGGTGGATTTAGTGCAGCAGTAGCTTATTTAAAGGAAGCGTTGGATCTTCCGGAAAAGACCAAAGTAGTAGAAAAAAAGTCGCGACCTCAGTTCCTTAGAGATATTATATCAGAGCGGTTTACAGGGGCACTCTCCTTTGTAAAAAGACCTGATCTTCCAGCGGGCTGTTATTTCCTTTTACAAAATTTTTAGCATCCGCCTAAAATGAACAATTTTTTTTGGAAAAATTCACGTCATCAGCACCACTCCTGAGAGTTCTCAAAACAATAGTCCAATTTAGACTTCAATAAATTCATACAGGTTAGCGGAACTAATAAATGTTCCGCACTTTTTTTACTTTTTATTATCTAAGATATTTTTTTAATATTAATTTCAACTAGTTACAGCAAATTATTCAAGTAACGTTTCACAGTTTTCAGAACCAAAACCGTTAAAAATAACTGAAAAAATCAAAAATTATTTGCATTCTTTGGGGGTATGACATAAATTTTCTCCTGGAGTATATAGAGTACCAGAGGGGATTATTACGAAAGTAATTACTTATAAGTATTAATCATAAAAAGGAGCAGGACAATGGAATTGCTATTGAACGAAATCGAGATTTTGAAGGTTGAGTACGAGAAGTTTCAGCGTGGTAATAAATCAGCTGGCACACGGGCCCGCAAATGTCTACAAAATATAAAGAAATTGTCTCAGGACCTTCGTGTACAAATTCAAAGTGAGAAGAAGAGCTAAGTAAAAAGTTTTATCGGAGAGAAAAAAAGAGAAAAATTTTTCTCTTTTTTTTTATTTTCAATACAATTTTTTAATATTCCAATCGTAATTGATACTTTAAATCATTACCTAACTGTTAAATACCGTTTAAATAGGAGTATCGATAGATTGAATTTCAGGTGTGACCGGGTGTGTAAATCGGTCTTGTTGCAAGAGCAAAAGAGCGCTGTTTGAGAGCTCATTAGACAGCAAACCTACTACTAAAAATTTGTAATGCCATAAAATGTTGGCTAGGTGGGTCGCTATATTTTGCGCTGAATTCTTAAAATACTAAGTATTTGCGGTGAGAATAGATTATCAAGGATTCAATAATACTATTATAAAGGGACAGAGTAAGAATCCTCGGGTTCCCTTCAATTTTAAGGAACACAACACAATATCGATGAAACAAAGGAAGAGGCTGCACCAACTAATTGATCATTTTCTATATATATAACATCTGAGCACTCTATGATGATATTGACAACAAATGATGAACAAAAACATTTTATTTAGCTTAAATATTAATTAATTAGCTCGTTATTCCCAGATTATTTAACTAATATATTCATAAAAGGGTTAACATATGAGTACAACAAATAATTCAATTATGCTGGATGTTCAAAATCTGAGTAAACATTTCGGCGATGTAAAAGCAGTAACAGATCTGACTTTTCAGATCAAAAAAGGAGAGGTCTTTGGCTTTCTCGGTCCCAATGGGGCGGGTAAAACAACAACTATGAGAATCGTTACCTGTTTTATTCCTGCCACAAATGGTGAGATCAAGATTGATGGCCTCGACATTTTAGAGCATAGTTTAGAAATCCGTAAAAAAATCGGATATCTTCCAGAGAATGCGCCACTTTATAATGATATGCAAGTAAACGAGTACCTTGCATTTGTTGGTGGACTTCGTGGATTTAAGGGCGCAGCTCTTACTAAGGCTGTTGATGCCATGTATCAGGTTTGCGGCCTAACAAAAATGACCAAACGCCAAATCGGGAAACTCTCTAAGGGATACCGTCAGCGTGTTGGTTTGGCTCAAGCCATGATTCACAATCCAGAGCTTCTCATTCTGGATGAACCCATGTCCGGACTCGATCCAAACCAGATTATCGAAATTCGAGAACTGGTAAAGAAAATCGGGGAAGAGAAGACTGTTATCTACTGTTCTCACATCCTTTCTGAAGTTTCGGCTACTTGTAGTAGGATCCTTATTATCAATAATGGCAAGCTTGTAGCAACTGGTACACCTGATGAACTTACCGCCAAAAGTAGTGCCGGTAATTTCTATCAGTTGAAAGTTAAAGGTGAAGCTGATGCTGTCAAAGCTCGATTTAGCGAAATCTCCGATGTGAAGGAAGCACAGATTAACGAGCTCTCTGACTCATGGCTTGCTGCAAAGATTTCCACTGAATCAAAATCCGATATTGGTGAAGACCTGTTCAGATGCGTAGTTAACAATGGCTGGACTCTTGCAGAACTTCGCCGTGAAGAAACAAGTCTCGAAGATGTGTTCACACAATTGACAAGGGGTTAAAACAATGCAAAGTATTTTTATCATTTTTCTTAAGGAGTTTAAGGCATTTTTCCTTTCTCCGATAGCCTATATTTTTATCACCGTCTATTTGGTGGTAACCAATTTTCTCTTTTTTCAAGGATTCTTTATTATTAACCAGGCAGATATGCGTGGCTACTTCACTCTGCTGCCCTGGATTTTCCTTATCTTTGTTCCGGCTATTACCATGCGATCCTGGGCTGAGGAAAAAAAGCTTAAGACTTTAGAGTTGCTTTTAACCTGGCCACTCAACGATGTGGAAATCGTTATTGGAAAATTTTTAGCAAGTTTCTGTTTTCTTGCCATTTCCCTGCTTCTTTCTATAACAGTCCCCATTACCATTGCCATGTTGGGAAATCCCGATGGTGGTATGATCTTCTGTGGATACTTGGGTGCTTTGTTACTGGGAAGCGCCTATCTGGCAATTGGATTATGGATATCCTCTCTTACTGAAAATCAGATATTGGCCTTTATTATTGGAGCGGGCATAACCTTACTGCTCCTCTTAATCGGCAATCCTTTTATCACTATGCTTGCCCCCTCCTGGCTCGTTCCATTTTTTACCTATATTGGATTGGGCAATCATTTTGAGAGTATTGGAAGAGGGATCATTGATTCACGAGACATCATATACTATGTCTCAATCATCGGCTTTTTTCTGTTTTTAAATATTCGTTCATTAGAAAGCAGAAAGTGGGAATAATATGTCAACAAAGAACAAAACCTATAAAACAAATTCATTACTTTCGATTTTGATTATATTCGGTCTTATCGTAGTGGCAAACTATATCATTTCAAAAAAGTTTCTACGATTAGACCTCACCGAGAATAAGGTATACAGTATCTCAGATGCTTCAAAGAGACTGTTAAAAAACCTAGATGACATTGTAAACATTAATGTTTACTTTTCAAAAGACCTTCCACCTCATCTTAAAAAGGTTGAGTCCGATGTACGGGATATGTTGACCGAATTCAATGCCTATGCGGGAAAAAACCTCCGTATAACTTGGGATGACCCCACTGGTGATGAGGAGAAGAAACAGAAGGTCCGCTCTATGGGGATTCCGGAAATCCAAATGCAGACCTTTGAGAAGGATAAGGCACAGGTCATTAATGGATTCCTGGGACTTGCGGTCCTCTATGCTGATAAAAAAGAACTCATTCCTGTAATACAGGATGTCAGTAATTTTGAGTATGATCTTGCACAATGCATCATGAAGGTCTTCCGCAAAGAGGCGCCAAAGGTAGCAGTGCTAAAGACTGACACCATGCCCTACTTTGATGAGTACATGCGCTATCAGATGAAGGGTCAGATGCCTCCGGATCCCACAGAGGAGAAATACAAGCCCCTCTATGAGAAACTCAAGGAAAACTATGAGGTTAAGACCGTCGCTCTGGACGACAAACCAATTGATAACATGTATAAAACCTTAATTATTCCTGGCGGTGATGACAAAATCTTTACTGAAAGGGATATCTTCGAGATTGATCAGTATTTCATGAAAGGTGGAAACCTTATTGTTCTTGCTGATGCCATAAAAATTGACATGTCCCGCGGCGTCATGGGATCAGCACAATATCCACTTATCCTTAAGCTTTTAGAACACTATGGTGTGCGAGTAGAAAAAAGCCTCGTGGTCGATGCTTCCTGTGGACAGGTTCAAATTCCACAGCAGGTTGGCCCCTTTAGAATGAATGTCCCAGTGAATTATCCCTATATTGCCAAGGTAACGCCGGAAGGATTTAACAAGAGTGTTGCCTCTGTTTCCGGTCTTGCACAGATGATTTTCCCCTGGGTAAGCCCATTAACACTTCTGGTTGGCAATAGCGACTCTTCTGCGACAACCGATAGTAACGCGGTTGAGGGTGTTGTTCTGGTTACGTCATCGAAAAATAGTTGGGTCGAATCCGGACGTTTTGACCTTAATCCTCAACAGCAGTGGCAGCAGATTTTTGAGTCAAAGAAAGATGTGTTATCACAGAGTAATCTTGTGGTGTATTTGTCTGGTGGCTTCAAAAGTTACTATGCAGGAAAGAGCGTTCCACCTAAGGAGAGTGTTGTGGAACCTGGAAAAGAGGACATTCAGGTTAACAATGAAGATCAGAATCGTGAGATTGCTGCATCAAACACCAATGGCCATTTGATTGTTGCTGGTGATTCAGATTTTCTCTCTGGTCAAGGTGCATCGCCTGGTAATATTGCCTGGCTTTTGAATGTTGTTGATTGGGTTTCCCTGGATGAAAACCTCATTTCAATTCGTTCCCGTGCCCTTGTCGACCGCACCATTAAAAATGACAAATTAGAGGGTGGAAAATCGTATGCGAATGTTATCCGCTATACTAACATCCTTCTTATGCCCGTTTTGGTTATTATTCTTGGCCTTATCATCTATTTTCGACGCCGTGAAGTGATTGTCGCAACAGGTAAAGCAAATGAGAAAAAAGAGGAGGAGACAAGCAAATGAAAACAAAGAATTTATTAATATTAACTGGCACCTTGGTTGCCCTCATACTTTTGGTATTCATTTTTGAGAAGGTATCTTCCGGTCCCTTCGATGGTGGAAAAAAGGGCAAAGAGATTCACTTCTTTCCCGGCTTTGTTAAGGAAGAGTGCTCTGCTATTGAAATGACCGAAAAGGGAAAAAAGGTTAAAATTATCCGCAAAGGTGGCTACTGGATAATTGCCCCGAAAGAAAAAGGTAATGATCAAGCTGAAGGCACTCCCCTTTTGGATGATGGCGCAGCTAAGAACGAAGGTGCCTTTGAGTTTGCTGCAGATAGCTCATCAGTGGCTGCGGCCTTGGAAAAGATTATCAAAATGGAAAAGGATGAGCTCATCTCAACAAACCCTGAGAAACAGACTGTTCTTGAAGTTGACACAGCAAAGGGTACACAGGTTGAGGTATGGGATGGTCAGGGTAAATCACTGGGTAAAGTGATTATTGGTAAAAATGGCCCTGACTGGAGCAGCCATTTTGTGCGGAGCGTTGGATCGAACAATGTCTATCGTGTTGGTGAAAGCATCAAGTATTCCTTCTTTACGGATGAAAGTCGCTGGCGCGATAAGGTTATCACCAAGTTCGAGAAAAGCTTAGCTAAAAAGATAACCATACAAAAACAAGATGGTATTGTAGAGCTTGCAAAGAGCGTTGATACCTCTGGTGCACCTCTTTGGAACATCACTGCACCAATACAAGCTGTTGGTGGCGAGTCAGTAACAACGATTGTTAACGACCTTGCTGATGTTCGCTGTGCAGAATGGGAAGAATCAGACACCTTGACCAATAGCGATATGGGATTTGACAAACCAACCTTAGTTCTTACAACCGAGCTGGAGAATAGTGAAAAGCATGTTCTTTATGTAGGTGGTAAACAGGGAGATACTTCAAAATACTATGTCAAAGCCGAAGGTAAAAATATGGTCTATTTGGTGTATGACAGTAAATTTACCACCATTTTAAAACCTGTGGAAGAGTTAGTTAAAAAGGAAGAATAGAAGAAAACAGAGTAGACTTTTTTCTCATTCTATTAAAAATAAGGCCCCGCTCTGCTTGCCAGCGTGGGGCCTTCTCTATTATTACCTCTTTTTAAAGAGGCCATACATATTTCGACCGGGTGGTGCACTCCGTTTTTCATTTGAAATTTCAATCGAGGTATAATGAGGACGATCAGTGCGATTGCGAGCAATGAGTGCCTTGACAATTTCTAATGAGAATTGGCCGCGATTGGCCATATCGGTTATCTCCTCAAGTGCTGCTCGATTATTAAAGGGTATTGCCCGATAGGGTCTTTCTGAAAGAAGAGCATCATATATATCACATACCGCAACAATTTCAGTTACCGAATCGGCTAGAGAAATACCAAAGGGATATCCCGATGCATCGCGTCGTTCATGATGATTTAATGCAACCCGGGCAGTACAATGATCTGCATCACCCAGATAATAGCTTAAAAGTGTATATCCCGCAATCGAGTGTTGCTTTAAAATAGCGTATTCCCGCAAAGTCAAGGGTTCACTTTTTTTAAGGATAGACAGAGGTACACATGTCTTACCAATATCATGACTGGGCCCTGCAAGAAAGACCTCTTTTTGTTGAGCCACTTCTGGTATAAGGTCCTCAACTAATAGAGTGGTAAGTGCAAAGACAACCAAGAGGTGACGGTAGGTGTAAAAGTCGTGTACACGAAAATAGTCGATTGATTGAAGGACCGGTTCAATCAACTTAAGGTCCTCCATAAAGGTGTTAATACGAGCCCGAGCTTCAGCAGTGAAGATAACATCATAGGGAGAAACAGAAAGCAGTTTTTCAATATCATCGCTTACCACATCATGATATTGAAAGAGACTTGACTTTGGCTCCATACTACTTCGACTTTCAATAATCTCAAAAATAGCATCCTGAGAAAACATCGCACCTCTTGGAAGGAGTTCTACCTTCTCAAGGGTATGAATGGGATGAATCAGGGCAATTTCACCCATAGGAGTAATTCTTTTCGGTTAAAGTCGTATATAACACGGTGTTATTTCTTCAATAAGATATAGTTCAATTATCTAATTACATCATAATAATTTCAATTATTATTATAGATTACACGTCCCTCGTTTATGAATCAACTTTTTATACTATACAATCAAAATTTGCAAAAAAAAGTTGCACCTTAATAACTATTTGGTTATTTTACCAAATAGCCTATAACATAAAATAACACTGGACTATATATGACAGAATTGGTTTTACAACGCTATGAGGCACTGGCAGGAATACTAAAATCAATTGCCCACCCCAGTCGATTGGTCATTTTAGAGGCCCTTTCCAATAAGTCCCACTGCGTCTCCGAATTACAGGAGATAATAGGTGCTGATACTTCAACTGTTTCAAAACATCTCTTGGTGATGAAAAATGCAGGAGTTATCTCAAGTGATAAGCGTGGTAATAAAGTGTACTATATGCTCAAAACACCTTGTATTCTAAAATTCATGGGGTGTGTTGAATCGGTTATTGAACAGGATTCACAAAACAAGCTTGAATCTCTATTTAACAAATCAGACTCACCTGTCGCTTTAAAGGAGCACTAATCAATGAACATAAAAAAAGAGTGGAAAATAATTGTCTATCTCATTGGTGGATTCATCCTTGCGTATAATCTGCCTATTGGAACAAAGCGTTTTGATTCGGGATTGTTGGAGGGGCTACATCTTTTAAAGGAGTATGCCCGACTGCATGTCATCCTCTGCTTAATGCCGGCACTTTTTATTGCAGGGGCCATTAGTGTCTTTATCTCCCAAACGGCTGTGATGAAATATCTTGGTGCGGAAGCAAAAAAAGTTTTGGCCTATAGTGTATCATCGATTGCGGGAACCGTTCTTGCTGTCTGTTCCTGTACCATATTACCACTCTTTGCAGGTATTTACAAAATGGGAGCAGGTATCGGACCGGCTAGCACCTTTCTCTATTCGGGCCCAGCGATAAATATTTTAGCGATCGTTCTTACCGCGCGAATTTTGGGGGTGAAGCTCGGTATAGCCCGTGCAATAGGTGCAGTACTCTTTGGAATTGTTATTGGATTACTTATGCACCTTATTTTTAAGGGGGATGAAAAAAAGAGAACTCCCATTCAACCGGCACAAACATCAACGGATGAGGGCACTCCCCTTTGGCAGAATGCGCTCTTCTTCCTTGCATTAGTTGGTATTCTTATTACAGCCACCTGGGGAGGCTGTGAATGTTCAGAGAAGCTTTCTCAGACTCAATACCTTATTAAAAACAGCATCCTCTCTATTCTGTCAATAGGCCTTTGTGCTCTCTTGGTGATACTTTTCAAAGTTCCCTGGTGGAAAATATTGACCTTAGCAACGATTGTCGTCATTTCAGCTTTTGCCTTCCCAAAAATTACCACAATCCATTTTGGTATAGCAATTATCGGTCTTGCTCTCATCACCGCGACAACCAAAGGTGAAGCCTCTGACTGGTTTTCTGCGACCTTTACGTACACCAAACAAATCATTCCACTTCTTTTTATCGGCGTTTTGATTGCCGGAATCCTTCTTGGTAGGCCTGGACAAGAGGGACTCATTCCTTCCTCTTGGGTTTCTGCAGCTGTGGGTGGCAATTCTCTTCGGGCAAATCTGTTTGCCTCAATTGCTGGTGCCTTTATGTACTTTGCAACTCTCACCGAGGTCCCCATTTTGCAGGGACTTATTGGCAGTGGCATGGGTAAAGGACCAGCTCTAGCACTTCTTCTTGCTGGCCCGGCCCTTTCCCTCCCCAATATGCTTGTTATCAATAGTATTATGGGTATCAAAAGAACATCGGTATTTATTTTGTTAGTTGTTGTCATGGCGACCATTTCAGGCACACTTTATGGAGCCTTGCTTTAAACAACCACCAACAAAAACAGGCAATTGATTAGTCACTTTACCCAACGGAGTATATAATGAAAAGCATTAAAGTTCTTGGTACAGGATGTGCAAAATGTGATTTACTGTATGACAATGTTAATAAAGTTGCCGATTCCTTAGGAATCGAGTATGAGCTTGACAAAGTTAGCGATATTAATGACATTATCGGTTTTGGCGTCATGATGACCCCTGCTTTGGTTATTGATGGGATAGTAAAGGTCAGTGGCAAAGTACCTAAGGAGGAAGAGATAAAAGACCTGTTACAACAGAAGTAACCCCTTAAAGGCAACCATTTGACGAAAGGTATTATGGATGGAATCTTCCTACATTCTTGACCTTGGGATGGCACTTTGGTTGGGGATTCTTACCTCAATCAGCCCCTGTCCCTTGGCAACAAACATTGCCGCCATATCATTTATTGGTAAAAAGCTTGAAAACAAACGATTTGTTTTGCTTGCAGGAATAATATACATGCTTGGGCGAACAGTTGCTTATACAACGCTTAGCGCAGTCTTGGTTACCAGCACCCAGTTTATTCCATCGGTTGCCATGTTTCTTCAAAACTACATGCCAATGGCCATTGGACCTCTTCTCATTCTTGTTGGTGGTATTCTACTCGGATTAATTCGGTTCTCTCCAACAGGTGGCGGTGTAAATAGCCGTTTACAAAAATTTGTTGAAAAGTCGGGACTGTTTGGTGCTGGTATTTTAGGGATCATTTTCGCTCTATCCTTTTGCCCACCTTCTGCTGCCATCTTTTTTGGAAGCCTGTTTTCAATAGCCATGAAGCATGGTTCTAAGCTCATCATGCCCGCAACTTATGGTATCGGTACAGCTCTTCCCGTTATCCTCTTTGCATTTCTTTTAGCCTTTGCTACAAATCAAGTTGGCAAAGCCTTTAACAAACTTACTATTTTTGAAAATTGGGCTCGAAAAACCACTGCAGTGATTTTTATTATTGCAGGAATATACTGTGTTCTAAAAAACAATTTCAATCTCGTTTGAACAATTCACAAAAGGAGATTTCCAGTGCGTCGTCAATTCAATATACCAACAATTTTATTTTTGTCAATACTCCTTTGTTTCACTTTGGAAAACACTCTTTTTGGGGCAGGAAAAAATAAAACCGTCCCCATTCTCATAACTCGTGACATCAATGGTGACCAAATTGACACACAGGAACTTTTAAAGAAAGGCCCTATCATCGTTTGGTTTTGGAACTCCTGTTGTGGATTAAAAACGGGACAACTTAAATCGTTAAAAAGGGCACATTCTCAATACAAAGATAAGGGACTTTCCATTTTGGCTGTTAGTGAAGATGGGGTCAAAAAAATGGCAAAGACGAAAAAAGCAGCCACATATTATGATATGCCCTTTATTGTTGTTATGGACAAAAAAAAGAATATCCTCAATCAGCTTCAAGCCTTTGCTGTGCCGACACTATATGTTATTGACCAGTCTAATACTATCCTATTTACTCAAACCGGTTTCATGCCTGGTGATGAGAAGAAGCTTGAAAAAGTCCTAACGCTAATTTTTAAAAATAAGACAGAATAGCCTAATAATCGAGCAAAACCCTATTTTATCATAGTCACCACAAAAAAAAGGGCATTTTTTTAAAAAATGCCCTTTTTTAAGCGGGAAACGGGATTCGAACCCGCGACCTTCACCTTGGGAAGGTGACACTCTACCATTGAGTTATTCCCGCGTTGTAGTTGCTTTGAAAGATAATTTGATTAAACCGGTAGAGTCAAAAAAAGTTTTTTTATGTTTTTTCTTTTATTCTTGCTACTTTCGAATATTAAGATTTATTTTTGTGCTTCAAATTTCAATGTTTTTTTACGTTTTATGACAATATTTTTAAGCAATTTTAAACAATCAACAAAACAATTACGTGTAACTCAGGAGGCACAACAATGAGCGAGTACATCAATAAGTTCGAAGGCAGCTACAACCCATTTGACGCTTTAGCATCACTTCTGGAAAAAGAGAAGGCTCGTGTAGACAAGGCAATGGAGTTGCGGGGCAACTTTGACCCTGTTGATTTAAGTGAGAAACGTCCTTTAAAAATCGGATTTGCTACTGGAGACGGTATTGGTCCAATTGTAGCAAAAGCAGCGCGCACAGTGTTAGAAAAATTGCTCGCTGAGGAGATTGAAAAGGGTGACATCACTGTGGTTGAAATTCCCGATCTCACCATTGAAAAACGTATTGAGCTTGATGTTGTAGCACCACCCTCTTCAGTTGAAGTTATTGATCAGTGTGATGTTATTCTTAAAATGCCTCTGGAAACCCCTGATAGCTCTCGCTATCCCAATGTTCCCAGTGCAAACGTGTGGATGAGACAATATCTTGATCTTTTCGCTTGCATGCGTCGTATAAAGAATGATGAAATGAACATTGATTTTACCGTATTCCGCTGTAATTTAGGTACTCCCTACCAGGATGCAAAATCCGCTGGCATGATGCAGCTTAATGGTCAAGATGAATACTCTCTCTGTTTCTGGCCTCAAGCTCGGGTTGACATAGAACGCTTGACCCACCTTGCCTGTCTCCATGCAAAGAAAAACAATAACAACTTTGTTGTTCTTAATTTCAAAGATAATGTTATCCGCCCTGATGCGGCCGGTCTTAACTGGGCAAAGGCATACATTGATGCACATTTTCCAGAAATTGACTATCTTGGTGTAAAACCTGACGATTTCTCCTATACACTGACCCAACCTGAGAAGATTTCTGCTATGCGTGGTGAAAAGACTGGGGAAACCTTCAAATTAACTACCATGGTTTGTAACAATATCGTTGGTGACATGGCCGGTGACCAAGCTGGAATGTATGTTGGTGGTATTGGTGGCGTTGGTTCTGCTAACGTTAATTTCTGCCAGGGTATGTTTGAAGCTGGTGGCGGTACTGGCGTCCGCATGATGAATGAAAATAGAGGTCAATTTTCATCACCGGTGGCTGTGGTAAAAGCTACTGGTGAACTTCTTGGTTTTATTGGCTACCTAAACCATCAAAAGAGCATTCTTGCTGCTTTAGATGAGCTTGCTGCAGCCAATCTTGTACCCAATGGCGGTAGAAATGAAATAACCTGTGACCAAGCAACAGAGTTCCTATTGGAAAAATTACCATAACAGATCATTTTTGCTTGATAGCTGATATAAAGGCCGAATGTATTCGGCCTTTTTTTATGTCTCTTAAACCCAGATTATGCAATAGGAACGATACTGTTTCTCAAAAGTTTTGTCCCTGATTTTTGACAAAACTCTTATAGAAACAGTTATACCGCAACGCAATATAGGACAAAATTATTGAGAAGCGGTATAACGCAGAAGCACACCACGACTTTGGTCGGATGTACGCTTGGGAAGTAGCCTGGAATCCTATGCCTATTAAGACTTTCAGGTTTTTCGGTCATATCACCTTGCAGATATGCCCTTCAAAACCTTCGAGTCTTACTAAATCATAATCTTGCACTTCTGCATCTACTCCTACTGCATAATCTG
>JANQEN010000019.1 GCA_028278335.1 Chitinivibrionales bacterium | reverse complement strand
TGCAGAAGTGCAAGATCATGATTTAGTAAGGCTTGAAGGTTTTGAAGGGCATATCTACAAGGTGATATGGCCGAAAATCCTGAAAGTCTTAATGGGCATAGGATTGTGCTTCTGCGCTGCTTCCTATTGCATAATCTGGGTTAAAGTACGAAAATTGCGAAAAATAGGTATTATTGAGATGCAAATATTAAAAATACAACCTAATCTAGCAGAAAATTAGGACGTTATTTTCTGGTTTATAGTAGATTTTGAAATTGCATTTATTTCATACAACAGGACTAACCAGAATAGAGCTGTGATTAAAAGTGGATAATAGGGTAGGACTACTGCTGTAAAAAGTGATAGACCGGGAATGGTCATGTAATTGAAAAAGACCAGAGCCCCTCCCAACAGTAACAGTTTGATTTTATTTGATTGAACCTTAATTAGGGTATAAAAAGCTGGCCCTAAAATAAGGACAAAGGAGTAATCTTTTAAACGAGGGAGCAATAAAATATACAGGAAGCATGCAAGTATAATGAATATCCTCTCGGGGTTTTCTTTGCTACTAATAAAATATCTACGACTCAATAACTGGCTGACCAATAACAAAGATAAAGCCAGTAATACATAGAGAATAAATGCTATTATTGAAGAGTGTACATCAACAGGATTAGCTCTAAAGAGAGACACAATTTCCTTAGACAAAGAGAACAGGGATGGATTATAGATTCCACGTCCATCCAAACTGGCAATGTAGCCTACTGTTTGAATCCATTCTCTGCATTGTTCTGGCTGAATCAGGTAGGATAATCCACAATAGAGACCAAAGAGTACAAAACTTAATGAAAGCAGTGTATACCTGTTTTTCTCCTTTGATAGAATTAGTAGAAATAGAAACGAAAGGGGCAATATTTTAAAAATAGAAGCTAAGAGAATAAAAATACAAAACAAGGAAAAACGCCTGGTCACATAGCAATAGCAGGCAATTGAAATCATTGTCTGTTCAACAAGAGAGATATTACCGGAAACAAAATCCAAGTAAAGACACCCATTAAATGAAAGGAGGCAGAATAGACAAAAAAGGATCGTGGAACTTGGTGGCAACAGTTTTCGCCAGACTAATAAAAATACAATGAACATGAATCCTTTAGCAATTACATATAAAATTAAGGCAACAGAGTATGGGATCAGTAAAAAGGGGTAAAAAAGATAAAGGGTTAGTGGTGGATAGAGATAATAGAGATCAAGGGTAGAGCCGGATAACTTTTGAATGGTTGAAGCTGAATAAGCAGAGAGTCCCAATGTTTGTGCCTGGGCTCCAAAATAGTACACCTTGAAATCCCACTGTCTTTCCCCAAAACGAATAAAAAGCACTGTGACCAACAGAGCAGCTATAACACTGACTATTAAGGCAATTTTATTGGATTGGCGATTGGTAATAGTTGCGAGAAAGGTCATGCTGAATGGAGAAGAGAGTATGAGTAAAACAGATTAGGGTGTTTTTTGATTATAATCTATATCCTTTTCCTTTGCAAAGAGAGGAACTACTCTTTGTAACTTTACCTGATGTAGTTGGTTATAATGCTTTTTATTTATATTGGTAACACAGATAAATCCATTATAGAGCAAAACACATCGTCGAATGTAGAGAATGAGACCAAGGGTGAGGCTGTAGATAGTTTTGGTTTGAGAAAGATCTATAACGACCCTCGGCGGGTTGTAAAGAATTTTTGATTCAATACGGCTTTGCAATTTTGGATTATTTTCCCATGTCACCGCTTCCGGTAGTATAATCCACAAAGCATTGTTACGATTTTCAATGATGAGATTAGCGGGCTTTGGCAAAGCAAACCTCAAAACGTTGAAATTGTATAATCCCAGATTATGCAATAGGAAGTAGCGCAGAAGCACAACCCTATGCCCATTAAGACTTTCAGGCTTTTTGGCCATATCACCTTGTAGATATGCCCTTCAAAACCTTCAAGTCTTACTAAATCATAATCTTGCACTTCTGCATCTACTCCTACTGCATA
>JANQEN010000285.1 GCA_028278335.1 Chitinivibrionales bacterium | reverse complement strand
ACCCATTAAGACTTTCAGGCTTTTTGGCCATATCACTTTGTAGATATGCCCTTCAAAACCTTCAAGTCTTACTAAATCATAATCTTGCACTTCTGCATCTACTCCTACAGCATAGTCTGGGTTAAAATCAAAAAACATACATTGGATTTCTACAGATATATTTCACTAAATATGAAAAGGGATGCAGATTTTTATCTACATCCCTTTTATTTCTAATTTTGGGGTGGCTGAGGGGACTTGAACCCCCAACCCCTGGAACCACAATCCAGTGCTCTAACCAATTGAACTACAGCCACCGTAATTTCAAAGTCATAGAAAATACCTAAAAAACTCTCTCTAATCAAGAGTGAGGATTGATTTATTTAAGAGTTATATTACCCCAGGTACCGGGTATTTTCTTCTGAGCGGTTTTAGGCATAGCAGCATCGGCAAATGCTGCAAATCCAATTATCCGATCCTTGGTTGGCTTAATGGCCAAATCATGCCAAGGAATAACTATGAGACATTGCTCACCCTCTTTTGTGACTGTGACTTCATTCTTCCAATCATTGGCTTCATAGGCAATATTCTTATCAGTAAAAGAGCGATCATAATAGATGGTAGCCAGAGAATCCTTTTTCGGGTAGTATACCAATTCGCGATCGGAGAAAGCTAAAAAAGCATTCTTACCATTTTTACCATCAATACAAAAGGAGATCTCTTCCAGGTCTTTTACATCTTTTAATACCAGCCCTAATGCCTTTTCACTCCAAAGAGGGCACATTTTACCTGATCCTACAGCAATAAAATCTTCATCTTTTACCACTTCAGCAAGTGCTGCAAGGTTCATCTCTTGAGAAACCTGTTTACAAGCAGTAGGGTTAGCAATACCATTATTCTCCAACTTTACAATTCCAAAGGGACGGATAAAACCTTTTTTATCAGTTCCCTTTACTGCCCAGTCAACCATCAGATAATCTTCACCACCAAGCACCGTTTCTTTAAGCTCAGCCAAATCTTTTTCAAAGGAGTAATCCTTAGGTTTCAAGCTTGTCTTGGCCAGTTTAATCTTTTTTCCCTTAACTACCTTTGAGAGGGTTAGAGAAATACTGTTCTTTTTAACTTCTGCAGTATCAATGAGAGCCTTTGTCTTTACGGCACTTTCTCTAAGGGTAATCCATGATACTGGGCTATGAAAGGTAATTGCCTGTCCCATCAAAGCCTGCAAACCACACATAACTATACCAATGGCAATAATGCTTACTCTCTTTATCATGCAAAACTCCTTTCGCTCTGTTGAAAAGTCACGATCCTTTAACCCAGATTATGCAATAGGAAGCAGCGCAGAAACACAATCCTATGCCCATTAAGACTTTCAGGCTTTTCGGCCATATCACCTTGTAGATATGCCCTATAAAACCTTCAAGTCTTACTAAATCATAACCTTGCACTTCTGCATCTACTCCTACTGTATAATCAGGGTTTAACCTAACATATTAATATAAAATAATTTTAGTTCGAATGTTTTTCAGTAAAAAGAAAAATAAAGGCATAACAATTGTGTGTTATGCCCTATTTCACAGTGATCTGTTTAACGAATTAGCAAAAGGCTACTTATCAGAATCATCACCTTCTGCGGCATCAGTTTTTTCTGTGCTTTCCTCTTGAGATTCTGCCACAGGTTCTGATGCTGCTTCGGTCGTTTCTTTTTCAGTTGAATCCTCTGCTTTGGGCTCATCAGCTTTTTTTGCCTTTGCCTTTTTCGGTGCAGCCTTCTTCTTCTTTGGAGCAGCCTCTTCCTTTACAACTTCTTCTGTTACAGATTCAGTTGCTTCAACTTCAGCAGCTTCACTCTTAACAGCAGCTTTACTCTTTTTCGGAGCAGCCTTTTTCTTCTTTTTCCGTGTACGCTGCTCATCACCTTCGCGACCAACAAGCTCGATAATAGCCATTTCGGCATTGTCGCCACGTCGTTCACTTAGGCGAAGAATACGAGTGTATCCACCTTCACGATCTTTATACCCTGGAGCAATATCGTCAAAGAGCTTTTTAAGCACGTCTTTATTCTTGATTCTTCTTTCAGCCAAGCGTATGCCGTGTAAAGAACCCTTCTTACCATAGGTAATGAGTCTCTCCACAACGCTGCGAACCTCTTTAGCCTTTGCAACTGTTGTTGTCACCCGTTCTTTATCAAGAATGGATACAGCCAAATTGGAGAGCATCGCCTTTCGGTGGCTGCTTGTCCTGTTTAATTTCCTACCTGATTTCAAATGACGCATGAAAATTACCTTCTTCTAAATATCTCTTTCTAAAATTAATCTTCCTTCAGTTGTTCCGGGCCCAAAATCTTTTCAACATCCATACCAAAGGAAAAACCAAGGTTGGCAAGGACCTGATTAAGTTCGATCAAGGACTTTCTACCAAAATTCTTATACTTTAACATATCCGATTCCTGATTGCGTACCAGGTCGGCAACCGTATTGATATTGGCAGCACGGAGACAGTTATTCGACCGGACCGAGAGTTCCAGCTCATCAACACGCATCTTAAGAAGCTGACGCATCTTATCGGTCTTTTCGTCGGTGACCTCTTCCTCTACTGGCTCAAGTTCACCTTCGAAGGTGATAAAGAGTGCCAGATGATCATAGAGGATTTTTGCTGCGTAGGAGATACAATCCTCTACACTGATGCTTCCATCTGTCCAGATTTCCATGACCAATTTGTCAAGATCGGTTCTTTGTTTAATACGAGTATCTTCTACAACAAAATTAACTTTTTCAATGGGTGAGAACATGGCATCAACACAGATTCTACCAGCCTCATCCTCTTCACGTTTGTTCTGTTCTGCTGGCACATACCCGCGACCATCAGAGACACGCATTTCAATATTTAATTTAGCATCAGCATTGATGGTAGCAATGTGCAGATCAGGATTGAGGATTTCCACATCGGGATTCTTATCAATATCAGCAGCTTTTACCGCACCTTCACCGCTGACATCGAGATTGAGTGTGGTATCACCATCAGTAAGCAACTTAACGCGTAATTTTTTAAGATTTAGTATGACATCAGTTACATCTTCGACAACACCGTCTATGGTACTATACTCATGTAACACTCTATCTATTTTAACCGATGTGACGGCTGCACCCTGCAGAGTTGACAGAAGAATTCTCCGTAGTGCATTTCCTATTGTAAGTCCCCAGCCTCTTTCTAAAGGTTCAACAACCACTTTTCCATAATGAGGAATATCATCGGGGTTCTCGATTTTAATGCCCTTTGGCATCAATAAACTTTTCCATTTCATGGCGTATTATTTCTCCCTTATCATCTGGAGTTTATTTGTACAACCAAATCATTTTTTATTCTTATTAAACAGTTACTTATACTCTTCTGCGTTTCGGTGGACGGCATCCATTGTGAGGAATCGCAGTGAAGTCTTTGATAGATGTTACCTTAATACCAGCAGCGGCAATTGCACGAACCGCACCTTCGCGACCGTTTCCAGCACCGCGAATGTGAACCTCTACTCGACGAACACCGGCATCATAAGCAGTTTTACCAACAACCTCTGCAGAGATCTGTGCTGCAAAGGGAGTACTTTTCCGAGAGCCCTTGAATCCCGATTTTCCTGGCGTGTTCCAACAGATAACATTTCCCTGAAGATCGGTAATATTAACAATTGTGTTATTAAAGGTTGCCCGAACATGAGCAATACCTTCGGCTCCTGCCTTTTTCTTTGTTTTTGTCTTACGTGAAGCTTTGTTCATTAAGAAAAACCTCTCTTATATACTAAAAATTATTTTGTCGCTTTCTTCTTACCGGCAATGGTCTTTCTGGGACCTTTACGAGTTCGTGCATTCGTTTTTGTTCTCTGGCCACGAACTGGCAAGCCACGTCTATGACGTAAACCACGGTGACATCCAATATCCATAAGGCGTTTGATATTCATCCGTACTGTTGCACGTAAACTACCTTCTACCATATAGTCACTATCAATAATTTTACGGATCCGTGTCAATTCCTCTTCGGTCAAATCCTTAACCTTTTTATCGAAATCAATCTCCGCTTTTTTTAAAATCTTTTGAGCGTTCGATCTTCCAATACCAAAAACATAGGTGAGTCCAATCTCACTTCTTTTATTGTTCGGTATGTCAATTCCGGCAATACGAGCCACACTAGCTCCCTTCTAAAAACTAAGTTCTAAATTAACCTTGACGCTGTTTATGTTTAACATTCTTGGTGCAAATGACGCGAATAACACCTTTGCGCTTAATAATTTTGCATCCATTACACATCTTTTTTACTGAAGCACGTACCTTCAAAATAGTATCTCCTCTATTTAAATCTGTAGACGATTCTACCACGTTTTAAGTCATAGGGCGATAGTTCTAAAAGAACCTTATCACCGGGGAGAATGCGAATATAGTTCATACGCATTTTTCCAGATATGTGGGCCAGTATCTCATGATTGTTATCCAACTTAACCTTAAAAGCTGCGTTGGGTAGGGTTTCCAATACAATTCCCTCAACCTGGATCGATTCCTGTTTTGCCATGTAATTAAATTCCCCGTCGTCCCCGGAGTGAGCCCCGTTTCATAAATCCATTATAGTTTCTCATTTGTAGGCTCGATTCCATTTGCTGCAACGTATCTAAAGCAACACCCACAACAATTAAGACGCTAGTACCGCCAAAGAAAAAAGATACTTGCAATGCACCCATCATCATAAAGGGAGCAACTGCAATAAAGGCAAGGAATATCGAGCTTGGGAGGGTAATACGAGTAAGTACCCCTTCCAAAAATTCCGCGGTTTTCTTACCAGGACGAATGCCTGGAATAAATCCACCGGATCGCTTAAGATTATTTGCGATATCAACGGGATTAAAAATAATTGCCGTATAAAAATAAGTGAAGAAAATAATAGCAAGGCCGTAAAAGAGTGAATAATAGATATTTCCAGGCCTAAAAAAGCGTCCCAACATCTCCATTAATGATGAATTAGGAAAGAATCCAGCCACAGTATTAGGTATCATCATGAGTGATGAAGCAAAAATAATCGGAATGACACCAGCCATTATAAGACGAAGTGGCAACACCGTGTTTTGCCCAGCATACATCTTTGTACCAACCACTTTTTTTGGTGTCTGAATAGGTATACGTCTGGTTGCCTGATGCATAAGCACGATAAAAGCGGTCATACCAACGATGATTGCAAGAATAATCAATTCGACAAAGATATGGCGTGTTCCAGCAATAACCTGTTGTATTTCGGCAATAACTGCATCAGGAAGGCGAGCAATAATACCAATAAAAATGATAAGGGAGATACCATTACCGATTCCTCGATTAGTTATCTGTTCACCGAGCCACATTATAAAAATCGTTCCGGTTACTAAACTGATCACCGTAACAATAGTAAATTTTACACCCTGCATAACCGGGATCACTGCTGAAATACCCGTTGTGGGAGAGGTGATTGACTGAAGAAAAACACTGACACCCATGGCCTGAACAAAGGCAAGAATAACCGTTCCATAGCGCGTAAGTTGGGTGATCTTCTTTCTGCCCTCGGCACCTTCCTGCTGTAGTTTATGAAAATAGGGAAAAACCGTACCAAAGAGCTGAATGATAATGGAGGCACTGATATAGGGCATAATACCCAAGGCAAAAATTGTCGCTTTTTTAAAGGCACCACCAACGAACATATCAAACATGCCAAAGAGGTTGTTTTGACTCTGTACAAACCATTCACCAAGAACCTGCGGGTTGATACCAGGTGTGGGAATATGGCCACCAATACGGTAGATAAAGATCATTAGAAAGGTGAAACCGATCTTTTTCCGCAGCTCTGGAATTTTAAATACATTAATAAAAGTATTAAGCACCGGTTATTACCTCAGCCTTTCCTTTAACTTTTTCGATTTTTTCACGAGCTGTTTTTGAAAATGCATTTGCTTTTATTGTAAGGACCTTGGTTAGATCGCCGTTACCTAATATTTTTACCGGTTCATCTGTTGAATGCACCAATCCCTTTTCATGAAGCATGGCTACATCAATCTCTTTTGCATCAAATTCTGTTTTCTCAATATCGCCGACATTAACAATTTGAAAATAGACCTTGAAACGGTTATTGAAACCACGTTTTGGTAATCTTCTGGTCAAAGGGAGCTGGCCACCTTCAAAGTAAGGTTTATTCTTGGCTCCACTCCGAGCTTTGGCACCATTCATACCGAAACCAGCTGTTGTTCCCCAGCCACTTCCGCCACCTCTACCAACTCGCTTGGTCTTTTTACTTGATCCCTTTGCCGGACGTAACTCATTCAATTTAAGCATTTTTATTCCCCGTTGCTTTCTTCTACAGTTACAAGGTGTTTCACTGTATTAATCATACCACGGATAACTGGTGTGTCATTATGCTCAACAACCTGACCAAGTTTCCGTATACCCAAAGCCTTGATTGTCCTTTTTTGATTAGTCAAACGACCAATACTACTTTTAACTTGCTTTATTTTTAGTTTCTTACTCATCGATATTATCCTACAATCGTAAAAATATTACGCTTCAACCTGTCTTAATTTATTGATTTGGTCTCTGTTACGAACCATACGTAATCCCTCTAAGGTTGCCTTTGCAACATTGTGAGAATTGGTACTGCCAAGACATTTAGTCAGGATATTACGAATACCGGCAACTTCCAATACTGCACGAGCAGGACCACCAGCAATTACACCGGTTCCAGGAGCAGCAGGTTTTAACACAACCCGACCAGCACCATAGCGACCGATGATCTCATGCGGAATGGTTCCCTCTTGAAGGCTAATTCCGACAACACTTCTCTTGGCTTTTTCTACGCCCTTTCTAATAGCTTCGGATACGTCATTGGCCTTACCCATACCAAGACCAACCTGACCTCTACCATCGCCCACAACAACTAAGGCGTTGAAGCCAAAACGACGACCACCCTTTACCACCTTCGCAACGCGCTTTACGGCGATTAGTCTGTCCTCAAACAGATTCTCTTCTTCGGAAATTAAAATATCTTCTTTAGCCAAATTACCGATCCCTTTCACAGCAATTAATTAAAATTTAAGTCCCTTTTTTCTGGTGCCTTCAGCAAAAGCTTTGATCCGTCCATGGTAGGGATAACCCTTTCTATCAAAGACGACCTCGTTAATGCCCTTTTCCAAGGCCCGTTCTGCAACAATCTCACCAACCAATTTCGAAACATCCGTTTTTGAGCCTTCAAGCTTTTCCACAATGTCCTTATCATAGCTGTTTGCCATGACTATTGTGTGCCCTGCTTTATCATCGATTATCTGCGCAGAGATATGCTTCAATGAACGTTTAACACAGAGGCGCGGACGTTCGGCTGTGCCGGTGATCTTTTTTCGTATTCTAAATGCCCGTTTTTTACGGCTTACTTCTCGTTTTTTTACTCGATCCATAGTGCTTCTTTACTCCACTCTAATTATTGTCTTATGCTCCAGCCTTACCAACTTTACGACGCACGTATTCACCCTCATATCTGATACCCTTACCTTTATAAGGTTCAGGTGGGCGAACACCTCTGATATTGGCTGCAATCTGACCGACCATCTGTTTATCAATACCACTGACACTAATCTTTGTCGGGCCTTCAGCTTTTAAGGTAATACCCTCTTCAGGTATGAAAAGAATCGGATGGGAGTATCCAACTGAAACTAAGATGTTGCTCCCCTTCTGTTCTACTTTGTATCCAATACCATGGATTTCCAATACCTTGGTAAAGCCCTGTGACACACCAACAACCATGTTATTGATCAACACACGGTAGAGTCCCCACATTCCCCATGTTTTCTTATCTTCAATCTTAGGAGTTAGTGTTAACACCTTCTCTTGATCATTTTTGTCAAGATTAAGATCGCGGGAAACTTCCTGGGTCAACGTACCCTTGGGTCCCTTAACCGTTACGACATTTTCCTGTATAGTAATATCGACACCATCCTGTATAGTAATGGGTCTTTTTCCAATTCGAGACAACGTAATGCTCCTTGCAGTTTTATTCGTTAAAGTTTATTACCAGACTTTGCCCAGGACTTCACCGCCCACATTCATTTTGCGGCAGTCATTATCGGTCATAACACCCTTAGAGGTGGATACAAGACAGATGCCCATACCGTTTAATATCTTCGGCATGCTCTTGACACCGGTATATCTTCTCCGACCGGGAGTGCTTATCCGTTGAATACCCTGGATCGCATTCTGCAATTCATCATTGTATTTCAATAATATTTTGATATCGCCCTGTGGTCCTTCGTCTACAAAGGCGTATTTCTTGATAAAGCTATTCTCAAAAAGGATCCGCGTGATCTCCTTTTTCAGGTTTGAAGCCGGTATGGTTACGGTCTTCTTTTTCGCATGAATAGCATTGCGAATTCGTGTAAACATATCTGCTACTTGATCAGTCAGCATTATTTTTTCTCCTTACTCTTTCTCTTACCAGCTTGACTTTACTACGCCCGGGATGACGCCTTCATGAGCCATCTGCCTAAAGCAAATACGACAGATGCCAAATCTTCTCATAAACCCTCTTGGCCGTCCACATCGATTGCATCGATTATAGGTCCGAGTTGCAAATTTCGGTTTCTTCCGGGACTTTTCAATTAATGCTTTTTTTGCCACGCTGTTTGCTCCTTATAATCTATTTCCGAAAGGGCATCCCGATCTCTTCTAAGAGACCAAGGGCCAATTCATTATTTTTTGCTGAGGTACAAATACTGATATCTAATCCCTGAATCTTAGAGATCTTGTCGCGATCAACTTCCATAAAGATGATGAGTTCCTTTACACCCATGGTATAATTCCCGTGTCCATCAAAGGATTTACGTGAGAGACCACGGAAATCTCTGATACGAGGAATCGCAATAGAGATCAGGCGATCCATAAACTCATACATCATCTCATTACGGAGAGTAACCATACAGCCAATAGGCATACCGGCGCGCAACTTAAAGTTTGAAATAGCCTTTTTAGCCTTGGTAATGACCGGCTTTTGACCGGAAATATTTTGTAGGCACATTGTTGCTTCTTCAAGCAACTTTGGCTCTTGTATGGCCCGACCCACGCCCATGTTTAAAACAATCTTCTCCAGACGGGGAACATCCATGATATTCTCGATTGAGAAACGTTCTTTCATTTTTGGAACGATCTCGTCGACATATCGCTTATGTAAACGTGAATAATTACTTACTTTCGTGCTCAATCTACCAGCTCCTTAGAACGTTTTGAATATCTTGCTCTTTTACCATTCTCAAGCACCTTGATACCTATGCGAGTGGGTTTATCCGTCTTCTCGCAGACCAGCATGCAATTTGAGATATGTATGGGGGCTTCTTTTTCCATTATGCCGCCCTGTTGATTCTTCTGTGTAGGTTTTGTGTGGCGTTTGACAATATTAATACCCTCAACAAGTACGGTACCCTTCTGGGGATACACCTTGTGGATCTTTCCCTTTTGTCCTTTATGTTCGCCAGAAACAATTTGAACCATATCACCACTTTTTAACCGTAATGCCATTCATTGTCTCCCTTTTTTATAATACTTCCGGCGCCAGTGATACGATCCGCATAAACTTTTTCTCCCGCAGTTCTCGTGCCACAGGGCCAAATATACGCGTACCAATGGGCTCAAATGATTCATTAATAATAACCGCGGCATTATCACTAAAACGAATAGAGGTCCCATCTTTTCTGTTGAATTCCTTTTTAGTTCTGACCACTACCGCTTTCATAACCGATCCCTTTTTAACGTTGGAATTCGGTATTGCATCCTTTACCGCGACCACGACAACATTACCGACGTGAGCATATCGTCTGCCTGTTCCTCCAAGAACTCTGATGCATTGCACCTTTTTCGCACCAGAATTATCAGCAACATTTAACATGGTCTCAACTTGTATCATGTATTCCTCAGCTTCCTATCTTGGTATAATTTCTTGTTTGTTTACTTAACCTTTGTTACCACTTCTTCGAGACGCCAACGCTTTGTTTTTGACAAAGGACGAGTCTCGGAAATCTTAACCGTATCACCAATTGCGCACTCGTTCTTTTCATCATGAGCACTGTGCTTGGTATTATACCGAACGATCTTTCCATATTTCGGATGGGCGACCTGACGTTGTACTTTGACAACAATAGTCTTATCCGATTTATTACTGACAACAACACCAACTCTGCTTTTTCTCTGATTTCTCTCAGACATGAGCGATCCTCACCTTATTCCTTAACACTTGTATTTGCTGTGGCACGCTGCTCTTGTAACACGGTCTGTACTCGAGCGATATCGCGTTTGACAATTCTCATTCTCAGAGGATTACTCAATTGACCAATCTTTGCTTGGAAGCGCAAATTGAAGAGTTCCTCTTCCATCTCCGATATCTTCTCTAAAAGTTCATCGGCAGACATATCACGTAATTCATTTGCTTTCATAACTGTTAACCCTACGTATCCAAAGTAACAAATTTTGCTTTAATGGGAAGTTTTTGTGCGGCAAGACGCATCGCTTCCTTAGCGATATCGGTCTCAACACCGGACATTTCAAACATCATGGTTCCCGGTCTTACAACAGCGACCCAACCTTCGGGAGCTCCCTTACCTTTACCCATACGTGACTCCGCAGGATGTTTGGTATAGGGTTTATCCGGGAATATTCTAATCCAAACTTTACCACCACGTTTAATGAAACGTGTCATGGCTATACGGGCAGCTTCTATCTGTCTGCTATCAATCCATGCAGCTTGCAGGGCCTGCATTCCGTATTCACCAAAGGAAAGCTTATTACACCGAGAAGCCAATCCTTTCCTTCTTCCCCGCTGTGTCTTTCTCCATTTTACCCGTTTTGGTGCAAGCATTCTTTAGTTATCCTTCTTAAATGTGACTATATTTTCTCTTTGTTGGCAATTGCCGCATCTTCCTTGGTGGTGATAACCTCACCTTTACAGAGCCACACTTTAATACCAACACAACCATAGGTTGTATGAGCAGTTGATGTAGCATAGTCGATGTCAGCACGAAGTGTGTGTAGAGGAATTCTACCCTCTTTGTAGGTCTCTTTACGGGCAATTTCCGCACCGTTTAAACGACCACCCACACCAATTTTAATTCCCTCTGATCCCATGCGCATGGCAGTTGAGATAGCCTTTTTGATTGCCTTTTTATAGGAAACCCGCTTCTCGACCTGGCGAGCAATATTATCAGCCACAAGTTGGGCATCCATTTCGGGTTTTTTCACTTCAATAATGTTGAGGTGAATCTCTTTTTGGGTGAGATGCTGCAACTCAGCCTTTAATTTCTCAACCTCTTCACCCTTCTTACCAATGACAATACCGGGACGTGAGGTATGAATGCTCACAGTAATTTTTCTTGCAGTACGGTCAATATTAAGACGAGATACACCACCATGTTCAAGGCGCTTTTTCAAATAGTTGCGGATAAGAAGATCTTCATAGAGGTAGTCGGAAAACTTCTCACTGGCGAACCAATTTGAGATCCATGTTTTAGTGATACCTAAGCGTAAACCTATGGGATTAACTTTCTGTCCCAAACTATTCCTCCTCTAACTGGATACCGTTACTGATACGTGACACATCTTCTTCAAGATTCGTCCAGCTCTACCCTGGGCCTTTGCCCGGAAGCGTTTCAGTACCGGTCCTTCATTAACAAATATTTCCTTAATTTTCAATTCATCCGCATCAACGGTCACATCGGGACTTACATTCTGCAAGTTAGCAACCGCAGACTTGATAAGTTTGGAGATATCCTTTGACACGTCCTTCTTAATGGAGTACGCAAGCAGGCTCAATGCATCGCCAACCATTTTACCCCGAACTTCGTCAGCAACTAAGCGTGCTTTACGCGCTGTAGATCTTAAATATCGCACAGTTGCTTTAGCTTCCATGATATATTCCTCTCACTTTTTATCGTTTAGCTGTTTTGTCAGTTTTGCTACCGCTGTGCCCACGAAAGGTGCGGGTGGGAGCGAATTCGCCCAGTTTATGTCCAACCATATTCTCGGTAACATAAACAGGAATAAACTTTTGACCATTATGAACAGAGAAGTTATAGCCGACAAATTCTGGCATAATAACCGATCTTCTCGACCATGTCTTGATCACTTTTTTCTGACCTGAACGATCCATCTCAGAGACTTTTTTCTCAAGATGATCTGCAACATAGGGACCTTTTTTAATAGAACGTGCCATAGTTTATAAATCCTTCTGTTCCTATTTCTTATTTCTTCTTTTTACAATGTATTTATCAGAGGCCTTGTTTTTCTTGCGAGTCTTAAAACCCTTAGCCTTCTGTCCCCAGGGTGATACAGGGTGACCACCACCGGATGTTTTTCCTTCACCACCACCCATAGGATGATCAACAGGGTTCATAGCAACACCACGAACATGGGGGCGTCTACCAAGCCAGCGTTTTCTACCAGCAGAACCGGTAACCACATTCATGTGCTCCATATTGCCGATTTGTCCAATTGTGGCATAGCAGGTTTCACGAAAGTTTCTAATCTCACTGGAGGGAAGCTTTACCTGAACCATGTTACCTTCCTTTGCAACAACCTCTGCATAGGTACCGGCTCCACGTACAAGTTGGCCACCTTTGCCCTCTTTCATCTCGATGTTGTGAATCATAGTTCCCGGAGGAACCTTGCTCAGAGGAACACAATTTCCCTCAACAGGTTCGCAGTTTTCACCAGCTTCGATGGTCATGCCTACTTTCATATTGGCTGTCGAAAGAATATAGCGACGTTCGCCATCGGCATATTTAATTAACGCTATGGTACTGCTTCTGTTAGGATCATATTCAATAGTCTCAACAACACCCTTGATATCAAACTTTTTCCGCTTGAAATCAATAATTCTATAATATCTCTTGTGTCCACCGCCACGATGACGAACAGTAATTCTACCGTTACTGTTGCGACCATTAATGCGCTTCTTTGACTCAATCAATGGCTTATACGGTTTGTCAGTAGTGACCTGATCAAACGTATTGGAGGTCTTATAGCGTAAGGTCGGTGTTGTCGGTGAATAGGTTTTGATTGCCATAATACTTAATCTCTTCTATAAATTAAATGCTACACTTCTCCAAATTTATCAATGGTTTGACCCTCTTCCAGCTTTACGATAGCCTTTTTCCAATCTGGCCGATAACCGGAATGTCTTCCCATACGTTTTTTCTTACCCTTGACGATCATGGTATTGATTGAAGTAACCTTTACATTGAAAAGTTCTTCAACAGCCTTTTTTATCTGATCCTTCTTGGATTTCTTATCAACCTTGAATACATACTTGTTCTCTTCCCTCAGTATGGTATTCTTCTCAGTAATTGAGGGCGAGTGGATTATTGAATGATATTTGCTCACTTTTTCACTACCTCTTTAACTTTTTCAACCAAATTTTCCGCGCTGAAAATAACATTCTCTGATTGCATAATATCATATACATTTATGTCGTTTACATGCTTGATATTTACGTTTTTCAGATTTCGGCCGGATAAATATATGTTTTGGTCATCTTCACCTATAAGTAAAAGATTTCTTTTATTTGAAATGTCCAGTTTTGAGAACAATTCGCCGACCACTTTGGTCTGTGGTTTCTCAATTTCCATGCCCTCAACAACGACAATGCTTCCATTGTTAGCGCGATCTGATAGTGCTGAACAGAGGGCTGCTCTCCGCATCTTTTTTGGGATTGTTCCACCGTATTCACGGGGATTAGGGCCAAATGCCTTACCACCACGCACCCAGATTGGTGAGGTGTTCGATCCAGCACGGGCACGACCGGTTCCCTTCTGCTTGTAGGGCTTTTTACCGCCACCACTCACTTCGGAGCGTCCCTTGGCCTTTGCGGTTCCTTGCCGCTGGTTGGCCAGATACCCCTTCACAACCGAATGGATTAGGTCATTATTTACCTCAACCTCGAATATCTCGGCCGGTAATTCGCAAAAACCCTTCTCTTCGCCATTGAGTGTATACTTTTTTGCTTTCATGAAATTGTAATTCCTATTTAGATCTTGCTGTTATTTTTCGTTACGTAGACGACACCCTTATTTCTTCCTGGAATCCCGCCTTTCAGATAAATCAAACCGGCTTCTGGATCCAAGCCAACCACTTCAACACCCTTAACAGTAACGCGTTGGTTACCGTGCTGTCCTGCCATTTTCACACCGGGAAATACACGGGCCGGATATGTTCCTGCTCCTAATGATCCACGGGCTCTCTTATTCATATTACCATGAGTCATCCGACCAATATGGAAGTTGTAGCGTTTAACGGTTCCAGTGAATCCACGACCGAGGGATGTTCCAGTAACATCAACGAAACGAACATCATCAAAGAGTTCAACGCTTACCTTTTGACCGCACTCGAGCTTTTCATCGGCTGAGTCCAGCTTAAACTCTTTGGTGATCCGTGTGGGTTCGGAGTTATGCTTCTTTGCATGTCCAGCTACTGGTTTGCTCACTTTATTCTCAGCACACATGTCAAAGCCAAGCTGCACTGCGGCATAACCATCACGGTCAACTGTTTTAACCTGTTGGACAATATTCACCCCTGCTTTGACGATGGTCACAGGAGTTGCGACACCTGTTTCCTTGTCAAATATTCTGGTCATGCCAACTTTTTTACCAATCATTCCCTGCATAATATGCTATCCATTTTCCTAAATTCGTAATCACCTAAACTTTAATCTCAACATCAACACCTGCAGGCAGACCCAACTTCATTAAGGAATCTACTGTTTGTGGTGTGGATTCGAGAATGTCAATTAATCTTTTATGAATCCGAGTTTCAAACTGCTCCCGAGATTTTTTATTTACATGCACAGACCGCAAAATAGTGTACACGCTCTTTTCAGTAGGCAATGGAATAGGTCCCGATATGCGGGCCCCGGTTCCCTTTGCTGTACGAACAATATCTGAAGCTGATTTGTCCAGTATATTATGATCAAACGACTTCAATCGGATTCTGATTCTTTCTCCTGGCAAGGTAATCTCCTTTACTCAACAATGTCCGTTACAACGCCGGCACCAACAGTTCTACCACCCTCACGGATAGCAAAACGTAGTTCCTTTTCCATGGCGATAGGCGCAATAAG
>JANQEN010000284.1 GCA_028278335.1 Chitinivibrionales bacterium | reverse complement strand
TTGGGCTACCCGCTGGTCGGTCCTCACTTCGTTCGGACTGGCCTTCGGCCACCCTCCGCCTGGCTAACCCAAAAGATCAAATAAATTGACGAAGGTCAAATTGTATTTGTCATAGTGAGCACAGTGACGAAATCCATCACTTCATAGCTTTTAAATGCTCTTCAGATTTCCAAACTTTAGCTCACTTTAGGCACTTTACACTCCAAACTTATTATCCCCGAAGGGGTATAACCTTGAATAGCCCCTGGTGACGAAGGAACCTGGGGATTTAAGATAATAGCCAATCCAACGTCCTCGAAGAGGGCGAATTTTCCATATTTATCTATTGTTTAAAGTTTTTTTAACCTTGGGAACTAACCATCTTATTCATTCTCAATAAGTTGCCACATGGAGGGTTGAAGTTGTTAGGTCAATACAAGCCATCGATGAAATCCCTTTGTAGGTTGGGATAAGCTTTTAAATTTCTTTTTAAAAATTTTAGACAATATCCTTGAGTTTACAGTCGTAATTGGGATACTAATATCTGTGCCAGAAGGGAGTGGTAATCATGTGTTGTAAGATTTGTAATTTGTTTATATTTAATAGGTTACTACTCCCGTTCTATTTTAGAATCCCTCTTCACAATGAAAACGCTGACACCCTTTGTCTCAAACATCGGCGCTGTTTGTATAAATCACCGACGCTGTTTGTATAAATCACCGACGCTGTTTGTATAAATCACCGACGCAGTTTGTGTAAAACATCGGCGCTGTTTCAGACAATCACCGTCGCTGTTTGAGATCTAATCAAGGCTCAAAGCAATCCTTTGAGGTAGTTAAAACAGATGTATATCGGGCATAGAGGATTTCTTTATCGACGATAAAGTTGATTAAGTCCGACGATGTAGATCCTGTTTGAGCCGCTCCTTTAAACACAATGAGCCTGGAAACGGTTTAGGTTTAGCCTTTGCAACTTTATTAGCCAAATCATGGAAAGACTCAAGATGCCCTAAAAATAAGGGTTTTTGGCGGTTTAGGAAGGGTATAGTTTTTGTAAGTCGTTGCAATAGTGCGAGTTCGAGCTGGGGGTTGGTTGCGTTTTAGAGACTTTTGTTAGATGGAGTTAAAGTGAATAGGGGAAAAAAATAAATTTTGAAAGAGCACTTAATTTTTATTCTACCCACGCCATCACAGCAAACACATATCGTTCTTCGCCATCAACATTTGTTGACCCAGCTAATTGATAGAGAACGTCGATTAATTTTGTCGAATCAAGTGTTAAAAGGTCTTGATAGATGGGTTCTTGAACACAAAACCAAGCAGACTCTGTACCGGAGGATAACTTAACATTGTTTATAAATAGGTTTTGTATCTGCTCTTTTGTCATTGAGCCAGAGTATTTAGCCTGTAATATCATTAACTCCGATTCCGAAGTTTTTTTATACTCACCAGTATAGGTGAAACTACCTCGAAGAGCGTTTGCAGGAGTATAAATTCTGATTGTGTTCTTTTGATCAAATTGAAGATATCCTTTATTTGAGTTTAAAACTTCCTTAAACTGTACATACTGATATCGA
>JANQEN010000262.1 GCA_028278335.1 Chitinivibrionales bacterium | reverse complement strand
TCGAGGCTAAAGTTGGTGGACGCAGAGGACAAAACTTTGAAATCTGAAGAGGCTACAGTAAGAAGAGGCTGAAGAGGCTCTGAGGTCTCTTATTACTTACCAGTTTACCTGTAGTGGCTGCAATGCTACTTACATTGGAAAAACCGCCAGGTTATTCCAAGCAAGAGTCTCAGAGCATGCAGGGGTCAGCCCTTTGACCGGAAGGCCTGTGCAAAGTGCCCATACTACTGTAACCGAGCACACTAAGTGTTGCCAGGTTACTGTAGCCCCTTCAGATTTCAAAGTTTTGTCCTCTGCGTCCACCAACTTTAGCCTCGAAGTTCAGGAGGCTCTTCTCATCAAACGACTTCAACCACCAATCAACATCAAGGAATCGGCGCTCGAACTCCTCCTCTTTGATTAATCCCGCCCCTGCCCCTTCCCAATTGGTTCACAAGGTTTCTGTCTTTTCTCTCCTAACTTTTTCATTAGTGTCTTTAATTTGTTGCCTGACGATGGTCTAAGTGGACCGAAACGTTGCAAATGTGTGTTTTATTCAGTGTTTAATATGTAGTGTTATACATGATTAAAGTTTTGTCGATTGCCTTCATTTTCCTTATTCGACTTAGATTTCCCAAATCCAGTTCTTTGCCTTTTCCACTTTAACAGATAGTGCAATTGAAATATGGACTTATTTATTTATCATATGTTGACCACATCCTTAAAAGGAAACACCTTGGTCTACTTATTTCAAATCAAAAGTGAAAAATCAATGTTATTAAAATATTTAAAAAATATAAAATATTCCCTCCCTCCACCCTCAAAGGAAGATGGTTGCCATAAAATAAGGAGAACCTCCCATGTTTTCCACTTTAACAGATAGTGCAGTTGAAATATGGACTTATATATTTATCATATGTTGACTACATCCTTTAAAAGGAAACACCTTGGTCTACTTATTTCAAATTAAAAGTGAAAAATCAATGTTATTAAAATATTTAAAAAATATAAAATATTCCCTCCGCCCACCCTCAAAGGAAGATGGTTGCCATAAAATAAGGAGAACCTCCCATGTTTTC
>JANQEN010000244.1 GCA_028278335.1 Chitinivibrionales bacterium | reverse complement strand
GTTAGGTTAGGTTAGGTTAGGTTAGGTTAGGTTAGGTTAGGTTAGGTTAGGTTAGGTTAGGTTAGGTTAGGTTAGGTTAGGTTAGGTTAGGTTAATTACCGGGAGGAAGGTACCGGCCGTGGAACATGATCCTGGAATGCGAATTTGATGAAAAAACTGTCGCATGCTGGGGGCGCCCGTGCGCAGTCCCCCTAGAAATATGGGCTTTTCACCTCAGCAGGAAGTCACCTAAAACCCCTAAAAATATATTTTTTGCCCTTTATTTTTCACATAACCTGGAAGATCCCATTGAAGGAGTGGGCGTAGGAGGTCCAAATTTCGTGCAGTGCTCCCTCATACCAGGCACTCCAGTCTCCTATTTGCATGGCCTTGTGCGGCCTTTGCTTGGCCTTCATTTGACCTTTAGGAATTTGTTAAATATTTATTCCCAGATATGTAATTAGTATTACTTAAGTAATAAATTTCAAGTAAGAGAGGAAACTTTAAAGTGAACTTTGTTTGCCTTAGGCCATCATCTATACGTGTGGCACATCAGTGGGAAGTGAGTGCTTGGCCTGCTAGCTCTGTCCAAAAGCTCTATACTGTAGTTGCCCATTTGCCCTGGTTTCTTCTCAGTATCTTCTTTTGGAATTTTTTTATTTACTATTTCACCATACCAGCTGTTATTGAAAAGTGTTTATCACTTAAGTAATATTCAAATTTGAACTTCATGGGCCCATTTTCTTAACCAATTATTATCACTTAAGTGTACAAAACTTGAGGATTCTTCAACTGTACTTGGCAGTCAATCATACTGCTCTTGGAATACTTGCTCAAGAGAATGAGTACCCATCCTCTACCAGAGTTTGCCATTGGTTGATAACTACTCCCTCTCAAAATTGAAACTCCCTCTTCTCATTTCTTCCTTGGGTCCTTCCTGGTATCTTCCTCTAAGCCCTAAATGCTGATAAGTTGCCACTAACAACCTAACAAAATGTTCCCTAGGCTTTCTTCTTTTTCCATGGCAGTCCACCTCCATATCACTTAAGTAATAGAAACTATTTATGTAATTCTGCAAGAAGCTATAATAGGAAAGAGCTTCACAAGTTTCTATGCACCTTTGGCATGAGGTGCTGGCTTGCATGGGGGAAATGCCTTTTCTTAAGTAATATCACTTAAGTAATATGTATCACATGTCAACTGCACATTGCATTTGTAGCCTGGACATGATGGAAATAAGATGTTCATATTAGAAGCCAAAAAGATGTGTTGGACCTTGCCCCTAACTGTTGCCACATGCACTTTAGCTGCCAAACCGGTGAAGTGGCAGAGGTCTTCAAATAATAAGTATCACTTAAGTAATTCATATTACGAGTACATCATAGTACTGGTTGAAATCTAGTGCGCTGGCCTTGGTCCTTTCTTTATCACTACAGGCCCTTATGGCCATTTTGCATTACTCACCAGGGCTTATTCAAACAATAATCATCACAAGTGATTCAGGTATTACTTATGTAATACCCAACTCTTGAAATAATAAATATCACTTAAGTGATAAATATTATCTGGCAATACTGCTTGTTGTCACTGAGTACATTGCAGGCTGGCCTTGTACCTTTCTTAATCAGTGTGGCCCTTTGGAGGCTTTTGTGCCCTTTTGGCCTTTAGCTACCACCTTAGTTGAAGAGGCAGCAGCATCCCTAGAAGTATGTATTACTTAAGTAATACCCATTAATAAGCCCATATGTATCACTTAAGTAATGAGGTCTAGCAAACACCAATGCTGCTTGCAACAGAGCCAGTCTAGCAGTCATTAAGAAATTTATATTCTTTAAGCAATTGGTGCTTTGGAAGTTGTGTTATGCCACTTGGACCTTAGCAGCACCCTGCTGTAGGGAGCAGTATTTTTGGAATAATACATATCACTTAAGTAATAAATATCAACTGGCAATACTGTTTGCTGTCACTGCGTACATAGTGGGCTGGCCTTGTACCTTCCTTAACCAGTGTGGCCCTTTGGAGGCCTTTGTGCCCCTTGGGGCTTTAGCTACCAGCTTAGTTGAACAGGCAGCAGCATTCTTAGGAGTGCATATTACTTAAGTAATATCCATCCCTTAGCCTACATATATCACCTAAGTAATGAGGTTTATCAAAGGCCATTGCTGCCTCCAACACTTGAGTGCCGATACTGCTCTTGTAACTGTTGGTGCCTCCAAACATGACCTTCTCCCACTCCATAGTAGAGCTTCCTTATGCAGTTCCTTTTATGGTTTCTTACCAGTGTCTTCCTTTATGCCCTAACACCCGATAGCCAACCTTTTTGTTTGCATGACTTAAGTGATAGAATTTGGACATGCCTTAGTGCCCACTGCTAAGAGGCAGTCTAGCAATCATTAAGAAAGTTATATTATTTAAGCAATTGGTGCTTTTGGGATTTGTTATGCCACTTGGACCTTAGCAGCACACTGGTGTAGGGAGTAGTATTTTGGAAATAATACATATCGCTTAAGTAATAAATATTAATTGCCAATACTGCTTGCTGTCACTGCGCACATTGCAAGCTGGCCTTGTACCTTCCTTAATCAGTGTGGCCCTTTGGAGGCCTTTGTGCCCCTTGGGCCTTTAGCTACCACCTTAGTTGAAGAGGCAGCAGCATTCTTAGAAGTGTGTATTACTTAAGTAATATCCATCACTTAGCCCATATGCATCACTTAAGTAATGAGGTCTAGCAAAGGCCATTGCTACTTGTAACAGAGCCAGTCTAGCAGTCATTAAGAAATTATATTATTTAAGCAATTGGTGCTTTTGGGATTTGTTATGCCACTTGGACCTTACCAGCACACTGGTGTAGGGAGTAGTATTTTTGAAATAATACATATCACTTAAGTAATAAATATTAATTGCCAATACTGCTTGCTGTCACTGCGCACATTGCGAGCTGGCCTTGTACCTTCCTTAATCAGTGTGGCCCTTTGGAGGCCTTTGTGCCCCTTGGGCCTTTAGCTACCACCTTAGTTGAAGAGGCAGCAGCATCCCTAGAAGTGTGTATTACTTAAGTAATATCCATCACTTTGCCTTTTTGTCTGAAGCAGTCAGGGTTTCCATCTTTAAGTAATTTTTATTACCTATGTAATGGAGGGCTCTTCAAGCACAAAGGCCCCTTTGGTCTTAGCTCTCACCTTGATAATGTAGCATATTTGTTCCCAACCAGTGCCCAATTTTTTCACCAAATATGGACTCTGTAGCACCTTTCCTTCAATGGTTCCTTTCCTTGGACATTAACAACAGGTAATAACATGCATCAAGGACCCAACCTAGGAAGTTGAAAATATCACTCATTTTGTTTTATTATAATTGAACCCCTTTAATATATTAAAAACCTTTTCTGCAACCTAAATGTTTCTTTCCAGAGGCTAGCAAAATGGACATGGAATTTCCAACACTTTGTTTTTGAACATGGTTGCATAAATCATTACTTAATTGATCTGGAAATCATTCAAATTTTCATTTCAATATAAATCAAACCATTAGGTTAAGGAATTCTTTTTCCCCTCCAAAAAGATGGTTTACCTGAGGCAATTTCTTCCCCTTCCACTTTTGGTATCTTCTTTTTTGAAGTTTTATGCAAGTTTTAAGTCCATTTTTGCAGGTTGCAAGGTTCAAAGGCTTTGTGCTGATAGCATGGTGTCCCAGGAACTTGATGTAAAATTTTTGTCAAAATTGGTTGATTGGAAAGCACTCCAGTGACAGGACCTTCTTCTCATAACATACATAAGGATAATTTACCTTATATAATATGCTATATTTTTTAGGAAGATCCCACAGTAGGAAGTGCACAAAACTGTTGAAATTTTTTGTGCCTTTTCATTGCCAAACCATGCTTCTGTGATTACTATATGGTACTATTAGTCCCATGTGGGACTGTTTAAATCGCCAGAGAACCTCCATAAGTAGTTTGGCTTACTTAACTAATAAGTATTACTTCTGTGCAACCAGTGAAAATAAATGGATACTTAGACTGCCTGGTTGTGATGGCAGAAGAGCACATTTGCCAAAGTGCCAGCTTTGAAGTATGACTTAAGTAATATGTATTGTCTACTAATATGCATCATTTAATCAATGAATTTGCTTAGGCAATAAGTTCTTGACAGGCCCCTTCTGCCTCCAAAGCTTGAGTGCCCTAACATCTTTTGTGGTTGCTGGTGTCCCAATTTTTGGCCTTATACTGTACCAAATTGGGACTCTGTTGCTCAATTCCTTTCACAGTTCCTTCCTGGTAACTTCCTCTCCGCCCTAACGACTGATAACTGACCCTTTTGTTTTTGTAATACTACTTACATAGCTGGGCTCCCAGGAACTCCAAACTTAAGTAAAACTTATTACTGAAGCAATGGAAGTATTAGCAGGCATATTCCCCATAGGCCTGAGCTGCCACCACTGGTAGTTTGGCAGGAGATTCCCTTATAGGTGGCCTCTGCCTTGTCCAAAATTGGACCCTCTATTTTCTTTCTTTCCATGGTTCCTTCATTGTGCCATTAACACCAGCTAATTGCTTTAGGAAGAAACCTTCGTAAAATCAAACAAATGCTTAAATTAATTCTTTTATGTTTGGGAGCTTCCCTTTCGTATGTCTGCCCCAATGTTTCCATTCAACAGGTGCAAAGTTAATATGAGCAACATTGGATTACATTTTCCATTTATACAAAAGTCAAAGTTGTTCAACATTCCTTAATGAAATTAATGATCTAAATACATTTGAATCAAAGTCACACTTTTTGCTCAATAAGCAGGAAAGAATTAGAGACAATGGTTAAAATATGGGTGCTATTGGCCATTGGTTACCCCTTGGGCTTTTGGGATCTTCCTGTTTTTTATTTTGCCCAAAATTGTAGGGGAGGTGTGCAGTGGGTCTGCTCAAACTCAGTGGTTGTGTACAATGGGACAACCTCCTAATTGTGTAAAAATATCTTCAGGATTTATTAATTGGAACCCCTTCCACTTTTGGAACCTTCCAATTTTCCCTATAATACTTAGGTACCTATATATAATACCGATAAATTTGTTGGAAGATCCTGCCCTGGGCAGTGCTGAATCTGAGTGAAATTTTGTGGGCCCTTTATTTAGTGAAAAGCCCTTCAAATGGTATCTTATGGGTGATTTTGGCCCACATGGAACAGCTTTAAAAAGGTGGGAACAGTTTGGAACAGATGTCACTTAAGTAATGGATATCCCTTAATTAGACAAAACAGGAACAAGTGCTTGGGAAGAGTATCACTTAAGTAATTTGTATAATATAACTAATAGTTATTGTGTAAAATCCACAAAGCAGGTACAAAAATCACTACAAAAGTGGTGTAAAAGGGAACAATCTGGAGAACATTGTAAAGTTAGTAACATACTGGATGATGTTCCAAGGCAGGCACTGACTCCACAATAAGAGGGGAAGTGATTTAATCTTTCTTTGGGCTCTTTACAGTATTCCATAACCATAAAATCTCATAGTACTCAAGTGAAATGGATGGCGACCTGGAGGCACTTAGGCCAGATTTGCTGGGCTCAAAAGATGATATGTTCCTCCCTCAGCTGAGCAGCCACAGCACACAAAAGGAGAAGATATTGCAACCTTTCATTCTATGGGTTCTTCCAGATTTAAGGTTCCTAAACCTTGATAATGTCCCTTTGAGTTCCTATCACTTAAGTAATTCTTATTGGTTGGGGAACTTTCCTCGCTCACCCTTGGGCCTTCCTGGCAAGCGACAGGCTTGGTTGCAAAGCAGGGGATG
>JANQEN010000225.1 GCA_028278335.1 Chitinivibrionales bacterium | reverse complement strand
AATCCTATGCCCATTAAGACTTTCAGGATTTTCGGCCATATCACCTTGTAGATATGCCTTTCAAAACCTTCAAGTCTTACTAAATCATAATCTTGCACTTCTGCATCGGGTTAAAACAATTGAAAAGTACAGCTTTTGAAAACAAAAATGCAGTACATAGAATTAAATATGCAAATAGTAAAAACTAAATTGCAGCATGAAAATCAACCCCTCGGTGTAAAAAAATCGATTCTGCAGCTGGTAAAAATGAAACTGCGGTATATAAAACAGACAAACGGCATGTTAAAAACGATACTGCGGTAATGCATAATTGAATTTATATGCTACAATATGTTTTTTACTTAACACCTGAAAAGTTTTATTAAAACATGTAAAGGATTAGAACCCTACTTCTTGCATGTGGATTGAATCCTTCACCGAATAAACACACTCTTATTTGAACTCGAAATAACTCGATTCATCGAATCAACTAAAATAAGTTGAATTGAATAGGTACCGGTTTTAAGGAGCATCCCCTCTTGATCGCGTCCATCAAAAATAATAGAGGAAGGTGGGATATTTCCACCGGAAAAAGTGCGAACAGCTTTACGAGTGCCCAGTTCCTTTGTAGTTATTAAAACACTCCACTGTTTTACCGAGGTGCGCTTGTTATTAAAATTACCGGAAATGGTAATAATGATCTGTTCATCGGTTGTGTCTGAAAAGAGAAACTTGTCAGAGGAGAGATTTATTGAACAGGAAAGTGGGTCTCGTTGTTTTTTATAGAGAGGATTAATATAAAAGGAGACTAGTACTTTGTTCATGGTACTTTCATGATTAATGGTATATCCGGCATACATACCAAAGGAGAGAGTACTAAAGTTGTGATGAAATCCAACGACGGGCTCAGCGAGCCAGGTAACCTCTTTGTCAAGAGTATACATCACCTTTGACCGTGCATAGAGACTGACTGATGGTCCCTGAAAGAAAAATTTTTGCAGACTAATATCCCCACCATATTCGAGTTCAACCTCGCGAATATCATGGAGCGCAACAATACCTTGTGCTGTAAAATAGAGCCGGTTGACCCATGGTATATGCCCCCCTCCACAGATGCGAACATCTCGCACAATAGCGTATGATGAATCAGTAAAGTAAGCGTTTTTTACTACCAGTCCAAAATACTGTTTGTCAGTAATATGATAATTCAGTGCTGCATCAACACTAAACTCAGGATAGGACTGTCCAAAGAAAAAATTAAAGGCCGAGCCAAAGGTTAATTTTTTATAATAGGTCGCAAAGGCAGTAGAAATTTTATTGAAGTTGTTTTCATCATCAGCAAAGTAGGTAAGGGCAAAGGCATTTTTAGAAAAGGTCTCTGAAAAGCCACCAACGTAGGAAATATCAGAATTGTTGTGATTGTAAAGCATGGAGGCTGCAATGGGCATACCAACCTGTTTACAAATAAGCGCTGGATTATAAAAAATGCTAAAGGCATTACCAATAGTATCAACTCCATCTTCTAGGGGGTGAGAAATAATAGAAGATGTTCCCGATAAAATCAGGATAGTTGTGATGGTGCGGATGATTTTTTTCATAGATACTATTTGGGAATTCCTCCCTCTATTAATTACACTTCCTCTAAAATTCTTAAGGGCATGATTAAAAAGAGATCATCACTCTTTTTATCTTCCTCTTTTTCATAAACAGGATAGATTAAACAGGCGCTTATCTGGGTATTCATCTCTAAACGAATTTCCGGTGTTTTAATAATATTGAGAATTTCAGCAAAATAGGCGGCATTAAGTCCCATGACATGTTCTTCGCCATCGTACTCAACCGGTAAAATTTGACGTGCTTCACCACCAATATCGCGGTTAAGTACAACTATTTCCAATTCATTTGTCTTAAAGATAAACTTTACCAAATGGGTCTTTTGATTTGAAAGAACCGAAACCCGACGTACTGATTCCACTAAATTACCTTTATTTAAGGCAACCTTTTTAGGATTATCAGCAGGAATTACCCGACGATAATCAGGATAGGGCCCATCAATAAGTTTAGTACAGAGAATGAAGCTTTCAGTTTTAAAGAGCATATACTTTTCACCAAATTGAATCTCAAGCTCGAATTGAGCATCCTCGGCATCCATAATCCTCACTAAGTGCAAAAGCGTTTTCTGGGAAATGATACCGGAGACTTTACTATCCACATCAAAGGAGCCATTATAAAAGCAGCTCCCTAAACGATGACCATCGGTTGACACCATACCCATTCTCTCTTTATCGACTTCAAAAAGAACACCACAGAGACAGGCACGAGCCTCATCCTTTGAAACTGCAAAACTACTCTTTATAATACAATCCCTAAGCTGCTCCTTTTCAAGATTAACCTGGGTGAATTCAGGAATTTCAGGATAGGCTGGAAAATCCCGGGAATCAGCACCGGAAATTTTACAGGAAAAGGATCCACCACTTTCAATGGTCAACACATTTTCATCTATGGAGAGGGTCAATTCATCATCATGTAATTCACGAACAATTTCAAAGAGCTTCTTTGCATTGACCGTTATCTCAAAATCACCATCGCCAGATATAGCTGATGAAACTCGGATCGAATGATCAAGATCGGTTGCAGTAATATCTAATGACTCTGGAGAAAAGGTGAGCTTAAAATTTAACAATATCTGCAAAGAGGTCTTGGAAGGGACAATTGGATAGGCCTTTTGAATGATTTCAAAAAAACGCTTTTTATGAATTACAAAGGACATATTCGCTCCTGTTCTGATATTAACATTTTAAATCTTACTTATTCTTCTTTATTTAAATAAAAAGTAAAAGAAATAGGTTTGTTAAGAATAGGGTATAACTTAAATAAGTGTTTGATTTTTAAAAAGATACTTGTGTTAGTAATATGTTAGTTTTTGTTTTCTTGTTTAAATAATATGTTGAAACTTTTTAGTTGTTACAGGTTATCCACATTTAATTAACAGGAGTAGTATTAGCTTTTTATCTGTGAAATAATATAATTGATATCCTTTTCTAAGGCTTTGTCGTTTTTAACATTTCTCTTAACTTGTTGGACAGCGTGAATAACGGTGCTATGGTCTCGTCCACCAAAATTAAGTCCTATAGTTTTAAGAGAATAATTTGTATATGATTTTGCTATATACATGGCAACTTGACGGCAATGGGCAACCTCTTTGCTTCTATTTTTTTCTCGCAGGCTATCTTCTGGTATTTTGTAATAAGTAGAGACTGTTTGAATAATATCATCAATGGAAAGCTTACTTTGATCTTTTTTAACAGAATCTGTAAGAATATCTTTAACAAGATCCATTGTGATATCACTTTTTGTAAGAGAGGCAAAGGCTAAAATTCGGATAATAATTCCCTCAAGCTTACGAATATTTGAAGTGATGTTTTCAGCTATATAGTACAGAATATCCTCAGGAATACTTAAATTATCCCGTTCTGCTTTCTTTTTTAGGATAGCAACCCTTGTTTCCATATCAGGTGGTTGCACATCAACACAGAGGCCCCACTGAAAACGGGAGACCAAACGATCGTGTAATCCCTTAATCTGATGGGGTGGTTGATCTGAAGAGAGAACAATCTGTTTGTGTTGTTGATACATGGTGTTGAAGATATAAAAGAACTCCTCCTGGGTTCGCTCTTTTCCAGAAAGAAACTGTATATCATCAACTAAAAGAATATCAAGCTGTTGAAATCGTTCGGTAAATAATTTTGTATTGCTATTTTTAATAGCCTCAATAAAATTGAAGTAGAACTCTTCAGAGGAAATAAGATTTACTATTCTATTTTTACTATGAAAATTTATATAGTTTCCAATAGCATGAAGCAAATGAGTTTTTCCTAATCCAACACCACCATAGATCAGTAGGGGATTGAATTTTGTTTTTCCAGGATTTTCAGCAACAGCCAAAGAAACACTCTTGGCAAATTCATTTCCTGCACCGGTTATAAAAGTATCAAAAGTATATTGATCGTTTATGGTATTTTTAAATTTTTGAACACTCTTCTCTTTATGATCCTCAATAATATACGTACGGGTTGGGTCCGGTTTATTTTCCTCTTTTAGAATAATAAACTCAACAGAATTTATCGAGGAGGTAATCTGTTTTGAACAGGAGATGATTGTCTTTTTATAATTCTGGTTGATGTAGTCTAAGATGAATTTATTTTTAACCCCTAAAATAAGAATATGGCTATCGGTGTACTCGATGGGTACTAATGGTTTAAACCAAGTATCAAACTTATTTTGATCTATAACTTGAGAGAGAAGCGCTAATATTTCATCCCAAAATGGTATACTCATTATGATTTAATTTTTCGTTTGATAGTACATGTTGATCAGCATCACCCATATAAAATAATTTATTAATGAATTGATGATGAATCCAAAATGCTATACAATATGGTGGTGCTATAAATCTATATATAGTATATATAATAATATAGGTGAAAACAGATTGACAAAGAAAGTTGTTTTTAGCATTTTTAGAGGATTCATTTCAGTTATATGTGATATAATAATTTTAATAATGATGAAAAAAAATAGGAATAATTAATAGAAGGAGCAGGATATCATGAAACGTACCTTTCAACCCTCCAATAGAAAAAAGCTTAACAAGCATGGGTTTAGAAAGAGAATGTCCTCCAAAAGTGGGCAGGATATTTTAAAAAGAAGAAGACTTAAAGGTAGAAAAAGACTCACTGTTTCTGATAGCTAAATGAAAACATTTCCGTGGATAACTCTTTTTCAAAGGAAAAACGCATAAAGAGAAAAAGAGAGATTTCATCACTCTTTAAAGAGGGTAAACGATGGAATGGTGTTTATGGAAAGATTATCTACAGAAAAAATAGAGAAACCTACGACCGCTTAGCTGTATTAGTTTATAAAAAGTTAGGCTCGGCGGTTTTTAGAAACAGATTAAAACGATTGGTACGAGAGGTTTTTCGTACCTCAAGAAACAAGACATCACCTTTCTTTGATATTCTCTTTTGCCCCAAAAAGATCACACCTATTGAGCAAAAGAATTTTCAAAAAGAATACCGTACATGGAGAGACAATATAAAAGTTTATTAATTACCATTGTAATGAATACTCTTTTATTCGTAAGAACCCTCTTTTTGATACCTCGAGGTGTCTGTAAATTTCATCCGACATGCTCACAGTATGCGCAAGAAGCATTAGAAAAGACTACCTTTCCCAAAGCAATTTTTCTAATAGTTTTTCGAGTGCTTCGCTGCAACCCATTTTCTAAAGGTGGATTTGATCCAATAATAACGAATACTAACAAGTAGGAGATAAAGTGAACAAGAATTTTGTACTTGCCTTTTCTATAATAATGCTCAGCATTATTTTTTTTAACAGTAAATTTTATTATGAGAAAATTTTAAAGAAGCCCCACCCCTCAACGGTAAAAAGAGAACTTGTTGAAAAAAAAGCAGCGGAACAAAAAAAAGAGTTAGAAGAGCAAGCTGCACAAAAAGAGATAGTTGAAAAAGAAACGGTAGTAGAAAAGAAGGAAGTTGTACAAGAGAGTAATCTTGTTGACACAGTGGGATTATCTTCTTTACAAGTGGACACTATCCCCTTAGATACCATTTGGGTTGAATCGGATAAGTTGATCTGTGGAATAAGCGAACGTGGTGGTAGAATTATATCCCTTAAAACAAAGGAATACTCCTATAAAACGAAAAAGGGTGAAGAAGAGCGAGGGTTTATTGAACTTATCGATTTTTCTGATAAGGGAGGCGCTAATTTAACGATTAATAGTACCAATTATGATTCTAAAACCTTTCGATTTTCCGGAGAACAGAAAAAGGTAACCATCAATGACGATCAAGAAGTTGCTGTAGAATTTGAATATAAGGAATCTGGAAAAGAGCCAATAATTAAAAAATTTGTATTTAAAAATGATAGCTATACTATTGAGTATTCGATTATTTCGACTGAAATTATTGATAAAAAGGTTATAACTGGCTGGCATGGAGGAATTGCAGAGAGTGAAAAAATAGAAGGAAGAAGTGCACAGTTTAATAAAAAGAAAATTCACTTTTATGGGGGAGGCAATTCGGAGCATTTAGAGGGAAGCAAAGAGGAACGTTTAGAAAGATCTGGTGGATATGATTGGGCTGCAATATCATCGAAATATTTTGCTGTAGCACTTATTCCAGAAGAGAAGGGTGATGGCAATATTGCTGTTCAGTGTTACTTTACCAAAGATGAGATGACGAAGAAAAAGAACGAACGAGAATTGAGCTTGTCCGTTGACTTTGATCGATTTTGTGATAAAAACCAAGAAGACTATACTATTTACGCAGGACCAACACGCATCGATGATCTAAAAAGTTTAGATGTTCAATTGGAGAAGGTACTCTTTGGCGTATCAACGGGTATTGGTAAATTTTTTGCAACCATATTTATTGGTGGAAGAACATGGTTTCCAAAAATCTGCGAATTTGTTTTATGGCTGTTAATTGTGCTGCAGAAGATGGTTGTTGATTATGGTGTTGTGATTATTATTCTTACCATACTCCTTCGAATTGTAACCTACCCATTGACCCAAAGTAGTATGAAATCAATGAACAAAATGAAGGAAATCCAACCAAAGATTGCTAAGATTAGAGAAAAGTATAAGGGTAACGTCCAAAAAATGAACCAGAAGATCATGGAGTTTTATAAGACCGAAGGTATAAGTCCCTTAGGTGGAATGGGCGGCTGCTTACCAATGATTTTGCAAATGCCAATAATGGTTTCACTTTTTGTTGTGCTACGAAAGGCCATCGAATTACGAGGCCAAGGCACGTTTCTTATTCCATGGATAAAGGACCTTTCTGAAGCTGAAGTACTGTTCCCCCTGGGATTTAATGTGCCGCTCTATGGAAGTAATTTTGCATTGTTACCAGTATTAATGGGAGTACTTATGTATTTTCAGAATAAGTCGACCATAAAGGATCCTAATCAAAAGGCTATGATCTACATGATGCCTGTTATGATGCTTGTGATGTTCAATAATTTTCCCTCAGGATTATGTCTCTATTTTACTTTTTCAACTGCACTGCAATTGGTTCAGCAAAAAGTTTTGGATAGAAAGAAAGAATCACAAAAGAAATAGCAAAAGATTAGTTTCTGCTGTACTGGTGCAAAGCGCTTATATTTATGTAAGTGTTGAGCCCAAATCAGCAATGAGAATTAAAAATGAGTGAGTTTGATACTATTACAGCGCTAGCCACTCCCCCAGGAACAGGCGCTCTTGCAATCATTAGGATTTCTGGACCAGAAGCGTTTAATGAAACAACATCTTTTTTAAAGGAAAAGGAGTTGTTTAACAATGCTAAAGCAAACACCATCCATCTCTATACATTTTTAGAAAAAGAGAAAAGCGATATTATTGATGAGATAACCGCAATAAAGTATAGAGCACCGCGCTCTTTTACTGGTGAAGATATGGTTGAAATTATATGCCATGGAGGAGCTGTCACTGTAGAGAGAATTCTGGCGAGTCTAGTATCCGGTTCAATACGATATGCACAAAAGGGAGAGTTTACAAAAAGAGCCTTTTGTAATGGAAAAACATCAATAACTAAGGCAGAAGCAATTAATCAATTGATTAGTAGCAAAACTCGGGCACAACAAAAGTGTGCGATTCAAAACTATATCGGTGGGTATGAACAAAAAATTATCTTATGGAAAGAGCTTGTTGAAAATATCCTGATTGAGCTGGAGTCAGCAATTGAATTTAACCATGAAGATGATTTGGCTAATAGAGATAGCCGAAAGAAAGTAATTGAAAAAATTGCCAATCTAACAGATAAAATAGACGAAGAGTTAGAGAAGAGAAATAAGATTGAAGATATAGAAAAGGGTTTAGATATTGCAATTGTTGGTCCAAGAAATGCGGGAAAATCTACATTATTTAATTTATTATTGGGCTATAATAGATCAATAGTAGACAGCAATAAGGGAACAACAAGAGACTTTGTATCAGAAATGAAGAGAGTTGTTGGGGTGCCTATTCGTTTTATCGACACTGCTGGTATTGCTAATGTTGAAAATGGTGTAGAGCAGCAGGGTATAGAAAAATCAGTTGCCCTTTTAAAGAATTCTGCTGTTTCTGTGTGGATCACTGCTGCGGATGAAGATTTCAAGAGTCAAGAGAAAGTGTTGATAGAGGAGGGTGGAAATAAGGTTGTTGGTATTCTCAACAAAATCGATTTGTCGGAAAATAAAGAAAAAGAACAATTTTTTAAAGATAAGGGTTTGTCTTTTTTAAGAACATCAGCACAAAAATCCAATGAGCGGGATAGAGTTGAGAAATTTATTCTGAGACAAGCACAGGAGAATATTAATAGTGTTAGCTATGATTGTGTGATTGGAAGTACGCGACAGAGAAAAATTTTTGAACAGATAAAAAATGAGTTGCAAGCAATTGGGCAGGAACAGGATTTAAAAGAGGAGATCATCGCTTTTCATTGTAGGGAAATTTTGAATAAACTGCAAGAATTTATTGGTAAGCAAACAACAGAGGGAGTTCTCAATAAGATATTTGATGAATTCTGTGTTGGGAAATAGAAGAAAAACAACGATCTGTTACTATATATAATGTATATGTAAAATTTAAAAAATGTTTCACGTGAAACAATTATCACGATACCTATAATATGAAATCTGATATCATTGTCGTCGGTGGCGGTCATGCAGGAATTGAAGCTTCCTATATTGCTGCTAAATTGGGTGCGTCGGTACTTCTTATCACCGGCAATGTAGATTTTATTGGCCAGATGTCCTGTAATCCCGCAATTGGTGGAATTGCAAAGGGAAACATCGTTCGAGAAGTTGATGCTCTGGGCGGACTCATGGGGAAAGTAACTGATCGAGCGGGTATTCAATTTAGGATGCTAAACAAAAGTAAGGGTGTCGCTGTTTGGGGCAATCGGGCTCAAGCAGACAAAATACTCTATAGATCAAACTGTCGAGCAATGCTTGAGGAAGAGTCAAACCTTTCTATTTTCCAAGATTTTGTTACAAGGCTTATTTATAAAAACAACACAGTTTGTGGTGTTGAAACACAAACGGGACAAAAAATTGAAGCCTCTGCAGTAATACTTGCAATGGGAACTTTTTTAAATGGGCTTGCACATATTGGCATGAATACCATTTCCTGTGGTCGAACAGGAGAGCCACCATCTCTGCTGCTGAGTGAATCAATCCAAGAGCGAGGTGTTGCCGCAGGGAGGCTTAAGACTGGCACTCCGGCTAGGGTCGATGGAAGAACAATCGATTTTTCGCAACTATCTCTTCAAGAGGGAGATCAAGACCCTTGGCCCTTTTCCTATAGTACGACACATACATTGAAAAACAAAGCGGCCTGTTGGGAGTTAAAGACAACTGTCTCTACTCATGATATTATTCGTGAAAATATTGACAAATCACCGCTTTATGGCGGGAAAATTAAGGGAATTGGACCAAGATATTGCCCCTCAATCGAAGATAAGGTGCTCAAGTTTGGAGACCGTCATGGGCATACATTATTTTTAGAGCCTGAAGGTTTGGATCATCATGAGATGTACCTTAATGGATTTTCAACATCTCTCCCCTATGATGTGCAGACAAAAATGATTCAGAGCCTTCCTGGTTTTTCGCAGGTACGTATGATTAGACCTGCCTATGCAATTGAGTATGATTATTTTTATCCAACTCAACTGTACAACACATTAGAATCACGAAAGGTGGAGAACCTCTATTTTGCTGGCCAGATAAATGGGACCTCCGGTTATGAGGAGGCTGCCTGCCAGGGATTAGTTGCCGGGCTCAATGCTGCGTTAAAATTACAGAAGAAAGAACCGGTTGTTTTGGGGCGGGAAACATCGTACACAGGAGTACTAATCGATGATCTGGTCACAAAAGGTACAGAAGAACCCTATCGAATGTTTACCTCCCGAGCAGAATATCGACTTCTTTTAAGGCAGGATAATGCTGATGAGCGACTCATGCCTTTGGCTAATAAGCTGGGAATGGTAGATAAGGTTCTTTTTGAAAGGCGTCAAGAGGTTTGGAAAAAACGAGAGGAATTTAAAAAACAGCTTAGGACAGTGCTGATCGCTCCAAAGGCATGGGACTCTTTGCATAAGCAGGAAAAAACAGAAGTAAAACAGAAGGTTATAGCTTCGGAGTTGCTTAAACGACCACAGGTATCGCTTTCTGATATATGCGAAGTCATTGAATACAGCATGCCGGATAGAGAAAATGCGGTCACCATAGAAGCAGATATTAAGTATGCTGGATTTATTGCAAAGCAAAAAAAGGAGATCGAGCGACTTTCTAAGATTGAACATGCAAGGATCCCTGATAATTTTGACTATGATGCTGTGGAAGGTCTGCTCAGTGAATCTCGTGGCAAGCTTAAAAAAATTCACCCCTTAACACTTGGCCAGGCATCACGGATTTCTGGTGTTACACCGGCAGATATCTCGGTGCTGATAATGAAATTAGTAAAAAATAAAATAGATGTTTCACGTGAAACGGCAGGTTAAAAATGAACGAACAATTGATTCCATTTCTTGATCAAGCTAAAGAACTCTATGAGTTAAAGGAGCTTGAGCGCCTCGGTCTCTCTCCAGATTTAGAACAGCGGGAGATGATCCTGAGTTATATTTCTCTTATTTTAAAATGGAACCCAGTGTCGAATCTAGTTTCATCCAATGATGAGAAGAAGCTGTTCTTGCGTCACTTCTGTGACTCAATTCAGCCACTCCTTCTTTTTGGGTTTAAGCGAGGTGCAACAGTTATGGATATTGGAGCAGGGGGAGGATTTCCTTCAATTCCAATCCGCATCTTCCGACCAGACCTCTCCTTTGTACTTGTCGAATCAAACAGGAAAAAGGCTTCCTTTTTAAAAGAAGTCCGTGCAGAATTGCAGTGTGAAAATGTTACCATTGTAAACTCCCGCTTAGAAAAACTGCCAATTCCTGAAAAAAGACATGATTATATAATTAGCCGTGGTACAGCAAAACTACGTGATATTGCTCAGATGGCAAAGCCCTTTGTTGCTGACGATGGTCGAATATATACGTTCAAAACTAAGCAATTTGAAAAAGAGCTCAATGATATCATTGCAAACAAAGAGACTGATGGTATCGGTATTAGCGAAATTGCCGAATATGATCTGGGAAATCAGATTCATGGATTAAATCTGGTTTCTTTAGCACTTATTTAATAACATCCTACGTATAACTAATTATATTAATAAGAATTAGCACCATTTTATTCAGACCGGAATGTCTGTGAGCAACATGTGGATAATCTGTTGATTATGTGGAGAAGTAATGAAAACTATTGCGATCTGTAATCAAAAGGGTGGAGTTGGAAAAACAACGACGGCTATTAACCTTGCCGCCTGTCTTGCTGCCTCAGAGAAGAAGACTCTACTCATTGACATGGATGCGCAATGTAATGCCACAACAGGATTGGGCATTGAAAAGGATTCTCTGGATCTCTCTATTTATGATGTGGTTACACGACGTAAGAGAAAGGGCTCTGTTATCACCCTTCGTGATATTATTATAAAGAGCTCAGAAATTGCCTATTTGGATGTCGCTCCCTCCAGTGTTGACCTTGCCAGTGCAGAATTAGAACTTGTTAATGTCTTGGCCCGCGAAAAGCGCCTTAAAAATGCAATTGATGATGTTAAAGACATCTATGATTTTATCATCATTGACTCACCTCCCTCTTTAGGATTAATTACGATAAACGTTTTAACGGCAACCAGTTCTGTGCTTATTCCAATTCAGTGTGAGTACTACGCCTTAGAAGGATTAGCCGAGCTTCTTAATACTATTCGGTTGGTTCAGAAAAATTTAAATGAGAGCCTTGTTATTGAGGGTGTGTTACTTACGATGTATGATGGTCGACTCAATCTCTCTAAGCAAGTTGCCGAGGATGTGCGCAACTGTTTTTCCGGAACGGTCTTTGAATCAATAATTTCACGAAATGTTAAGCTTTCCGAAGCACCCTCCTTTGGAAAACCAATTATACTCTATGATATTATGTCTGCCGGTGCAGAGGGATACCTTAAGCTTGCAAAGGAAGTGATGCAAAATGGCTCAAACTAAAGTTCGCCGAGCCCTTGGACGTGGCTTGTCAAACCTCATTCCAGTTGCTCCAGAGGGGCAAGAGAAGGATAATGAAGTTTTTTACGTTGCTGTGGAGGCAATAACAGAAAATCCTTTTCAACCACGCCGTGATTTTGACGATGAGGAGATAAAGCATCTTGCCGAGAGTATTGAGGCTCAAGGATTATTACAGCCGGTTGTACTGCGAAAGGCTGGCTCTGGATATCAAATTATTTCTGGAGAGCGACGCTTTCGAGCACTAAAACATCTAGGGAAGGATAAAATCCCCTCTATTGTTAAAGCCGATGTCTCTGATGTGGAAATGTTGGAGATGGCTCTTGTTGAGAACATACAACGAGAAAATCTTAATGATATTGACGTGGCTCTCTCCTACCAAAAACTGCTCTTTGATTGTGGCCTTTCCCATCAACAGCTATCTGAACGAGTTGGAAAGAGTAGAAGTGTTATAACAAATACCCTTCGGCTGCTAAAATTACCTGAAAATATTGGGGAGATGGTAAGAACGCGAAAAATCAGTTCTGGCCATGCTCGTGCCCTGCTATCCGTAAAAAGTGAGAAGGAGCAGCTTACTCTTGCAGAGAAAATTGTGGATCTCAACCTAAGTGTGCGAGAAATAGAGAAGCTTTCTCAAAGCGAGGTTAAAAAAGAGAAGAAAAAAGTAGCAAAGAAAAGTACAATTAACAGGGAGCGCTCCCTTGATCCAGACCTGTTGCATCAGGAAGAGAGGATGCGCTATCATTTTGGTACGGATGTCAAAATTAATACAAAGGGAAATGCAAAAGGATCTATAGAGATATCCTACTACTCACAAGAGGATTTAAACCGCATTTTGGAGATGCTTGTTAAGTAACCATGGGGTTATGAAAAGTAAAAAATCATCATACACAGTTATGTTTGTTCCTGATGGTCAGGGCAAAACCTTTTTCTTTCGTTTGAATAAGGCGATTGTGTACGCCTTGATCTTTTTTTTGGTGGTCTTTGTTTGTGGAATCCTTTTTCTGTTAGTTAAAACAGGGCAAATTGGGCTAAAACTTCAGTATATAGAGTCGTTACAGAAGGACAATACCCAACTACGCACTGAAAATGAGAAACTCCACGAAGTTGTGGGTAAGGTCAACTCCATTGAAAAAACCAGTGTGTATCTAAGCCGTATTGCGCGAGTTGTGGGTGAGCAGGAGTTTGTTGGATCTCTATCTGAAGCTCTTGGATCAGGTGCCTATGAAATGTATACTGACTCTTTGGATTCCATAGAAGGCGATCTAACCACTGTTGAGCCACTTGACTATCGGCCGCGGAGTATTACTTCTGCTTCACGAGAGGAGCTTTCTCTCTCAATGCCTAACATTAGTCCTGTGGAAGGATGGATCACAAAGCGCTTTTTTCGATCAGACACCATATCGCTGGAAAGTCATTTGGGAGTTGATTTTGCAGCAAAAGCTGGAACACCCATCCGATCCACAGCACCGGGGATTATAGAATCTGTTGTCAATGATAAGTACTTCGGACTTTTAGTTACAGTAAAGCACAAATTTGGATTTACCACTCGATTTGGTCACTGTTTGCAGGTTTTAGTCAGCAAAGGTGATCTTGTTGAACGGGGACAAACAATCGCTTTGGTAGGAAGCACAGGAAGATCTACTGCTCCCCATGTTCACTATGAAATAATTAAAAACGAGAAAAATGTTGATCCGCTTAAATATATTTTTGATCGAATAGATTAAAAGGAGAAAGTCATGGATGAAAAAGGACATGGAAAGGGTTTACACACCATAATCTGCGAAGGAACAGTGTTTGAAGGCTCTGTCTTTGTTCCCCATAATCTTCGAATTAATGGGACCTTTACAGGAAAGATTGAGACATCAGAGGAGATTGTTATTGGTCCGTCCGGGGTTATAAAGGCGGATATCAAAGCGAAGAGTGCTATTGTAGGTGGTCAAATCGTTGGTAATCTGATGGTTGAGGATCGAATAGAGCTTGAAAGCAAATCATCACTTATTGGTGATTTAAAGGCAAAGGATCTGGTTATTAATGAGGGTGCTGTTTTTCATGGCAACTGCTCCATGAACAATGGTATTGAGGATAAAGTATAGCAATAGACACTGATAGTTCACATTAAAGGCGATGAATATCCATCGTGACATCTGGGAATATGCCTATGTCTGAAAAAGGTAATGATAGTACCTTGGTAAATGATATACAAGAGACAGTGATTGAAATAAAAAAAGAGCTCCACAAGCGCATCATTGGGCAAGAAAGAGTGATTGATGACTTGCTGGCCTGTTTTTTCTCTGGCGGTCATTGCCTTTTAATTGGTGTGCCGGGTCTTGCAAAAACCATGCTGGTCTCTAGCCTTTCCCAGTGCCTGGACCTCTCTTTTAATCGTATTCAATTTACTCCTGATTTGATGCCCGCTGATATCACAGGGTCGGAAATTTTATTTGAGGAGCGAGCCAGTGGAACCCGTGAGTTTCGATTTGTAAAGGGACCCATTTTTTCCCATATTATTTTAGCTGATGAAATTAACCGGACACCACCTAAAACCCAGTCTGCTCTTCTGCAGGCAATGCAAGAGTTAGAGGTGACCTGTTCGGGAACAACCTATGCGCTTCCCAAACCGTTCTGGGTGCTGGCAACTCAAAACCCGATTGAGCAGGAGGGCACCTATCCCCTTCCTGAGGCGCAGCAAGATCGATTTATGTTTTCTGTAGAGATAGACTATCCTAATCGAAATGATGAGATAGAGATTGTTAAACGGACAACCACACCGCAAAAAGAGACCATCTCATCAGTGCTAACAGCAGCAGATCTTTTAGCCTACCGTGACCTTCTTTGGCGGGTTCCTGTGGCTGAATTTGTGGTAACCCATGCTGTACAGCTTGCTCGGTCGAGCAGACCAGATGACCCACTCTGCCCTGAAGCAGTGAAAGGCTTGCTTACGTGGGGAGCCGGACCACGGGCATCACAATTTCTTATACTTGCTGCAAAGGCCTATGCTTTATTGGATGGACGGGCAACACCGGACAATAATGACGTTGACAAAGCAGCATATGCTGTTCTTCGTCATAGGCTAGTTCGGTCTTTTAATGCCGAAGCCGATGATATTTCTGCCAATGATATTGTTAGGATGTTAATAGAAAATCAGAACACCAAGGTCGGTGCTTAATCGGAATCCGTTATCTCTAACACCATCTTGCTCTGTTTAGTATCATAATAGCATTTACCACAACGCCGCTTGAGATCGCCACAGGATATCTCTAGCGTATCAACTCCCCCGGTTGTACACTGGATTGTTCGTAAAAGTAACTTCTCTCTCCCAATAAAGGTGCGATAAAATACCCCGTGAGCACGGCTTGAATCTGCTGGATCGTGCCATTTAAAAAAGAATAGCAAAATACCCTTATCATTATTTTTTACTTTTGCCAGCGTTGCATAGGAGACCTCCTTGGTCAGAAAATCGCCTATAGCAAGGAGTTTCCACGATTCTGCAGAGAGACTATCCTGGCGCGCATTAAAGCCAGAATTTTTATAATTTAAAAGCTCGAAGTCGCCGTATTCCTCTTTGATAAAGATATGGTCATGATACCAGAGACTGGAGAGTCCCCCATCAATAACGGGCGGTAAGGGGATTTTTTTTATCTTCTTTGGTGTTGCTTTTTTAGATTCGGTCTCTTGAGCTACAGCAATGGAGCAAAGTAGTGCCAATCCTACACAGAGGAGTGCTTTAAATAATCGCATAGGTACCTCTTGGGTTTAGGCTGATTTTTTCTGTTTGTTAAGCGAATAGACGGGTTCCGCCTTTTTTTGAATTACCTCTTTGGTAACTAAGACCTCTTTGATATCTTTACGAGATGGGATTTCATACATGATTGGAATCAGTGCAGATTCCATGACGTTACGGAGCCCTCGCGCACCGGTTTTCTTCTCTAAGGAGGTTTTTACTACCTCATGAAGTGCTTCTTGTGCAAAGTTGATGCGGACGTCTTCTATGGAAAAGAGCTTTTTATATTGTCGCACCAAAGAATTTTTTGGTTCTGTGAGGATACGCATGAGCGACTCTTCAGAAAGCTCAGAAAGGCTAAAGAGCGCAGGAACACGACCAACCAGCTCTGGGATAAGGCCAAACTGAATGAGGTCGTCGGGTTCGGCCTTTTTAAGCTTGTCACTGACACTCTCCTTATTGTTTTTTGAAACAGAGGCAGTAAAGCCCATGCGGCTTTCACCAATGCGACGCTCAATAATATCTTCTAATCCAATGAAGGCTCCACCACATATAAAGAGAATGTCCCGGGTGTTAATTTGAATCAAATTCTGTTCAGGATGTTTTCTTCCACCCTTTGGGGGGATATTGGCAAGGGTCCCCTCTAATATTTTAAGCATTGCCTGTTGCACGCCCTCACCGGACACGTCTCGTGTAATAGAGGCATTTGCTGATTTTCGAGTAATTTTATCAAACTCATCTATGTAAATGATACCCTTCTCTGCCTTGGAAACATCATTGTCTGCTGCCTGTAAAAGGCGGACCAACATATTCTCCACATCTTCCCCAACGTAACCAGCTTCAGTAAAGATGGTCGCATCAACAATGGTGAAGGGCACCTTAAGGAGCTTGGCCAATGTTTGGGCTATTAGGGTTTTACCGGTCCCAGTTGGGCCCAACAGAAGCATGTTCGATTTTTCGATTTCCACATCGTCGCTGTTTCCAGAGCGGGAGAGGAGACGTTTGTAATGGTTATAGGCTGCAACACTGACCCCAATTTTTGCCTCATCCTGACCAATAACATACTTGTCTAAAAACTCTTTCATGTCCTTTGGTGTGGGCAGGGAATCCAAACTTAAATTATTGGGCATGCGCATCTTTTCATCCATGAGGATTGAGTTGCACATCTCTACACACTCATTGCATATGTAAACTGATGGCCCAGTAATAAGCTTGTTTACGCTGGCTGCGCTTTTTCCACAGAAAGAGCATTGAATTGTATTGTATCGGCTTTTTGAGGACATGTTTTATTGGTCCCGACTTTTGAGTACTTCATCAATGATGCCGTATTTTATCGCTTCGGCAGCATCCATAAAAAAGTTTCTGTCCGTATCTCTTTTAATAATATCGGCCTTTTGATCGGTATGTTCAACAAGAATACGGCAGAGCTCTTCCTTTATGCGTACGATTTCCTTTGCGTGAATCGCAATATCCGTTGCCTGCCCAGTGGCACCACCAATGGGTTGGTGAAGCATGATACGAGAATGAGGAAGGGCATATCGTTTGCCCTTAGTACCAGCAGCCAGCAGTATTGCTGCCATACTCGATGCTTGACCAATGCAAATTGTGCTGATGTCAGGCTTGATAAACTGGATAGTATCGTAGATGGCAAGGCCAGCCGAGACATAGCCGCCGGGTGAATTTATATAGATTGTGATATCTTTGTCGGAGTCCTCATATTCTAAAAAAATCAACTGGGCCATGACAACATCGGCAACTTCGTCGTTGATCGGCATACCCAAAAAAATAATACGTTCACGAAGAAGTCTTGAGTATATATCATAGGAGCGTTCGCCCCTGCTTGTGCTTTCAATTACAAACGGTATGGTACCGGACATCGGGTGGTATCCTTTCTCTCAGATGTAAAGTGTCGGCAATCCCCCTCGACTAGAGAGGGGATTCTCTAATATTAAATTATATTATAGAATACAAAATTGCCATGAGGAAGAGTTATTTACTTTCCCAGGGGATTTTACCGATCAGACTGTCAAGTGTTTTTTGTTCCTGAATCTCTTTTCTAATCCGCATGGTAGCCCCGGTTGTTCTTAGCTGTTTTTTAATCTCTTCAAAGGGCTGCTGATATTGATCGGCTAGCTGTTGAATGCGAACATCAACCTCTTCTTGTGTCGCTTTGATTTTCTCTTTTTCAATGATAAAATCGAGTATACGGAACCGTTTTAAAGTGCGGATGCCTATTTCGCGGAATTTTTCATCAACCTCTTCCCTGCTTGGGCGCTTTCCTTCAGGATAATACTGTGCTTGGTCCTCAATTACCTTGTCAAGATAATACTCTACCCGTGAAGGAGGCACCTCAAAGGCATTGCTTTCAATAAGTGAGTCAATTGCCTTGTCCTGGGCTTCTGTTACTGCTCGCTTCTCCTCCTGTGCCACTAAATCTTTGAGCATGGCTTCTCTAAGGGCTTGCTCATCAGCGAAATCACCTAATTTTTTTAGAAATTCTTCGTTTATTTCAGGGGTCTTTTTTTCTTGAATTCGTTTCATGGCAAGAGTGATTTCCGCACTTTTTCCGGCAATTTCCTTGTCTTGGTAGTCTTTTGGAAAGGTGATGGTGATTGTCTTTTCTTCATCTTTCTTTAATCCAATAAGCTCTTTGTCAAAATCTTTTATTGGTCCTTTACCTAATTCAACCCATTGTGGGGTGGGTGTATAGTCTTCTTTGAGTTCACCCTCAACAATAACCTTTCGGTATTTAAAAAGGATACTATCGCCCATCTCTGAGGGACGTTCGACCTCTTTATACTCGGCAAGTCTCTCTTGAAGACTGGTAACGGCGTTGTCCACATCCTTGTCGCCAATATCTTTCTTATCAGCTTTAACCTTAATCTTCTTATAACCCTTTACCTCTATTTCTGGATCCACCTCAACGGTAATGGTGTAAGAAATTGGTGCACCCTCTTCTTCGGCCTTAAGATCGGAGACTTTGCCTTCATTGACTGGCTGAATTTTGTTCTCTTTGCACGCCTCTTGAAATGAGCTATTTACCAGCTCGTCCACCGCTTCACCTCGTATTGCCTTGCCAAAACGAGACTTTAGAAGGTTCGCTGGAACCTTTCCTGGACGAAAGCCAGGTAGCTTCACTTCCTTTTTATACTTGGCAAGCTTGTTTTGAAACTCCTTTTGTACATCCTCGTCAGGAATTTCAACAGTGATGACTCTTTCATACGATTGAGGTTCTGTAACCGTGGCTTTCAATTGCACTCGTCCTTATTTAATGTATGGTAGTATTATTTATTATCTTAGGAAATTGCGAGAAGGGGGAGTCGAACCCCCACAGGTTGCCCTACTAGATCCTAAGTCTAGCGCGTCTGCCAATTCCGCCATCCTCGCGAATTCATTATCACATGAGTGATAAACGTACAAAAATAGTTGATTTAACCCAGCTTATGCAATAGAACAAAGTGTAAAAGAACATCTCCATTCGTTGTAAGCTATTTGGCTGAATCCAGAGTTAAAAGCATTGCGGTCTCAAGGTGATGGGTTTGTGGATAGAGATCAAAGAGACAACAATCCTCAATCGAATAGCCGCACTTGTTGAGAAAATAGCCAGCATCGCGGGCCAAGGTTGCTGGGTTACATGAAACATAGAGAATGGATAAGGGTTTGAGCGTACCAATACCTTCTCGTACTTTTCTGGTTAAACCAGGGCGAGGTGGATCCACAACAAGGCAGTCGATTGTATGCTTTGGAGGGTTTATAAAAAAGTGTTCCGCTGAGAGAGCGTTTGCTTTTAAATGGTGCAGACTATTTTGTGTGAAGTTGTGCTGTGCTAGATCCACTAGTGTTTGGCTTTGCTCCACAAGAAGCCCCTGAGAGAAAAGGTCACCTAAAAGAACACTAAAAAAACCAAGCCCCCCAAACATGTCAATGAACAAATTCCCCTGTACATATGTTCGAGCCCAAGTGCCAAGAGCCTCGAGCAAAAAGCGATTTCCTTGAAAGAAGCTATCACCTTTTAACAAGAAATTTTTCTTACCAACCGTAATTTGGGTCTCTTTTTTCGTTTGTGGAGGAATAATTGGTGTTGATGCAATAATAGCATCATCACCGGCAATAACTTTAATTTGATTGTATGCCCCATTAAGTTTGGCAAGTGTTGAACTACTATTTTCCAAAAGAGTTGAAATTCGTTTATCCAAAAGAGGACATTTGGCAATGGAGATTACTTCATTAGACTTCTTCTTGTAAAAACCAAGGGTGTTTTGCTGAGTATCAATTTTCAGCTGCGCACGGATTCGATATTCCCACGGCGGTGATTCAACAGTGTCTATTGATGCTGGTGGCGTAAACTTTCCCAGGCGAACAAAGCTCTCCTTTAGAATCGCTTGCTTTTCTTTGACCTGCTGCTGATAGAGAAGATGTTGTAAGTTACACCCGCCACATACACCATAATAGGGACAGGCCGGCTCTTGACGAAAGGGCGATGGATCAATGATTTCCTCGATGACCGCATAGGGGGTTGAACTTTTTTTTCCAACAACCCTTACGTCAACTGTTTCACCGGGAAGACCCTGTTCTATAAATACTGCGCCGTCAGCTGTTTTTGCAAGGCCAAGACCACCATGAATCAATTTTTCTATATAGAGTCTCATTTTTCTCCAAAAAATAGAAAAATATATCAAAAAAATAGCCGGTTGTTACTTAAACAAAATCAATGACATGGCTTGAAATAGGGCATTTTGAGCCATTTTAAGGGTTGGTATAGGCACATATGGTATAATACAATTATTATATTATTTGACGAGAATGACCGTAAAATCCGCAATTTTTGTTAAGGAGCTTATCATGAAATCCCTTTTGAAAAACGCAACCCCTCTTTTTATTGTGTTTGTCGTTTTTTTAACAAGCTTTGCAAAGGATAGTGCAACGAAAACACTTCCCTTTAAAGGCAAAGTAAAGGCTGGTGAAAAGGTTAGTGTTGCTATTGATAGCAAAGCGACTCCTCTTTTGAGCTTGGTGCTGAAAAATAAAAAAGAGAAGAGTGCTGTAGTATGGCGGACAGCTTTTCTTTTGGGTAAAGAGTTGGGAGAGGAACAGATCGGCTCTAAGTTAGACCGAACCTATGTTCTCAAAGAAAAGGAAGATGATGATGATGAATATGTAAAAAAGGATCGTCTTTCTGTGACCTTAGAGACTGCAGGAATGGATGAAGTCCTCATACAGGTTGACAAGGGGGTTTTATTAGTTTCGCTGTCTGCAGAGACAGAAAAGAACACTAAGGGAGAAAAACCTAAAAAGAATAAGAAAAAGAGCAAAGACGACGACGATGATGATGACGACGATGACGACGACGATGACGACGACGATGACGACGACGACGACGATGACGATGACGATGACGATGACGACGCCCTTGATCCCACAGGGAAAAAGGATTTAGAACAGGGAGACTTACCTGAATAATGAGGACTTAGATCTGTGGTGCCTTGTGTTTAAAGGTGCCACACCACCACTCACCATCACTTTGCTCTTGAATAAGAGTCCAATCGAGCTTTTCTGCACTATGAACAACAGCATTACGCTCAACAAGAAGTATTCCAGACCAGATCAAATTTCCCTGCTCCTTTAAGAGCATTTTGCAGGCACTTAGCAAAGGTTCTGAGTGAGCCCGGATCATATTCATGACAATGGAATCAAAAGTTGCCCTTTTAGAAATCGCGTCAGCTGTACCGATTATAAATTGAGGGTCAGCCATACCCCGGTTAAGTGTTCTGTTCTCTGCGAGATTTTCCAAACAATCCCCATCGATTTCAACACCCACGGTTGTGCCAAACCCTGCATAGTCTGCTACAAAGCAGAGTATGCCCGATCCGGCGCCTATGTCGAGAAAGGTATGATTCTCATTGACATTAGAGATAGAGACTATCGCCTGTGATGCAAGCTGAGTTGTTTCGTGGTGGCCGCTCCCAAAGGCAAGCTTCGGTTCAATTTTAATCCAGTGTTCATCTTGGTTTACAGGAGGCTCAAGCCATTGCGGTGATACCCAGATTGAGGGGGTAACTTTTATTGGTTGCATACTCTCCCGCCATGTGGCATTCCAGTCTTGGGCTTCAACAAATGATAGGGAGATCTCGGCTTGCGGAATTAGCTCGGTAATATAGTGTTGGACCTTTTCTGCAGCACTGTTGTCAGCAAAATAGCATTTCAGTAGAATATTCTGCTTCTCTTGTAGCTCTTCACTGCCAAGCATGCCATGGGATATGGCCAATGCTAGGGCAAGCTCAACTTGGTTTTTATCAAGAACACACTGGAGACAATAGCAGTTCTGATTTGACATGGCTAATGGGTGTCAATTTTTTTTGAGCGCTTGACCGCACAAAATTCGCCACACATACTACAGAGCTCCTCGGCATGCTCCTGTGGAGGTAATGATGCACGATACTGTGCTGCCTTTTTGGGATCAATGCAGAGGGAGATGATTTTGTCCCAGTTCAAATCAATCTTTGCTTGGGAGATCTCATTGTCCCAATCTATGGCACCGGGATGCCCTTTAGCGATGTCTGCTGCATGGGCTGCAATTTTTGATGCGATGGTACCTTCGCGAACATCCTCTATAGAGGGAAGACGCAAGTGTTCTGCCGGTGTAACATAGCAAAGAAAATCAACACCGGCCATACCAGCCACAGCACCACCAATGGCTCCAGCAATATGATCATAGCCAAGAGAAACATCGGTTACCAAGGGACCAAGAACATAGAAGGGTGCATTTTCACAGAGGGTTTTTTGAATTTGAATGTTTGTCACAATCTGGTTGAGCGGTACATGGCCAGGCCCTTCAACAAAGACACCAACATTTCTTGCCCGGGCCCGTTTTACGAGCTCACCCAAAATAGAGAGTTCCTCGATCTGTACCCGATCGGTGGCGTCCTTTAATGCTCCCGGACGAAATCCATCACCAAGACTAACTGCAACATCGTATTCGGCTAATATGTCGAGCAATCGATCATATTCCTCATACAGTGGATTTTCTCTCTTGTTATGGTCAATCCACTCCATAATAATGGTGCCCCCCCGACTTACAGCTCCGGCAAGTCGATTGACCTCTTTAAAGCGGGCTACGGTCTGTTTGGTTACCCCACAATGAAGCGTTAAAAAATCAACACCCTGCTTACAATGGTCTTCAATAACTTCAAACATCTCATCTGCGGAAAGTTCAATAAGAGATTTCTGCTTCTTCCGTGCCAGTGATGCCATTTCATAGAGCGGAACCGTGCCAACTGCGACCGGGCATTTTTCTAAAAGCTGACCACGAATAGCAGCAAGATCCCCCGCTGTGGAGAGGTCCATTATTGCGTCTGCACCATACTCAACGGCAACTTCCATTTTTGCGATCTCTTCATCAATACTGACTAAGGAAGAGGAGGTGCCAATATTGGCATTTATTTTTATTGTGGTGTCTGCCCCAAGGACAAGCGGCTTTATAGGGCGAAGTTTATTTCGTACCAAAGTGATGAGTCCGGAGGCAATTTTTTCATTGAGCTTTTCAGCGCTCATCCCCTCCTGCATAGCAGCCTGTCTTACTTCATCGGTGATCTGGCCCTGTTTCGCACTTTCCATTCGTGTCATATATCGATTCCATCCTAAAAATTCTTGATTTAATCAAGTAAAAATAGATGATTGAGATAACTTTTTGGGTGATTATTTCAGATCACCATGATATAATGGGTACAGTTAAATGATCAAATACCATGGCAAAATGTTGTTTTAATCGGAATTTTTATCTATATTATGACGATCGTGAATTTTTAACAACCGTATGCCTTATTACCTATGGAGGGCATTCATGGCAAAAGCAAAAGCAGAACCGAAGACAAAGAGCAGAAAAAAGAAGCTGAACAAGAAAGAGCTCGAGCACTTCAAAAAGAAGCTGATTGAAGAGAGAAATAAGGTGTTGGAGGAGATGGCCGAATTACAAAGCCGTAACCTTAAACAGTCCATTGCTGATGAATCTGGAGAGGTTTCCCGTTACTCCTATCATCTCGGCGATACCGCTTCACTCTCCTACGGCCGTGAATTTTCCATGGGTCTTGCCGAACGGCAACAGAAATATATCAAACAGATTGAACAGGCCCTGCAACGGATTGAGGAAGGGGTCTATGGTATATGTAAAGTTACTGGTGAGTTGATTCCGCTGGAGAGACTTGAAGAGGTCCCTGTTGCCAAGTATTCTGTTGAAGGTAAAGAAATCCTCGACAATAAAAAACGGCGCTAACACGTTACTATACATTGATTGCCCACCTGTTGTAATACACAGCGTGCTGGTACGTTCCTCTGGAGGTGCCAGATAAAAGCCATACACAGAGCACAATTACTGGTCCTATTTATTGTCCAACTTCTCTTAGCACAAGAGCCGTTTTTTACATTTTCCGATTCCCTCTACACCTATACTATTGTTTCCGACTCCACAGAACAAATGCCACCCAAGCGCCAGGTGAAGCGCATGGCAAAAAAGGGGCATCTTGAAACATTCCTCTCCAATGCTGAGGCCTTTGGGTATTTTTCTCTACAATTAGATACGATACGTTCAGATACCATTCAAGTTTGCCTGGGTCCTCGAAGTATGGTTGATACAATTCTTATTGTATCTGCTCCACTGGTTGTGTTGGACTCCATTGCTACGCTTTCGTTTCCCTTTGCCTACGAGGCAAAGAAGATTCAGGCCTATGCCCAGAAGACACTGACCTATTTTGCCGAGCATGGCCACCCCTTTGCCACACTTTCAATACAAATAGATGAAGCAGAACACTCTACCGATTCACTGACAAACCAGGAACGGGAAGGTCCTCAGCGCTTTACTGTTTCTTTTCTTGTTGATGCACACCGTCCTGCGGTTTTTAGTGATCCCCTATTTACGGGAGATTACACCATTCGTCAAAGTGTGCTTTATAAAGATATTCTCTTTAAACCGGGAACCCCCTTCTCCAGTGCCAAGGTCGATATATCTCGCCTTCGCCTACAATCTCGACCTTATATTCAAACGGTCGAGGCACCGATCATCACGGTTGTTCCCGAGTCGGACACTCTCTTTGTTGACTCAAGCCTTTCCCATCTCAACCGTGATTCTGTTGATATTGTCAATGTTCAGTATGCCCTAACAGAAAACAGTGGATTAGGCATTGATGGTGTTTTAGGGTACCAAACTAACTCTGACTCTCCTTGGTCGGGAATCCTCCACTTGACTATGCTCAATATCTTCCGTTTTGGTGAATCCCTAACACTTAACTATCATGGTGAGGAGCTCTTTTCTCAATTCAGTTTTGCCTTAGATCTCCCCTTTCTTTTTGGATTGCCCATCATGACCGAGCTCTCCTTTGGTTTAGAGATCAATGAAGGAGAAAAAGAGAACAATGATGACGATTTTGGCTACCTCCACGGAGGCTTAGAGGTGTTGACCCAGCTCAAGGGGCTTTGGCAAGCTGGTGGAGCTGTTCGAGGATACGAAACAATAGTTAAAAACCGAACCGACTATTTTATTGGCTTTGATCTTATCCTTAAAAGAACGGCTGAGGAGTTTATGTCCGGTGCCTTTTCCCGTGAGCTTTATTTGAAGACCGGTACTGGTATTGCTGATCGTGCAGAGGGCCGGTTTAGTCGGTGGCGTTTTGATTTTATTGCCGGCATGCACTACCCTCTCTTTAAACAGCAGGCTTTGGTAGGCCGATTTGTGACCAACACAGTGACACTCAATAAACGCGACTCTCTCCAGGAAGTTGAACAGAATCGTGTGGGAGGGCATCGCTCCATCCGAGGGTATGCGGAAAACCAGTTTCCCTTTACTAACGTGTCCTATGTACAGAGTGAGTACCACTTTTATTATAATAGAAAAGGGTCGCTATATATTTTTATGGATGGTGGTATTGGTTTTGCAGGACCAATACGGCTAAGCGCTGAAACCCGAGAGGAGCTTTTTGGCTATGGTGCTGGCATTGCCGTTCCCATTCGTCAGGGCATACTCTCCTTAGAGTGGGCGCGGAACTATCAGGAAGATCGTGGCCCTGGCCGGCTGCACTTGCGAATTCGAAACAGACTCTCTGCTAGGAATTAATATAATGAATCGATTGCTTTTCATACTTCTGCTTATCGGTGTGACGGCTTTAGACAGCCAGGCACAGGGTTGTCCCTATACAGACCAAGCCTGGGAGTTGCGAGCCGAGGATCAAAAAGAGAGCTTACTTGAAAAACCTCTCTTTGAAGGTATGGACGACTTCTGCTTTCAAGCTTTTTTACAGCGAGTCGTATCGAGAAATCGAAAAGCAACCAATCACAAGCAGGTCATGACTCTCATACGAAAGTATTGCCAAGTCACAGATCGATTTAGTCCTGAGCTTTTACATACGATCTGCACCACAGTTAGCAGTATAACTCTTGGAAAAATTGCTACGGATGTGATCACCCTTTGGAAGTTACACAACGGCTCCTTTGAACGGGTGATCGATACTGAGGCCCGTAAAGGCCGCTACCAACTTGCAGACCAGCTCTATTCTGATTTTGAGCGCCTTGCAGCATTGGATGTGTACCACCTAATTAAATGGGCTCAGATAAAGGGTGTATTACAGGAATACGCACCTGCGGCGAAGCTGTACTGTCAAATCTGCCAACAGAATAAAAGCTTTATCACCATGGCTCAGAGTCAACTAACCAGATTATTGGTTGATGCGGACTCCCCTGCAATTAGAAAAAAGACGCTGCTTACCTTTCGGGATTGCCGGCTGACTCATTTGGAGCTCGACACACTTGCCTTTTCAAAATGGCTCAGCAACACCTTTGGACGATTTGAACTCTACGATGAAGAGGTGGCAGCAGTCCTAACTTTGGATAATAACAAAATCTCCCAAAGTGGGCGACTCTATGCAATTGCAAAAAAGCTCTTTAGAAAGCAGCGCCTTAAACAGGCAATCACTCCAGCTCTTAAGGCTTGGGAGATTTTAAGCTCTGAGCGCGATAAAAAGGAGTGCGCGCTCATTCTTCACCATGCCTATCTTCAGACTGCAAACCAAAAACAGGCCCTTCTTTGGCTTGAGCGCATGGACCTTTCCCATCTCAACAATAGAATCCAAGCTGTAACCCTCTTTCAACAGAGCAACTTATTTAACCGTGCTGATAGCTTGATTACTGCAATGCCCCAATCTGTATATCGCGACACCCTCTCTGTGCGGCAGCATCTTTTTGCAGAGGCAGTTAAAAAAGCTAAGGCTGTTGCCACAGCCTTTTCCCGCTTTGATAATGCCTGGACCTATGCTGCGGCAGATAACTTTTTATGGAAGATTAGGACAGCTGCTTTTAGTGGTGACCTTTTTTCCGTGACCTCCTATATTGATAGCCTTAAACCAATCCGCACTTCACCGACGTGGTCATATACCGCCGAGTTTTTGCAGTATCGTTTGGCAACAGAGCGACTTATGCAGGCACCGGATGCCTTTGCTTTTTGGGGTGCTTTGCAGTACCATGTCTATCTTGGCGTACCGCAGAAATCGCTTGCTGCTTTTAATCCTAACCACTGGTCAAAGGATGTTGCTCTGTTTGTAGCTCTTCCCCTGATTGAATCACTTATCCATCACAAACTGTATGATCGAGCCTCTATTATTATAGAACAGATGGCAAAACTTGAAAAATCAGTGGCCATATCCTATTATCAGGGATATATTAATTATCTTCAGGGAGACAGGGACAGTGCAAAAAAGTATTTTGAGGATATTATTGTGACCTATCCCAATGATGTATATGCACATAAGGCACGAATTCAATTACTTAAGATAAAAAAAGAGAAAACCTAACTGTCGATTGCACAAAGCATATCAGGTAAAAGGAGATGGTATGAGTATACGATGGATTAAGAATGTGATTATTGACGGTGAGAAGAGCACCATTGAAATCCAGCTTGGTGATAAAATAATTGGAGACAAATGTTACACCCGCATCTCCAATGAGATGGAAGTCTATTTCCGCAATATGGGTGACACCCGTGATGATATTGTTTCCCAGGGCTTGGATATTCTAAAAACTCGGTTAGAAGGAAAAACCGTAACCTACCCTGATGGTCGGGATTTTGACTGGCAATAGTTCGCCTGTCTACGTTGCTACACTTACTTAACAATGCCACAAAAAACACCAATTACCGATCTTACTTTAGAGGCTCTTTCGCAGCAGCTTTTAGAGGAGGGTCACCCTTCCTATCGACTCAAACAACTACTTTATTGGGTATATTCTAACCGGGTGGACACCTTTGATGCCATGACCAATATATCAAAATCGGTGCGAGCACTGTGGGCTGAGCGATTTAATGTGGAAAAGCTTTCACAGATCGCCTGCTTAGAATCAAAGGATAAGGATGCGGTCAAATTTGGCTTTTCTACACCCCAAGGTGTTTTTGAAAGTGTACTTCTCATTGATGGCAAGCGACGCACCCTCTGTGTCTCGTCACAACTAGGCTGCGCTTTGGGCTGCAGTTTTTGCGAGACCGGCACACTGGGTTTTATCCGCAATTTGACCCAAACAGAGATCGTGGGCCAGCTCATTGCTGCCAATGACTATCTCCAAAAGCAGGATGACAAATTGGTAACCAACATTGTCTTTATGGGTATGGGTGAGGCGCTCTTGAATTTCGACATCTTTTTATCTGCCCTCAAAATTATCATGCATGAAGATTGTTTTGGTATTGGAGGTCGTCGAATAACCGTATCAACTGCCGGAATCGTTCCGGCCATAGAGAAGCTGATTCAAGCACACCTTAATGTGGGTTTGGCCATTTCCCTTAATACCTATTCCAATGCAAAGCGCGACCTGATCATGCCCATCAATAAAAAGTACCCAATTGAGGAAATTGTCAAGGCTGGCACTCGATTTCACCGGGTAATTGGTCAGCCGCTCACCTTTGAGTATGTGGCTGTAAAGGGAGATAATGATACCAGAGAAGCCGTTGCTGCGCTGGCAAAATTATTAAAGGGCGTTCCCTGCAAACTCAATATAATCCCCCTCAATCCCAATACAGACACAACAGTCGCAGGTCCCTCTCAAAACAAGATTGACCAGTTTGCTGAAGCCCTTTCTAAAAAGGGACTTATGGTAACGGTACGCAAAAGTCGTGGCAGGGACATCTGCGGGGCCTGTGGTCAGCTGGCAGGAAAACAAGGATTCCATCCCTAGGTTTTAGGTTAAAAACATTGTTTTTTATGATGTCATGATAAATATTATCTTCTAGGATATTTTGTCATACCACAGTGGATTGGAAAGAGAACTATGAAGGTACATTTAGCAGGGTATAATGTTGACACAACTGTACTTGGTGATATGGTACAACAGGGAGGAAAAAGACCGGATCTCACTCCGGAGGTGCTTTCCGCTGCCTATGCTCGTATCAGTAGAGATCCCCGCCCCATTGATGAGATCCGACAGGATGCCCGTTCTGAGGTAGAGAGAACCCGTAAATCCAACTCCACTATTATTTTCAAAATGGGACACCACTCTGTGGCAGAGCATGCGGTTTTCAATATTGATGTGGTGGGACTTTCCCGCTATGCCATGGAGGAGCTTGAAAAGTTTCGACTCTGCTCCTACACGGAAAAATCGCAGCGTTACATCACCCTGGATAAAGATTATGTTATTCCCGAGGAGATCAAAGGCACTGATTTAGAGTCGATTTATGTTGACACAGTTGCTTTGCAAAATAAGACCTATCACACGCTTTATGAACGTTTAGAAAAGCATGTCTTTGAAAAACACGCAGATCTTGCTAAGGTAAAGAGAAACAAAAGCCTCTTAGAAGGCTGGGCCAAGGAGGATGCTCGCTATGTAACGGCTCTTGCAACCGAATCGCAGGTGGGACTCACCACCAATGCTCGAAACCTCGAGCTTATGCTTCGCCGCTTTGCTTCCCATCCTCTGTTGGAGGTGCAAGATCTTGGAAAAAAACTTTACGAGCAGATCGTGGAGGTTGCTCCCTCAATTGTGATCTTCCATCAAGCCAATGACCGTGACCAGAAAACCTATGGCGATCTTGCCACCATAGCACAGGACCTACTGCCAACCACCGAACAAACATCCGAGCAACAACCAGCAGAGGTCACCTTGGTTGAGCATACACCTAATGCAGACACCTTAATTGCAGCAGCACTTCTTCATGCTGTATCCAATCAACCCTATGAGGAGTGCAAGAAAAGGGCAGAAAACCTCTCCCCCCTTGAGCAGGAGAATCTCTTCAAGGCATCTTGGCGCAATATGCAGCTCTACGACTCCATGCTCAGGGAGTTCGAATTTGTGAATCTTAGCTACTCTATCAGCCTTTCCTCGGCGTGCTTTGGTCAGCTTAAACGACATCGTATGGCAACCATAACAGCCCAACCTTACAACACAACTCTTGGGGTTACCATACCTGAGTCGATCAAAGAGATCGGCATGGAAGAGGAGTTTTTAGCTGTTGTCCAAAAGAGTGAAGAGGCCTGTGCTACTATTGCTCAAAGTGCTCCACTTGTGGCGCCCTACCTATTAACAAACGCCCATCGTAAGCGCGTGCTCATGCGCGTTAATGCGCGCGAGCTCTATCATATATCCCGGCTTCGCGAAGATGCCCATGCACAATGGGACATCCAAAACATCGCCCGACTCATGGTGGCAGAGGCCAAAAAGGTCATGCCCCAGAGTTTACAATTAACCGGTGGTAAAGATCGCTACAAACAGGTGTATCAGGAGGTGTTTCATACTTTACCCAAAGTGGTGGAGGTTGCCCTCCCTGGTGCGCGGACCATTTCTTAAAACCTTTTAAGTATGGAGTGGGCCATGCGAAATAAAAGAAGTTTTAAACGGATCCGCTTGATTTACTATCTGTTGGTGTTTAAGCAGGATAGTGATGAACTGGTGGGACACGTTGTTGATATAGCGCCCGAGGGTATCAAGCTCATGACTAAGGAGCCCAAGGATGAGGGGATCATCTATAGCTTTCGCATGATGCTTCCCAAAGAGATGGAAGGCGAGGATCGAGAGATCACATTTAATGCCCTCTGTGTTTGGAGTGACGAGAAATATTATGCCGACTTTTACGGAAGCGGGTACCAGTTTCAGAATATTTCCGATGAGGATGTTGCGGTTATTCAGAAGCTGATTGATTTTTTCGGATATCAAGAATAATTAGTTTCATCAATTTTTTTATTGTTTATATATTTGGGGGTTCCCTTCGCTGCGCTCAGGTCGGGCTGCTCCAGGCTCCGCATTCGCTCCGGTATTTTTGCTTCGCAAAAACACTGCTCCGCACCTTCCGTATCCCTGGCGCAAAAGAGTAAATGATTGTCGAAAGTACAAAGTCAAAGGTCGAAAAATACTGTGTTTTTTTTTATCCCCTTCAATCGCACCGCCGAACGGTTCAGAAAAACGCGAGGTGCTGTCTGAGTCTGCGCAGCAGACGAGTTTAGCGAGCGTCTGAACCTGAGGCGAACAAGGCGATTGCGGGGTGGCGTCTTTTGCTCACTTTAGGCACTTCACACTCCAAACTTCTTTTCACCCGAAGGGGTATAACCTTGACTAGCCCCGGGTGACGAAGGAATCTGGGGGTTGAAATAATAGATAATCAATCGTTCTCGAAGAGGGCGAACTTCAATATTCCTTCCCAATACAATGTCCAAATGACGACCTTTTATATATTTTCTCTGTAACCGGTGCGCCATCTTTGATTTTGGAATTTCTTTTGTGTAAATACGGTT
>JANQEN010000252.1 GCA_028278335.1 Chitinivibrionales bacterium | reverse complement strand
TATATAGTAACAAGATACCAGTATACTTGCGATGGATATATAGAGGAAAATGCGTTCTATGCTCGACTCTCTTTTTAGTGAAAAAAAAACAATGAAAATTATCGAAAGGCATTGCAACGGTTTTAAGAAATAAGTTAAAAATAGATTTAAATCCATTGGCAACCTTTCAGCAGTAGCGCACCTTGCCCCAGCAACTACCTCTAGGATAAAGAAGATCATTAACGGCGCCAGAAAGCTCACCTTAGGAATCGAGGTCCGACTTGTATGCATCAAGTTAAGAAATATTTTAGCCAAAATTGCGAGATAAATTAGGTTAATGGCATTTAGGGCTTTTATCCCATACATATTTTTTGCAACAAGATTAGAAAACAGAAATAAAATTATCAGGGGAATAATTCCATATTCCTCTTTAACGAAGGCATATATAGCAAGTAACACACCCATCTGTATAGATATCACATAAAAAATACTGGTGCTCTCTAAAAGCCGAGCTGAAGAATATCCTATCGTTAATAGGATAAATAATAAAAAAAGCTCCCCGAAAATTTGTTGAATGTCTATTTTGTTTTGTACGATATTCATGGTTTCAATTATCTCAGGAGAAAAATCGGTCTTTTTTAAAGGCATTCTTTTCCATCATAACGAATGCCATTCAATTTCTTTAATATTGCATCATACATCCCAGCGATATCTTCAATATTACAGTTTTTTAAAATGTAGCTGTACCCTTTCTCTCCCATTTCTTTCCTAACATTATCTTCTTCTATAATATGAATAGTTTTCTCGGTGAGGTCATCCAGAGAATTTACAACATACCCAAGCCCGTATTCGGTGATGATGCCGTCCGGATTCGAGTTCATTGAAACAACGGGTGTTTTTCGGCTCCACGCTTCCAGAAATGTATTGGGAAATCCTTCATATTTCGATGTGTTTACCAGACAATATGCTCTGTCATATAGCTTTATGACTTGATTGTGGGGTACGGGACCTAAATAAGTCAGGTTCGCATTATCATCGATTAACTTTTTGACATATTTCTGGTATGTCTCATCCCCTTTTATGCGGCCTGCAATCATGAATTGATGTTCAGGCAACCTTGCGGCTAATTTGATGAACAGCTCCGGTTGTTTCACTCTATATAGATTACCTACCCATAAAACATAATCCCTTTTGTCCCATAATTCGCCCAAATCAGATATTTCTATCACATTCGGAATTACTTTGCCGGAATGACCATAATTATGTTCCAGTAACTTTTTCTGATATCTTGACTGCACAACAATTCTATCAGCGAGTTTTAATCCCAAATGGTACGAAACAGTATCTTTCTTCTTACCGGTTGAGCTGAAGCCCCCATTTATATTAAAATCACTCGAGGTCGCAAAAACGAACCTTCTTCTCATTAATTTACAAAATACACCAACCACCCCTGTCAAGAATCCGGCCGATCTTTGATAGTATATCTGAGCGTCTGCACTTTTCAAGGCTTTCCAGATTCCGAGCAGCCTTGGAAATATAAAACGGATAAATCTGATACCATCGTTTGGATTAAATGCCTTCAACACCTTGATGCCATCAATAATTTCATCATCTTGCTGGTAAACGCTAGCCGTGATAAATGTTGTATTACATCCTCTTTTTAAAAGTTCCTTAGCAATTAAGACCTGCTGGACTTGTGCTCCGCCAAAATGCCCACTAGTATCGGACCTTAAAACTGGATAACAGTCTAATGCAACAAAACAAATTTTTGCCTTGCCCATCATGATGAATTTATTTCTTTATTGATAAAATATAAGCGCCACATGTGCTTAAATCCTGATCAGAAATATCTCTAAACCTTTTCGCTAGCCTGCCCCTTTTTATACCGTTCATATCTTTTTTTGGTTGAACCAAAACCACCTTGAATCCATTATTGTCCTTCTCTGTGAATTTATTAGATTGTAGCTTGGGCCATAGCTCTTCAGGCCCCTAAATGTACCCCTGATAAATTTATTGGAGTCTTGATATAACAAACCTAAGTTTTCCCGTCTTAGTTTTTGGAATATTGTCGATTAACTCAATCGATAGTTCAACATATTTTGGCAAGTGCTTTGAAAACCGGTCTTTAATTTTAACGATATCATCCTTCCTGAAATGTTTATTTGGAACGATTTTCAACTTGATTAAACCGATGCTCTCTTGAATGAATTGGTATTTATCAACATTATATTCTTTCATTAAGTGAATGAACATTTCGCCGGCAATTATCAGGCCATCTTTAAAGACGAAATTATCTGCTGACCGCCCAATAATCTTGTCTACAAGAGGCAGGCCTCTGCCGCACGGACAATCGCTTGATGGCGATGCCACCCCTATATCTCCGATTTTATAGCGGATAAAAGGGAAAATATAGTTATTGAGGTTTGTGACAATTAAATCTCCTGCATTTTTGTATCCACTTAGGTTGATTGGTGACAATTCGACAAAATTATTTTCAGCTACAGTATGCAGACCTCTATGGTGTTCACATTCCATAGCTATCAAACCAACCTCACGTCCCCCATACATATTGTATGTGGGAGCATCGAGAACAGATTCTATGTAATTCCTTTGGGCTTCAGTTGCGCCCTCCGCACACAAAACTACGGCTCCAGGTACATGTATTTTTGCATTGTTCCTCTTAACAAAATCACAAAAACGTTCAATTCCCGACACATATCCAATGATGAGTGAAGGTGTCAGCAAGTTGTACCATTTCAAAAAAGCTTTTATTCTTTGTGGCGACAAATTGAAGCAATTAAGTCTGACGGCTCCTCTGACAACAAAGTCATACAGTCTCTCCCTTAAGCTGTAATCACTCCTAATATCTCTCTCTGCGCCCCATATAATGGCTCTCGAACTATAAAAATTGTATCCCGGGACTTGCAGCCAACCTCTGATTCTTACGCCGGCAGACCACTCGATAAATGATTTGTCCTGATAGAATTTTGTAGGGATACCGGTAGAACCGCCTGTGTAATTAACTATGCATTCATTATTAAGATGATTCCTGGCAATTAAATCAGTAAATCTTTCCTTAATATCTTTTTTTGTAAGAAAGGGAATTTGTTTAAAATCTTCAAAGCTTTTAAAATTATCAACAGCAATTTTATTTTTATCGAACAGCTCTGTATAATAAGGAACGTTTTGATATGCGTGTAAAAGAAGCTTTTTGATATGTTTCAGTTGATATTCCTGCAGCTTTTTAGCTTCCCAATATTGACTATTTTCGAGAAATTTTAACAATCGAGGTATATTACTCTTTCTCCTTCGATATGATAGAGAAAATATATACTTTCTAATACTCATGACAATTCAATATGATTTTTCCACCCTGCGGTAGGTCTAAATTTGAGACTATCATTTCGCGTTAAAGATAATCCTTTTTCATATTTCGTTTTATTGGAAATAACCTGAATATCTTCTGGTTTTACAAAACTTATTGGCTTTTTTTTCAAATTAAAGGTGTTATTTATTACTGGCATCGATCGATAATCGAATCCCATTATTGCACTGGCAATTGCATCAACGGCGGCAATATCAGCCCCACCTATTATGAGACCGGTCTTTTTTTCTTTTGGAGCGAGCGGGCCGAATCTCTCTCCTCCTATAATACCGTCAATCAGTGAAAAAATTTTCCTCTGTGGGCGATCATGAATTTTGCCGTTCGAGTCAGCATAGAAAAGTATTTTGTTAAGGTCGATAACAGACCTCCAAACTGTATCATTCCCATACCAATTTCCAGCAACAATATGGGGTTCACCTTTGTAGTTTAGCTTCTTTAGTATCTTATTTACTAACCTTTTGTATGTTCTTCGTATTTTTTTATTGATGAAGTCCTGTGGCATATCATCGATACCAGATCGGTAATGTGGTATCCGATATTTGTTATTGTCAATTCCAACTACAGTTTTGAGTCCTAAACTGTTCCCAACTTTTCTATGTGTTTTTAGTTTTGATATATTGATGACTACATCAGCGTCTAAGACGGTCCGTGCTATTGAGTATACATTATTACGGGTATTGTGGAATTTTTGGGGTTCAGATCTCCTTTTTCTGATACTCGAGACGCTTCCAAAAGTTAAACAGTCATTTAAAATCGGGCTTAACTCGCTATTTGAACCGAGGTCGACCTCAATATATCCGGCTTTATCCCCTTTCTGGATACTGATATCTAGATCATTTGAATCTTCAACTTCATTTCTCAAGTCAACCAACTCAATCTCTTTTTCGTGCAATTGATTCAAGATTTTTACTGTATCTCTCAGACCTGTCAATTCACAAATTATATCGAAATTTGTTCTTGGGATAGGACCATCACAGACAACAACTTCACCGGCATCGGCGATTAAGCAGTAATCAATTATAGGCCTAATCACTGATCCATGGGTTATAACCGCCAAAGCGCTGTCACCGGATAAATTCCTATCATTAGTTAACGTCGCTTTGATGACAACTTTTTCGCCCGGTCTTATTATATCTCCGAATGGATTCCAACTTGTTGCACCATATCTGTCATTATCCAATCCAAGCATCCTTATGGTCTCTCTAACGCTGTGATATACCTCATTGGTATTTGATAATTTACTAAAGGGGTATTCAGGATATCTTGTAGACGGATTAAATGGAGGGTCAAGGGGATATTCGGAAGTCGACGTTTTATGTACGGCAACTTTGTTGAAATCGTTTACCATGACAATTTAAGCTCCTTCATGTCTCAAGTACTGCAGTACATAAAATTTAGATTTTCTGCAGCGGATGGAACGAGATATACTCGAAACGCTTCTTAATATTTCTTCGTACCGGCACATATGACATAGGGTGAAAAAACTTTTGACTCGAATTTTATACCTATCATTGTTATAAGTTTTCGGGCCAACAGCTGAAGCATCTTTCCAACCATTCTCACCGGTTTCCGAAAAAAATCCGGCACATTAGATAAATTATTCCAATCAATTACATCCAAATTAAAGATTCCAATATATTCACACTTCAGTTCGCTGTAGCCACATTGCTTAAACACACTTTTCAGATCCTCACTGGAGATAACTTTGTGTTTAAAGTAAAGTTCCCTTTGCAGAAAATAAGAAAATTTTCCATTGATCCCCAAAAGATTGGGAACAACACCTATTAACAGGCCATTCTTTTTCACATAATCCGACTGTTTTTCTAAGATTATACGTGTATCATTAAAATGCTCAATTAAACCAAACGATACAACAACATCAAATTTTTTATCATTATGCCGAGGGTTCAGCATATCTGAAAGAAATATTCCGCCATTCAATCCATTTATTTCTAAATTTTTCTTAGCTAACTCAACTCCTTTTGATGAATAATCAATACCATAAACATCAAATCCAAATCTTTTTTTGAAATATGGCAGCCATTTTGAATTCCCACAGCCGAGTTCTAAGATGCTCATATTTCTATTTAAAGAAGGCTTTTTGAAAAGTTCACTGAAAAACGCATCAAACTGCATATAAATATAGCTTTTTAAATTTATTATGGACTGCCGCTTATTTTTAATTTGCGAGTTATAATAATTATTCCAGTGCTCAACGTCTGTAAGCTTTTTTATATTTTCGGCAGTAGTTTTCACTGAATCTTTATCTCAAGGTAGCAAGCATTCCTATATTAGGTGCAAGAATTATATTGAAACGGTTCTTAATCTCTCCTTACGCCGGAAATGGATAAATCATAATTTATCAAATCAATATTACCAAGTTGGCTTTCCCGAAACCAGGAGTAAACTTCCGGATAGGAGTGCGTTGATACGTATTTTGGAGAGTAGAAATCAAAAGTGTCCAAAACTCTCCACTTATACTTTTTTTGAGACGATGTATTTGGAATCGCATGATAGATAATTCCCGGCAACAGATAATGGAACAGCCGGCCCAAAGCGCCCCTTTTTATTACTGTTGAAATGATCACCATGATATGACAGATAAAATACAATATTCTGAAAGGCAGATTTTTTGTTACCTTTCTATATAAAAATCTTACCTTTGAATCAATTCCGGAATATGCGTGCTTAGAATATATCCATATAACGACTTTGCCATTTTGCTTCAATAATTTAGGCAATTGCATAAATGCCTTTTTGCAATCAGGAGTCGTCATCAGCACACCGATGCTGAAGATAATGTCAAATGTCTCTTCTTTAAAGGGAAGTGCATAGATATTGGCCTGGATAATGTTAACGTTGTCGCGTTGGCCTAAGTTTTGATAGGCAGCATCAACAGCAGTACTGAGGTCAACACCTACCACCTCCCCTCCCCACCTGCTAACTACATCACTAAACCTTCCCATCCCGCAACCTGCATCTAACAGTAGCTTATCCTTCACATCTTCAGATGCTAATGACGTTTTCGTTTTCAGTGTATTTTCAGAAATTTTGCTATTTGAATCATCTAATTGAGTTAGCCTGTGCATATTCCACTGATATCCGAAATTACCGACATAATTATCTGAAGAAACAAATCGCGGAACCCCATGTACTATTTTATACTGTTTTCTACATTCCTCACAGGTTAGGATACCCTCCCTAATTTCTTTTTCGGATCCCTCTATAATTTCTAAATCTAAATTGCCTTTATCCTCTGGACAGACCAATATCTTCATTAAGTTTTTTTTCATAACCAACGCGTTCCCTTACTAGTTCATGTGCTATAATATAATAAAATTCCTAAATCTACCCGATAAAGTTTTAATTCCTTTGGTATCCTTCTAACATTCGCGCTATTTTCTTTTTAACAGCGGAAGTTGAATAAAAATAAAATACCCTTCGCGAATAGATCTTTTTTAGTAATATAAAGAGCCGACTAATTCTAAACCTCAAATCATAGACAGTATCAAAATTTAAGTCCAGATAAATCACGTTTGCGATATAACTCCCTAATTTGGGTTTTCTTTTAATCTTATTTTTATCAATGAAATATATACCCAATACGTTTTCAGGAGGTACGCCGTTTCCTTTGAAGTGATCAACGTCGCTAACGACTTTGACTTTTACCGCCGGAAAAGACTTTTCAACTATTTGTTTTACGAAAGAATTAAATGCCCCTAAGCTATCTACGTAAATAAGAACTTCTTTCAAATTAGAATGTTTTTTATTCGACAACTTTCGTGAAACAATTTCTTCAAACTTCTTATGCAGATATTTTTCTTGGAAGATAAACGCTTCTACTCCACTTCTCCTGAAATGCTCCTTATGCTTTTCGATAGCGACGCTATATCGGCTGTCATGAACAGTGTTGGTCAATTCGGACGGATCATTTTTTAAGTCATAAAAAAGCTCTTCTTCGCCGAATACGGAATTAGAATTGAAAATGTATTTATAATTTTGATTTCTTATCGAAGTCATGCGATTAGCTTGGGCGATATACCTGGTATCCGTCCTTATATATCTTTCTGTTAAATAATTCGGCATTTTACCGTTGATCAAGGGCAATAGACTAAATCCGCTTAAGTCGTTTGCCCGCTGATCAGCCAAATATTCTTCATATATACCAACCAGATCTAATAGTGTGGGGAATATATCTACAGAACCAACCATTGTTTCTATCTCTTTTGTCGGACAAGAAGGATATTTAAAAATAAGAGGAATACGTATATTATCATCTGTCATAAATAGATCATGAGAACGAAATAGATCCTTACCATTTTCTTTCTTTTCTACAAATCCTTCACGCCATAGTTTAGGCATTCCATGATCAGAGCATATTATCCAGATCGTTTTGCAATCTTCGGAAACGTTGCTCAATTTATTCTTTGCCTTCACTAATCTTTCTTCAATCATTGCGTCCCTACGTCCGTTATAATGAAGAAAGAGGAAAAATGGCTGTTTTAGGTCAGGTAACAAATTATCTAATATTCTATCAACATCTACGTTTTCCCAGGCTTTTATCGGATCACATTTTTTAGGCCAGTACTTTCGGGGCACATGATGTACAATCCCCTTAAAAACGTACCGCAGGTCAATGGCAAAGGAAATAGAATAGACATTGTAATCGTTCCTCTTCAGCACCTCGCATAGAGTATCATATTGTTGTCTATCATATAGGAAGGAATCGAAATCTCGACTTAAATTGTATGCATTAATTCCACTCATTAATGAGCTTATTGACATCGATGTCGATGTAGCTGATGTAATTGCGTTTAAAAAGTCAACTCCTTCGGATGCAAAACTATCCATGAACTTCATTCTTCCTATATCTCCCAGTTCAGAAGAAACATCCTCACAAGAATAATTTCCTATAGCATCTACTAATATCCAAATAATATTGTTTCCGTTATTCATCATTCCTTCCATTTAGTACAAAGTGTTCCGGCTAAAAAGATAAATTCTGAGGCGTGTTTCAGGATACTTGTTCAGAGGCGAGCCTTCGGGAAACATGTCATCGTCCTTGATCAGATCAAAGCCTTTGGACCTGAATAGTTTAATAAAGTCCTCCCTGGTCCTGTATGTCGCGCTGTAATATGCTTTAAGGCCTGGGGAATACCTGTTCCTAAACTCATATCTTTCCCTTACACCCGTCCCGTCCCTGAACAACACGCGAGTTCCTTCTCTGGCGTAGCCCGAGATACGAGACATGGCGGTTTCCAACTCCGGATCGTTCAAGTACAGGAAAAGGCCGGAAATGAAAACAATGTCGAAAGTCCTTTTCGAAACGAATTCCTGGCAGGAACTTTGAACAAAGTCTATATTGGTAGTTCCTTTGCCGGCAGCCTCGAAAACTCCCAGGTCAAGCATGTTTTTAGAAAAGTCGACAGCAACAACTCTCTTAACCTTTTTTGCTAAAAAAATACTCCAGAAACAAGAACCGGATCCAAGATCTAGCAAATACATATCAGGGTGAAGAGTGATGTATTCCAATATCTTTGCCTTTTCAAGGGCGACTTTTATCTCGTTTAATTCGGGATCGTCCTCCAGGTTGCCGGGGTTTTCGACCGAATTGTCCCTCTTGGCCCTCTCGTCCCAGAAATGTTTGATCTTACTATAATCAAGCCTATTGTATATCATTCTCGCCCAAGGTCCTTATAAAAAAAATGCCCTTTTTTAAAGATGTCGTGCCAAGAGACACGGTACTTCATCTTCTGTATCCGGGTATTGCAAATAAAGTCCATTTCAAATGCGGTCAGCTCATATTCCTTTTTCATGGGGATGGGAAGGATCCTCACTCCGAGGGGTTTGTCCAGTGTCGTGGACAAGGCTGCTATATCCAATATAATGGATGCAATCTCTTCGTCAAATACATCCCCCGGTACGGGGACCATGTCGAGGCCACACCCGCAGACACAGGAATAGGAAATCAGCGAGTCAATGGAAAATGTATTCAGGTTGTTGCTTTTTCCCAGTACAGGGTCTTCAAGAAGGGAGTACATGACTCCGCCAAAGCCGGTTTCCCTGATTCTGCTTTCCCTCCTTGCGATTTTGAGGATGTCTGTCAAATATGATGTAAAGAACAGCGTGCCGTTTCCACCGAAAATATCAGCGCCCAGCAATTCGATCAGTTCCGCCACACTGCTCCCGGGCTCCTTGAAAGGGGCAAGTGACGTATCTATACCGTTGTATCTGAGTCCGTGTGCCTCGGCAAGTCCCCTTGATTCTCGGTCGAAGTATACAAGTTCCGGAACGATGCTCTCTATGATCTGCTCTCTGATAAAAGCGATGCCCCTGTCCCTGTTTTTTGAAATAACGTCATAGAAGTATTTGGGCATCTCAAGGGCCAGGGAAAATCCCAGAGAGCCTGAGCTGTAGGTGAATGGGAAAAACGGTGTGTCCGGCCTGGGGTTGCATGAAACGCCGACGCGGAAATTGTTGTACCCGTGACTTCCGATGCCCGAGACCTGCTTGATGAACTTGCTAGCCTCTATAATGGCCTGATAATTGATCCTGTTGTCATTCGCAACAATAAAATTGACAAATAAATTAGGATACCGGTTTATGATGTGAAAGGCGGTTTCCATTATGCTTTCACTTACCGGCCCATTCGAATCCACCAGATCAAATGGTACGTTGATCCACCTAACCCCGCTCAGTTTGCTTATGTCGGAAGCTTTCTCTATAGTGCCGAGCAGCGTATGCTCATTGAATAAATCAAACCCGGTATTGAGGGGAATGAGGTTGATCCGCCGGGTTCTTATCATAATTCCGCTCTCCGTGAACCTGTCTTCTATGTCGGAGAGAAAAGCGGATATTGCTTCGGTTATAAAATCGTTCCGTATGTCTTCAAGATTCAAACTTATGGTAACAGACCTGACATCCATCTTACGGTTTCCTTATTCATCTTGTGAGCCGGAGAAAATTGATATAATCAAGAGGTGTGTTAATTTCATGAAGAAAATGATTGCCCTTGTCGAGGGCGAAGATATCAAAATCCGATATGGGGAGATTCTGAGCAGCGAACAAGTCCTTGTTATGAAAGCAGCTTTCTTTCCATTTCCTGATGAGTTCCCTGTCGGATATTTTGTAAACGCCCATAATTTCAGGGTCCCATCCCTTTTTGGATCCTTGGTAGATTGATGTAATTCGACCGTTTTCAACGGTGCAGTTTGCGGAATTGATGGTCCGGTTCTCGTTATTGGCGACCAGCACGCAATTCTTGGGACCGTCCATCAGGAGTTGAATGATCTCCATGTCAAGGAAGAGGTCGGAGGGCAGAATCAGGCACTCCGAGTTATCCAGTGCGAGACTCAGGCTGTAGCTGCTGCCGGTCGTCCTCCACAAGGGATTGTAAACATAATCCAAATTGGGGTACTCGTTCATGATGGTGATTGCACTGTAGCCCACTACCACTGTTACCCGGTCCGCTTGAAACATTTCTAGGTACAGGTCGAGAATGGTCTTATTCCTGGAGGGGTCCTTCAACAATACTTTGTTAAAGCCGTCCAATTGAAAGCCCTGGCCGGCCGCTAGGATAATGACTTTCACAATATTCAATCTCCGTTTATTTTGCAGTCTTTGAAACTCTCCAGTTCACTTATTCGAAAATCGCATGGCTGTATCGGTATGACAAAATCATGCTTTACTGTCTTGTAGGGATAAATATCGCCCGACAGGGCCTTTTCGCATACCAGTCCAATGGAGACCTCATGATTGTCCCGCAGGGACCAAAACTTGACATCGCAGTAGTTGAATAACATGGACGGGATGTATTTGAACCCCATATGTTTGGCGACTTCCAGACGATGTTGTCCATCCAGTACGAGCCAATGGTTTTTCTCAACACATATCGGTCTGGTCCACCTGCCGTCTTGCAGAATTTTCCGGGTCAGATTTTCCACCTTTTTGCTGCTGAAACCTTCGATGTGCTTCAGTTTGTCAACGCTTATCAAGTGAATTCCGTTGCTTTGGTACTCAGACAGAAAGGTGCGATGCCTAATAATGTCCTGATATTCCTCCATTTTGTTGAATGTTGCGAAGCTAAAAGCGGATATATCGGCCCCAATGGCCGGGAGTGACGGCAAGTTTTGTATCCATGGCACCAGGTAGTATTGTCGAATTGTATTTGCAGCGTATTGTTTTAACAGGGCCCTGAAGGTTTCTATTTGCCTTTCATCAACCCTCATGACGCCTGTCAGTTTCTGATAGCCCCTGTATTGTTCCTGGAAATCGGTAACAATACGTATGTCAAGCACATTTCCTTCAGAATCAGATTTCAATATGCCGCCATATTGTTGTTCATTAAATAGTCCGTTCGTAAACCACACCGATTTCTTATCGAAGATGTCGCTCGTTAAATGCGCAATTAAGTCATCATCAAAAACAGTATCAGCTTCAATTAAAATAAAAGATTTCGTTATCCGATTAATTCCCAGATATAATGAAAGGATATTCGTATCTTCGGCAAATCTGTCATTTTCAATAATGTCGATGTTCACGCCTCTTATCCGTCTCAATTCACTTATGACTGTATCTTTTTGGTATCCTACAACCACGACAATATTCTTAACGCCACAAAAAGCCAATTGATATATGACTTTTGTGATGACCGGAATACCACCGAAGTCAACCATGCATTTCGGCTGGTTCTTGGTTAACGGCATCATCCTTTCACCTTTTCCGGCTGCAAGAATTACAGCAGTCTCAGTACTCATTATTTCCTATCCCCCATTATCAGTTTGAGCTTCCCGGACAGCAGCTCCCGCCAAAATCTCATTTGAATCGTAAATTGGCACATCAAGTTCATACTTGTCTAGAATCAGTGAAATTTCAGTACAGCCCAATACGATCCCTTCTGCGCCTCTTTTAATAAGATCTTTACAAACCTTCCTTATAGAATCTTTTGTTTCAACACCCAGGTTACCTACTTTAACCGTCTCAATTGCATGATTAACTATATCTTGTCCTGCCTCAGGCGTGAGTATTTTAACCTTCGATTGGTCGAAATATGCCTCATAAAGATCAAATTTGATGGTGTTTTCGGAAGCAAGCAATCCCAAGCACTGAATTTTAGGATGGCTTTTCATGATATGCCTGTATGTTTCGGCAATTATGTTAATAACCGGAACACCCAAGCCTTTGACAACATCATCGTAAAAATAATGAGCGGTATTGCATGGAATCACAACAAAGTCCGCTCCTGCTTTTTTCAGGTTCAGAATTGCTTGTCGCATGTGAGGTACGGGACTTGTCTCACCTAGTTCCAGGCATCTCCCCCTGCTGGGAATTTTTGTATTCACATCTATGATAACCCTGACGTATTGCCAATCTTTTTCAGCAGGATTGGCTTTAACAAACTTGCGATAGAAATCATATGTGGCCTGGGGAGCAAGGCCTAATATTCCCACCACCTTTTCATCTGGGGGCCAGTAAACTTCATTGCTTCTCTTTTCCATTTTTACCTTTTCTAAACATCTTTGATATCATGTAAATGTTATTTCATCCATATACTACGGTTTATTCCCACCATATCATTACAATATACAGTGGGTATGCCTCCGGCTGCGCAAGACATCGCTGCCCCCCACAGCATACTCTTTCATAGTTATTTTATTTTCGGTTAATCCCTGGGGAATAACGATTTGGCTGGGCCCGAAGTTTTGATATGATTTTTCCAAATTCCGTTTTCTTGATTCTGTCATAGGTTTCAGTAATGCCATAGCATCCCAGAATAATGATAAAGCCATCAATCGGAACACGATACCGGTACCTTCCCCATAACAAAACATGTAACAGTGTTTGGACAAAAATAGGAAAAACCAGAAATACCAAAGCCCGATTCCTCTCCTTGATCATATGAAAAATACCGACTAGCATAAATGGCAAAAGCACTCCCAAACACAGTATCCCTGCCAAGTTGTGTCTGAAGGACCATCGCCCTTGAAACCTTGCATCGGGGAACGGGAAATAATCAGCACTGAACCTGGCTATACGCCAAAATTCCAGAAACCAGAACACCTTCCTCTCCCAAAAGCCCGAAACCGGATATATATCTTTTTGAATGGCAGCTATTTCTTCCTCTCCCCGCTGATTGGGATTAAGACCCTGCTTCACCAAGATTCTTTCATCTTCAGACGGATAGTTCGTATTTACCTCTGCATGCCTGATTTCACCAACATCGGTAAGCGGGCTTAAGCGACGTTTTTCCCAGGTGTTCTTTCTCTCCGATTTGGGTCTTAAGTCTAAAGTGCGAGTGTTGACAAGAACCAGTGCATCATAAGCCAGGTAATTCCTTACCGTCCATGGAACCAACAAACACCCAGTGATCACGATAAACCATATATATTGCTTAAGGCCTGAATAGAAACCGAGATAGACGGCAAACAGTATCAACAAAAAGGGTAAATAAAAGAAGTATCTTGGATCAGTGTGAAGCAAGAACGTAAAGCCAGCCACAAATAGCCAAAAGTTGCCATTTTTCAGCCAATCACCATTAGGCTTGGTAAAAACCAACCACAGATGAAAAAAGGAGAAAATGAGCAGAAAGCAAACCAATGTTTCTCTGAGAATCGTCCTCACGTTCCAAATAAAAAAAATGTTGAACCCGGACCAGAGAAGTGCTGCAATAGCCGTATTCCTGTCAAGCAAAAGCCGAGAGATCCGGTAAATATAATAGACGGTCAGAGTATTCAGAAAAGATTGAAAAACATATACGACAAAAAACTTATTGTCCCCAAATATTGAATAAATGGCGGCAAGAAAGCAGGGATACCCGGGTGCCCGGGAATTACCGAGGAAGTCGGGACGAAGAAGCCAGTCTGGATCCCTCAGGATGGCTAAAGCATAAGCGTTATAAGAACCCCCGTCTCCTATCGGGGCAGACCACCCCAGAAAATATGCAAAAGCAAGTCTCAATGAAAAGAAGCCAAGGAGGAAACCTAATATTTTGGTGCTATGAGAGACCATTGACAAATAAAAGGGCGCTCTCCCTATGTATTTTCACTCAACATGCTTTCTCATGCTCGCAATCATATCAGCTATTAAACCTATAATCAGCGTATTAAAGCCTACCACGCCGAGTAAAATAGTGGACGTGGCAATGTGCCAATTGAAACGAATAATGTCGTATATGATTTTTCCTAAATCACAGAACAAGAGAAATGCACTCAATGGAATAAAAACCTTCAGCGGGTTGAAGTAAAGAACCATCCTGATTATCAGCGAAAAGAAACCAACAGTGTCTCTAATCGGCCGAATCTTGGACCTTCCCGCCCTCTTTAAATAGTCAGTGGCAATATATTTTACGAGGTAATTCTGCGACAACATCGCTATGGAGATTGTAGTGGTAAACGAGAATCCGTCAGGCAATAAGTTTATGAAAGAGAGCAAAGACTTTTTTTTGAAGACTCTGAGCCCTGAGTTAAGGTCAGGGATTCTTCTTCCACTCAAAAAAATGGCTAATTTCGTAAGAAACCACTTCGCCGGTCGCCTTATCAATGGAATATGTACGTCTTGACCCGTTCTTGCGGCTACAACCATATCAAATTGATCGCCTTGCTCCAGCAGTGCCCTAAGAGCGACAGGCGGGTAGGTTCCATCCCCGTCAATAATTGCGATTCGTTCAAATTTTGAGTGCCTGATGCCTGTCTTCAATGCGGCTCCATACCCCATGTTGTAGGGATGACGTATCAACGTCACACCGGCATCTGCAATCTTTTCCGTTGTTTTGTCTTTTGAACCATCATCGACAACCAGCACCTCAAATTCAATCTTCATGCCGGACAATGTTTTTTTAAGCTCTTCGACAACAAGCCCAACGTGGCTTTCTTCGTTATAAACCGGCATCACCACGCTGACACCCATAATATTCCGGTCAGCCATCTCTTCTCCCCTGCATTGAACCCTTCTCCCGCCTATTTAATTATTTTTCCTTCAAACACAACATCCCATGCCGCAATTCTAAGCAACCACGGCATTTTTTCTGAAATAAAATTGTCAAGCATACTGGCAATTGGAAAAATTCTCTTAACAACAGCCTCCGGTTTAATGACAACTTTTTCAAAGGGAGGTGCAAAAACACCATAATAACGAAGCACCGGCTGATTCACTCCATGCGATACCAGAAGACCAGTCAGCTCCTTCATGGTGAAAAAGTGCTGCTCTTTCGAATAAGCGGAATCACAGAAGCCCCTCACCCATCTCAAAGATTGGACAATCGGATTCACGCGAACAGGTTCAATGCCAACAAGATAAGCACCGGGTTTTGCTATCCATCTAACTTTATCAATAACGTCATCTAAGAACGACATATGATGAAATACGCCAACTGCTAAAATAGTGTCTGCAATACTCTCACGGATAGGGACTTCTTTTATATCGCCAACTATAAATTCCGCATTATCACTTCCTTTGCTATCGACTCCGGCAACAGCAATCAAGCCCTCCGAATGGTCGATGCCGAAATACCTACCATATTTACCAGACAGGACCCGAGCAGCAGCACCTGCTCCGCAACCGATGTCCACAATGGTTCCTAAATGGCCGTATTTCTCAAGAACCGGGTTGACGATTTTCAAAAGCCGCTTTTCCCGGGCTATTCGCGAGGAAAAAACAACGTCTTTTTGGGCATACTCCTTGCTAATTTTATTGAACAAACGGCGATCTCTGGCTTCTCTGCCTGGTTCGGTTCCCCTCATATCATTATGATGTTCACTCACATCCCCCACATGTCAACCGTTTGTGTCTGTAGAACGCATAAACTATCCCACCCGATAAAGATACTAAAATACTTATCCCGGAGAAAAACATCGCCACGCTGACAGCAGATTCCTGAACTACACCTACCGATCCAAATACTACAATAGCAGCACCTTCCCTTACCCCTATTCCATTTAGCGAAACAGGCATCATTTGAAGCAAGGAGATGATTGGTATAAACATAAGAATATACCACATGGAAATATTCCAATTTGCTGCACGCGACACAAAATACCAGGTTCCCAGTATTAAGCTGTTTGAAACGCAAGCCAGAACCGTATTAAACAAAAGCAATCTATGCTGATGTTTAAACACTGCCGTGTCGTGGTATGCCTGTTTCAGGATTCCTTTTATTCGACCAAATCGATTTTTCTTTTGGACGGCTGAATTGGCAGATTCAAATTTATTCAGGAGTTTCCCATTCACCAGCACCATGACGACCGCAATAAAAATACACAAAAGGCCCGTAGTAAACAGCACATAGGTGGCATCCTTTAAGGTTGGATAACTTAATAAGGCGCTGACCCACCCAATGAGAATCATGGCAAATATTCCAACAAAACGCCAAGTCATCATGGTTCCGATTATCTTGCTTAGTTCCAAAGAGCTTTTAGAAAGAAAATACCCTCTTACCACATCACCTCCGGTCCTTCCCGGCAGGAAAAGACTAAAAAAGAGGCCCACAAAATTAATCGCCAACAGTCTAAAATATCCCACATGTGAATTGTGAAAATTTAAAAGAACACCCAACCTGTAAGTGTTTGTAAAAATGCTTGCCGTAAAGGATAAAACTCCGAGGGCAATAAAGCTTATGTCGGCCTTTTCAATCTGCTCAATGATCTTGTCTCCGCCAACACAAGACAAAATAATCCACATAAAACCCAACACCAGGAAGAAACGAACAACAGCACCCAACCTCCCTACTCTAGGTTTTGAATTCTCACCCAAAATATAGCTCTACTGAAACACCATCTTGAATCGCCCAAATAATTCCAGCGGCAACTTCAGCTGCAATTGGTCATTCAATTCGCTATTCTTGAAACGTCATCGTGCATAACCCATCGTACGTTGAAGGGGTAGACCATGGTCGACAAAACCAGCTTTTTTAAGGGAGATAGCTCCTCCCGCCATGAATCATCATGTTTGATGGCATCTAACTTTTCGAATTTCAACAAATTTCCATGAATATTGTGGTATAAGGTGTCTCCTATTCCCCGCGCATAATCCTTGGGGACATCAATTTGGAGCCAATCGTTCAATTGCGTGATATATTTAGCTGGATGTTGACAAAAAAGGTCGTAACTTATGTGCATACAGTCAATACTGACCTTTTTCAGATATATGCGGGTTGCAAGATTAAAGCATGCCCATCTTACCGCGCAGGCAACTGCGCTTTGCGGCTTTAGTCCCCACTTGGCAACTCTTTTCTTACTGCGACTGTTATAGCTCGCTGCATAGCCTCTTCCATCACGAACGAGATGAATGGCCTTAATGCGATCCGCCCCGAGAGACTGAACAATTCTTACAAGGCGCCTGGGATCCTTGGATGAATCAACCAAATATTTGTGTTTCGACCCTCTTTCATACAAAGTACTATCGACTGCTTCAAAAAAAGCGCGATCATCTCCTCGGCTGAGCGGAAACAAAAAGCGTCTGGACCAAGGTGAACACATATTCCATGCTGTTTTCGCCGTCTCATTTAATGTAACCTTTCTAGGAATGTTTATTTCCCGACCGAGCTTCTTTCTAATATATTCCCAAAATTCACATTTTGAAAATGCTTTTCCACAGGTACAATCCCTTTGACGCACCAAATACAATTTTGGGTCAAAATCATTGCTATTGTAGCTGTTGAAAAAATAGACCTCGCCCAAACTGACCACTTCTTCACAACTACCGATCAACATGTCCAATAGTGTTGATCCACTATGCCCGCCCCCGACAATATAAATTATCTTCGATGCCAATCCTTATTCCCTTCTATGGCCATTTTTATCCTTCCTCAAATCATAGACAAGAATTCTTCCAGCTTCAGGATATTTCTCAAAGAGGGATGGGATTCTGTTTATGTCATAATACCTATGGTAGTTCCACAAGGGGAAGGGTTTTTCATTGTTGTTCAGGTCAATGATTGCCTCGTTTTCATTTACGGTTTTGATCAGCGCATCGATATCAGCTTTACCTGGAACAAATTGCCGCCAATCAATTATTCTGTAATCGCTCTTATCTTTAAAATCATGGAAAAAGAAATTACCTTTGAAACTATTACCTACCGCGTCAATCTTATTCCCCACATAGAATGCCATTATTGTCCAGAGATTTTCTTGTTTTACGCTGAAATTCCCGCCTTCTATTTTCATGTAGTCAACAAGCTTGTCCACAGCAATTTTGTAGTTGGACCGCAAGTCCAGAATTGGATATGATTTGATAAAACCGGACAATAGAAAAAATATCACTAACCCGGCAAGCGCCGCAGAACGAATTGTTTTTGAATTTTTCTCCCAGTGTTCACTTGCCGCTCTGAGCGCCGCAATCAGAAAAACGCCGATGCCAACAGCAACAAAAGGCATGCAAACTTGAATGGCTTTGAGGGTTGTGTAGTTTAAAATCCAAAATACCAAAGGAAAACTGGTTAGCATCCCTAAATGCACGTACTTCATTTTCCATGTCTTGAAAGCTTTCCACAAAATGAAAATCATGGAAACGGGTATAAGAGTTGCGACTGCCGGTCCTTCAAGTTTCCAGAACATTTGAGGATAAAACAAAAGCTTATCAATTGATATTCCCCAACGATCAAAAGCACCACTCCTTATTCTGCCGGCATTTCTTCCAAGTAAATCCATTCCTCCGCTTGGATTTATAGAATTAATCGCCCAAACCACGATCTGGGCGGTCGAAAAAACGGCCAACATAATCAGGAGGTAATATATAAAATCCTTTACCCTGTGCCGCCATTTATGGTTTTTTCTTTCCGATTTAACCAGAAAAATTGCTAATAGCAAAGGGGCAAGCACCAAATAAACGCTCTGATGAAAAAGAAGGAGGCTTCCTGACAGAATCGCCGAAAAGACGAAATGCTTTCTCCTACTCGTATCAAGCATCCATGACCAAAAAAGCAAAAATGAAACACAGAAGATGAGAACCGTATCCATTTGGGGCCATCCGGTTCTCGAAAAAATGACCTGTTGTCCGGATACAGCGACAATTGTTGCCCCGACAAGTCCCACACCCTGATCGAACAATCTTTTTCCAATCATGAATGTGACAACGATGACCCCCAGACCACATATGGCTGAAACAAGCACCACTGCATAATCGTAAATCCCGAACAGTAGAAAGCTTAGGGATATCAGAAAAACATGCCCCGGTTTAATAATATTTACACCACATCCTCTGCTTTTAAGATAATCCCCGAGATCTTGGATCGAGTTTCCGCCTGCTTCTTCACTCAGGAGCCATTTCGCTGCGAAGATAGGGGTCTTTGCTATATTGGCGTAGTAAGCCGAGTCATAATGATTGAGTCCGACCTCGCCGATATTGTTGAGCCTGAGAAAGCCTCCCACCAACAATATAGCTGCCAAGTAGAAGTAATAATTCTTCTGGTTCCTAAAATACATGATCTTTAAATATTTTTAATATTTTTGGCGCTCCTCTTCCGCCAGGTTCCCCTGACAAATGTCAACAGTGGCCTCAGTAGGAACAAAGGAACCTTGTTGACGAGGCGTCTCGAAAAGCCTTTTGCGCAGAGTAAGATTAGAACTAAATTCCCGGCCTCATAGAAATATCTCTTCAAAGGAGTTCTCTGGCCGTCACCCTTGTAGACCGGAATTTCCTTTCCGGCCCAACGCCATATGCGCATACGTACAGGAGCTCCGGTTTTCTTATTGTCCAAAACATTGGCATGCATCCGGATGGACTCGTTTCGTCCCTTTTCTTCAAGTTTGTAAAAAGATTTAGATCCTCCTGAATCAATCAGCTTCAGCAGCTCTGGATCCCTTACAATGACAACGGAATCGCCTTTAGACTCGCTCTCGCGGAACACACCGCGCCATGCATCCCCGACAGAAATGTCTGATAGTTCGCTCGTTTGATCCGTGCAAAATAGGCAACGAAGAGGTGTATAGAAGAAAGAGAGATAGTTAAATGTGAACTTATCGACAGCGTGGCTTCCGCCATCTTTCTTAAACACAACGAAACTGCCGGGATGGGGACCCTCCCTGTATGCGATCCTGTGGATGGAATTCAAATCCCTGATGCCGAATCTCTTGTAGAGACTGGCAGTGGCGTCGTAGTAAAGATTGTTCCCACAATAGAGGCCTACAACGACTTTGATCTTCTCTGTACCAGCCACTTTCTGTTGTATAGCCTTTCGGAGCCCTCGAATTTGACATGGCAAGGCAACATAGGCAACCCTGGTAAGGCTGGACTCTTTGAGTTTCTTGATGGCTGCGTTTTGAGGATAGATGAAATATTTGCTCTGGGATGCAGCTAAAATTTCAGATCTCCTGGTCGCAAGTCTGATTTTTGGTTCCCACCGCCTGTCCTGTGAAAAATCCAGCACAACTGCACCGTCCACAATGGCTTGTTCGAGAAGTTGAGTAAGAAAAGCCGTCACAACCCCCCCGCTTGCACCTTGGTATCGCAGATCTAGATCAGAGGCATGCCCAACAAAAAACTTGCGGTATGGCCCAACCAAAGGATCATGTTCGGCATTTGGTGCCTGGTAGCCGTCTTCAGAAAAATCAAAATGCAATCCTGGGCATACCTGACTACAAAGACCACAGGAAATACAGTTGTCCACCAGCTGTGGTATACATGTGGACAATACATCTCCGACACTGATAGCATCGACCGGACAGCACCCCACACATGTGCCACAGTGGGTACAAAGCCCTGCACCGATGACCTTTCTCCTCAAATCTTCAAATGCCAAGCGAGCCGGTTCTATGGTCGGATTTCCTCTCATTTTCTTTAAAAACCAACGAAGCCGTCATTGTCTTCTAGCTGTCATGATTATGATATCGCCCTTGAAATACCTGGCTAAAAAAGAGTCCAGCTTATTGATATAGAGAAGTGCTGGAAAAAAAAATTTATATATGCGAAAAAAGAGACTGTCCGTCACCTTGAAAATATCATTTTGAGATTGGTATTTGCCGCCCTTAACCCTGTAACCCATTTTACTTAGTTCCATAATGAGCCTGCTTAATCCGAAAAAAGCATATTGAATGCTATCTGTCACGAATCCGTTCCGTATAAGGAGATTGACAATTTCATCTTTTTTATATCCAATTTTATAATGTTTTTCATGTCCATCCTTATGCATGAAGTCACTCACGGGCAACAAACCATCAAGGCAAACCGTCGTAAGTATTAACATTCCCTCACTTTTCAAAATTCTCCAAATACCGGCGAGCATCTCATCATCGTTTTCAACATGCTCAATTGTTTCTGAGGCCAAAACAACATCAAAGGATCCATCCTTAAAAGGGAGTTCCGCTCCGTTCCCAACAACACATCGAATATCGCCGTTTTGCTCTGTTTGTGTTACAACCATGTTTGAAACTGTGGAAACGCTTTGGAAATCAATATCCAAAGCAACAACAGAATTTCCACACTCGGAAATAACAGAGCTAAAATACCCGATTCCGCAGCCGACATCAAGCAACCGACCTTCTCGGTTGGAAACTGCCTGCAAAGCATCCCGAATAAATGGCTCCCTTGCTCTCACATGTAAATTGTAGCGCATGGGATTATCTTCAAGCATTTTATCAACAGATCTCATCTCAGGACCCTGTTTATTGTCCCGGAAGACTTATCATGAAAGGATTTTTCGAGCGAAATTTTCCTGATCGAATGCCCGACCAGTTTACTTCCGCTCTGCTTTTCAATGAGTTCAATTTCATCGAAGTAATTGGTCGGCGCTACATAGCGGTACGTCAGGGTGTCGGATTCATATAAATCGAACGGATCGCCACTGGCCGATGAAATGCAGTCGTTTACCCTGACGACTTCCGCTTCAATGTTAATCTCCCTTTTAAAACGCACATCAATCGGATTTTTCCTTAAGATAAAATGCTTTTTCAAGTAGGGCAGAACTCTCTTCCCCAGAAGAAATGTTGTAGCACGGAGCAAAACATGCCACAAAGGGGAAGGCGTTCTGCTCATCATTTTATGGAAGACCCCTTCCACTTTCAGGTGGTTGTCCAGCACTTCGATTGAATTGTTAAAGTCGATCCAGTTATTTATGGCCAAAATATTTTTCCGAAGAAGAACGTATCCAGAATCAAAAGCCACACCGGCGGTCTTAAAATAGATGCGTAAGCATCCCCCTTTTTGAAGATTGCAGATAAAATAGTATTTCGCGGTCGATTTAATATATATCTTGCTGTCATGGAAATACTTGGTGAATATTTTTTCATGGGGAACGGCTTCCTCAGAGCCAGATGAAACATAATTTGCTATGCATGAAAGGTAAGATGGAAAGATGAAATGGCATATGTATCGATCATCGAGTGCACAGTTGACTTTATGATCATCCCGCAGGAACACCTCTCGAACAATACGTCTGGCTATGGGATTCGTCTCCGAATTGAGTTCAAAGCCATGCGGCGCCAGAAAAGAAGTGAATCTGCTCCCGTATTCCCCGCCGACAGATCCGTCCGGATGCACAAAATAACTAAGAAATTCAATCATTCTGTCAATTGGATGCCGCACCCGCTCGTCCCTGCTCATCACGTAGTAATCCGTTAAATATCCCAGGGCAATACTTTGATATCCGATATCCGGCCCCTGGTATTCCGGCATCCAACCTTCAGAGCTTTGGGCACCCAAGACTTTTTCAAGTAAGGCATCCAGTCCTCTTAACACTGAATCATCGTCTGAAATCAAATAGTAACAATAGACTCCAGCGATAGCTGCAACCTCCTGGTTGCTCGCTCCGCAATCGCCATACTGCAAAAGAAACTGCGCCGATTTCCTAGCCTGCCGGATTATTCGGGGTTCATCAAGATTCAGTATCTGGTATGCCCTACAGACAGCGTAAAGGTTGAAAGCAGTGGGGGAAAATGAATGTTCATTGGGAAAAAACTCGTCAAAGGATCCATCTGCCTTTTGAATCTTAGACCAATATTCTATGATAGCCAAAACTAAGTCGTAGACGACTTCCTTGTGATAATATACATTCCCCATAAAGTCGATACTGTATAATTGTGCAAGGGTCAGACAGGTCTCCTGAAGCATGGCACAAGGAAAATCCACGATCTTGTAGTGCCAGTAATTCCGGTCAGCGCATCCGTAAGTAGATGACTGCTGGCGGCGGTCTATATTGCTGATTAGACGAGAGGCGTTTTGTAGAACAAATGAAATATATGCGTCCATAGAACGTCAGCTTCGTTTCTTATCCAAACGATTTAACCGATATTTGATGTCTTTAATCAAGTCCAAAATAAAACCGAAAAAGAATAGCTGTATTCCAGTCAAAATAAGCAGAGTTATCAACAAAAAGGCAGGGAGTCTGCTGAACATGATCTTGAAATTGAAGGAGGCCTGATATGATATAAATGCAAAATAAGCCAAGGCAAGTGAGACGAAAATAATCCCAAGAGAATACAACCACTTGATGTGTTGCTTTGACCTTAAAATTAAAATCGGAAGAGTATAAAAAATGTATAGGGGTATGGATCTCACAACGCGTGATTCCCCATGTTTTCGCAACTTCCATACACTGTGGATTTCCTTTACCCTAAATCCTTTTTCCACCGCATCTATGATGGTCTCCTGAACGTAGGTGTGCGTCCCTAACATTTCGAGTTCTTCTACGACTTCAGAGCGCATAGCCCTGATTCCACCGTGTGAGTCCGTTAACGGCAAACCTGTGAAGAGCCTCAGAATCTTAGAAAGGATAATTGTGCCCAGCCTGTTAATCCACCTGTATTTATAGGCAATAAGATCCGGCCGCTGAAACCTGGAACCAATCACCATATCCGCTTCATCTGACTCAAGCGGAGCCATAAACCATTTTAATTCTTCAGGATCACACTGCCCGTCGGAGTCAAAACTTAAAATATAATCAGGATCAAACTGCAGGGATGCCTCCAGCCCCAAATACATAGCATAGCCTAAGCCTCTACCTCCCCCATTTACAACTAAAGCCCCTTCAGACTTTGCAATATTTCTGGTCTGGTCGCTGGAATCATCAGTAACAACAAAACTCACGTCTTTATATTCATTGTCGGACAATACCCGTCGGATATCAGCTATAACTTGTGCAATGGTTTTTTCTTCATTTTTCGTTGGGAGAACGACACAAACTTTGGCCATTTTATCATCCTTTTTCGATAGCGCCCGACAGGCCTTAGCTCAATGAAAGCTGTGATAATTCGGGTATCTGCTAAGATTTTCCCCAACCCGGTGCCATTTGAGATCTATTACAGGTTTTCCACACGAAATAATCTTGGATTCAACAGCTCTATCAATCCTGTGAGGTCCGAGAACAATAACATCAGAAGACAGCAACAATTCCTCGGGAGTATCTGCAATCCTAAATCCATCACCAAACTTCCCGCGAACTTTCGAAATAGCCTTGTCATTGTCGAAAACGATCTGATCGATTACCTTGCTATAGCTCGTGCTCTTTGATAGAAGCACCTCAATGGCTCTGAGCACTGGGCTTTCCCGTATATCATCCGTTTCAGGTTTAAACGTAATGCCGAAGTATCCTATGCTGGATGGATTCATTCGGTATACAAAAGAAACAAATCTTTCCACCATATTATCATTACTTTTGAGGATACCTTCAAATAGAGCAGATTCGACTTTTTTATCTTTTGCCATAGAAATGATCCCTCTGATTTCCTTCGGCAGGCAGGAGCCGCCAAACGCAAATCCGGGTCTGAGATAGTAAGGTGAGATATTCAGTGTGGTGTCTTGGCAAAATATATCCATTGTTTCTTCCATATTAACTCCGTACTGAGAACAGATGGATGCGAGCTCATTGGCAAAAGCTATCTTAAGAGCATGAAATGAGTTGTTTGCATATTTTATGGATTCGGCCGTTTTAATGGATGTCATTCGAACGTCTTTAATACCATCGGGCAATAGCTTATTTACCACCTCTATGGGAAAGTCCCTATCACAACCCAGAACATTGAGACTGGGCTCAAAAAAATCTTTAATGGCCGACCCTTCTCTCAAAAATTCTGGATAGAAGCCTACTGTCAATCCCTTATCTTTGCCAATATCTCTATGTAAAATAGGAGACAATATTGATTCAGTGGTCCCCGGCGGTACGGTACTGCGTATAAGTATCATGTGATCTGCCTTTTTTCGCACCAATGCCCGGTTAATTTCTTCTACGGTTTTAGAAACATATGTGATGTCGACATTACCGTCTGGAAGGTTGGGTGTTCCAACACAAATTATTGAAATCTCCGTTTTCAGGACTGCTTCCATTGCATCTGTTTCGACTTTCAGGTCTTTGACAATAATTTCTCTTGGTACAAGGTCATCAAGGCCTTTTTCAAAAATGGGCCATTCCCCTCGGCGAAGTTTATCAACTTTGTCTTCAACTATCTCAACTGCCACTATCGAATGGCCTTCCTTTAACAAACAGGCCGCTGTAACGCTACCCACGTACCCCATGCCGAATATACTAATTTTCATTGTTTATCCTATTGTTCATGCGAGGCTTCATGCCCTTCTTCTGGATAAGGATGATGCCCAAAAGAGCGGGAACAAGTGTATGCAAGAAAAAAAGAGACAGGGCAATATTTAAAGAAAATTCATCTTTAACACCGTAAGTGCCCAATAAAAATATGGTAGCCCCTTCCCTAATCCCGAGATTGCCAAAGGTAATGGGGAGTATATTGGTCATCAACACAACAGGAAAGACATTCAGAACCGCCATGAGAGGCACGGAGGTGAAAGACAGAAGTAAACAATAGCTTGTTGCGATGCTGAGTAACATATAGCTGCCAGTCACGGCAAACAGCAGCAAAAGACTGGAAAAATTCACCCCGATAACCGCTTTTATCATCTCCGATAATTGAGTAATTATGAAATTGGATCGCCTGTAAACCCAATGTTGTTTGGTAATTAGCTTAAGAGCCAATAAAATCCCAATTCCAACAAATCCCACACAAATTGCAAAAAGGCACCAGTACACCCCGAGAAAATGGAGCGCACCAAATGATGCAAGGAAAAAAATAAGCAGCAGGTCAATATAACGATCCAAAAAGACCAAACCCACGATGCTGCTTTTGTTTTCAGAAGGAATAAAGAAAGCCCTCGATAACTCCCCGATCTTACCGGGTGTAATCATACCAATGGCCATGCCGGCCAAAACAGATCGCATAATTTGAAGTATAGGCAGTCCTCTGATAGAAGTTTGCAAAAGGATTTTCCATTTAATAGTTTTCAACAAAATCCATATGGGAACGGACAAAAAGGCTAACAGCAGCAGATTCCAATTCTGGTGTTGGAAACTTTGACAGAATTCCTTGAAATTAACTTTAGCCAAAATAACAACCAATAGAATAATTCCCATCAGTATTTTGAATATTTGCTTGAGCACCATTATTTGATCAAATGCTTAAATTCTTCCCTGTAGAGAGGATTCCTGCATACATATTCAGCATATTTTCTGCCATGCCAGTTATACCAAAACAAGCGGTAGTAAAGCACGGCTAGAAAACCGAAAAATCGGAATGGAAGTGTATTCCCAAGTATAAATCGCCCCAGACCGGGGACAGCTTTTATTCGGTCGCGCCATCTGTAAATAAAATAATCTTTTCCTCTTCCGGGTTGAAATTGTTCAACGTAAAAAGGATCTCCCACGATCCGATGATCTCTGGACCCAACTCCATAGCGCTCCGATCTAATGATAAACTCAATTCCATTGGAATCCATTCCCATATACTTTGCAATTGCTGTATCTAACGCCACAAGGTCGGTGGATGCCATCACCGCATTGCAGATCTTAGGTTTCCCGACTCTTGGCCCCGGTCCTTCCATAGCGACGGTCAAATCCGCCACACCCATTATCAGCTTATCCTTAAAGTAGCCGTTAATCTCAGCAATGGCATCATTGACCACAGGGTGATATTTAAATCTGACCCTTGGCAAAAGACCCCACTGGTTTTTAAGGGCGCCGGTAAAGGGCGTAATGCAGTGGGTTTTGATTACCGGAATCGTGATGATGTTGTCAGTATCAAGAAGGACTCTGGGTAGCTGAATATTTTTAAATATTTCCCCAAACGATCTATTTACGGTTTCGCTTTTAGATAAATTGATGAATTTAGCACCGTAGCGTCTCCCTATAGCGTCAAATCCCCAGTTCTTTACAGCAGAATCTAATTGTATTGCCGTAGAAACATCGCAGTCGCCAAACAAAATCCTCGCATGCGGAAAAGTTTCGCGCACAGCCTGCAGGACGCCTTCAAATACCCAGGGTGAGGTGCATTGCCCAGGAACTACCTCCTTGCTTAGAAGATTAACCTTAAGAAAAAAGCCGTCGCCTTTGACAACATTTTCCCATCGGCACACCGCCATTGCCTTAACGACTGCTGATTGAACGGCTGATTTAGCTCCCACGTTCAGGAAGGCCACATCGCTTCTCATACCTGATTTCCATATAATGTGTAAATAATACTATTTGTTATAATCCCTACCTTCAGTATCCTTGCCTCCAAGATCGGCTATTACTATTGAACCTTTGTCCATGAAGACCCTTATCGGCCTTTTCAAACGTTTACATAGTTCCGAACTGTCGAATGTAATTTTTTGACGATCATCCTTTGCGGCTAAAATCTCAAAAGAAATCCCCTGATTCCATGGCCAATTGAGCTCCTTACGCATGTCAGTCTTTAATCCCTGAATTTCCAAAGAGCCTTGCCCCTTATCTACTTCTAACTGCAGCGACCCTACAGTCGCCACTGTAGTATCACTGTATGGCTGCCATTTTGTGGGCTCTGGCCCAACGCGAGTCGTCTTAAGAAATCTATCTTGTGGTTTATGCGGAACGCGAATTGTACACAATGTGTCAGGATCTTGGCTTTTCAGAACAAATGCCAAAGAGGCTATCGGTTTTGGATGTTTGAATTGCACCTTTAGTACCTGGCCTGGATGCAGGACCAAGCTGCCTTCAAAATGGTTTTTCCGCAATCTGGAAAGGGGGTTCATACTAACTAGAAAACGGAGAAATTGATTATCTTGAATCCAGATTTTTTCTTCTGCGGTGTCAACAACTCCAGGGAAATAGACCGCTTTCCTATCCATTAAACCATGTGTGAGGAAGAAATACAGCGGTATTCTGGTCATATATAGGATGCTTTCCTTTGGCGAACTCTTTGCCAACAAGACTTCTGGCTGCGCAGGATCTAGCCAGTAGGGATCATTTTCGACCTTGTCAGGAATCACTAGATTGAACTTCGACCACCTATAGACCAAAGTTGACTTGGCATAATAAATTGTCATACTAACAAGGCAAAGAGCCAAAAATACCCGAAAAGCAATTAGCCCGGATACGCGCAGTGAATAAGCCTTTTTTCCCACAGCATTGCATATAATATCCTTGGCATTAACAAGAAGCTCTCTTGATGAATTCCAGAAAACCAGACAGATGACACCTGTAAGAGGTACCACTAAAGGCACAAAAAAACGACGGGTAAGGGTTTTTACAGATAATGGAACGGTAAGAAGGAGAGTGCCTGCAAGTGAAACGGCTGTCAGGATAAAAATAGCAACCAAAAGCTTTCGTCGCCCTTCCATATAAGCATAAAGGCTACCAACAAAAAAAAGCGTGTAGAAAAGGTGCCGATCAACAGCAAAGCCTCGCATTAGCTTGTTACTTTCCTTGATTTTAGTCTGGAGCGCTGTCTGAAAGTTAAAGTCCGGCGGAAGGACGGACATTGATGGTATCCGTAAACTGGGATGATCGACAATAAATGTTAGAAGAATCCAGGCTATCAATAAACTTAAAGCGCATCCGCATAATGTCCAAGTTCTTACGTCATGAAATCGATCCGCTGATAGCAGAAAAAACATAATCGCTACTGCGGCATAAACTTGGCCGCTTGGGTGCATAGTACAAAGGCATAATGTCCCTCCGATAAGACCCCATTCTCGCAGTCGTCCCTTTTGGAACACAGCCCACCATGTTAGAAACGCAATTCCGAGAGCGAAATTTCCCGGTACCATGAACTGAAGTCCTTGTCCTGCCACTGTGATTGGCGCCAGCAAGAGTAAGGCACAACCCGCTGCGCCGAATCCGACAAGCACCTGCAGCCAGAGTGCTATACCCAAACTTATGATTATGGCGCCCAAAACCTTAACAGCGTTATAGGATTCCGACCAAGAAAAGCCAATGGCTCTAAAACCCAGCATCAAAACAGAGTGCATCGTATGATAATTCGTAAATATCATAACCCGTTGGAACCAACGCATCCTGTCTGTCCTGAAATTATTAGAGTCCTGCCAGATCTGTTGGCGTAGGGCATTCAAGGCATCACAGTCCTGAGAATAACAGGATGTCATTTGTACTGCTTTGATAATATAACTGTAGGAATCGTCAACTTCAACCGGCTCAGAGCGCAGTTGGATTGGGACAACCACGATGTAAAGTCTCAGACAAAGAAAAATCGCTAAGCAGAACAAAAAAAATAAAAAAAGGCGGTTTCTATAAAGAATTTTTTCCATTCACAAATAAGATTAGGGACCAAAGGCTCTTAATTTCTTTCTCAACTTGTTTAAGAGGGAATGACGTAATGACATTCTATATCTTCCAGATATCTCACCACACAGGCTAAAAAACTATTCTCCCAAAATCATAACTTGTTGGTCTTCCCCAAATCTCCCTTCAATTTTCCTCAGGTCGCACCTTTATTGCCCACCTCTATCCATTAATCCTTTCCAGGGCAGTTGCCCTCTTCGTCAAAAACCTAACTCGTCTTAGATCACCTCACTGATAAAATTTCAGAACACTACAGACGGATAAACTAGTTTACAATAGTTTTTGGGAATTCATCCAGCTTCACAACATTTTCCTTAATCCCTACCCCTAAAATTTCCTTTTTTTCCTCTTCTTAATTTTTTAGTCCAATAATACGCAGAACCTCCAAGGATATCAAAGGGGACAATGTTTCTTATGCTTGATTTTTTATTCTTATAGGGAAATGGTATATTCGGTATGGATTTGTCAAGAAAAGAACATAACTCTTCCCATCCTTCCCCAGAACATATATCAAGAACAAGTAAGTCTTCCTCTCGACTTAAAAAGTAATTCCTCACCTTCTCCTCATGTCTTTTAAATCCATCAACATAACTTTGAAACTCAAAGGTTTTACTCCCATATAAACATTCTAAACAAAAAACAAATTCCAATCCACAGAGAAGCCCTGTAAAGGCAGATCTGGTTTTCGAGAAACTCCTTTCTGCGGATTTGACCCATGAACCAATATTACGTGTTGTATAGATAAATTTTGAGTTTGGATAGAGCTTGTCAAACATTTGAAAAAGAAGTGCTACAGGAAGATCAACTAAAGCATCATATCTATTAACATAGTCTATATCAAATGTTAGTTCACAATTATCATATTCCAGCATCTCAAAAGGAAAGTGCTTCGACTTATAGCCCAATAGAGTCAAAGCTTGATTTAGGCTAGTTGTTCCGGTTTTCGAAAGGCCAATGCCAAATATCTTCATATCACTAGAACCAGAGGTAACTTAACAACCACCTCGAAAATAGTAAAATTTACTGATAGAGCTTGAGACGCAATCCTCTTGACTTTCAGGTTGAAATGATCACTTGTCATAGATCTGCCCAAGCTTATCCTCCTCTGTTAAAATTCCTTACCATTCGTTGGCCAAAAGACATATATTCACGGCTTCCTTCTCAATACGGGGTTAAACTATTACTGCAAAAAACTTTTGATTGATATTTCCTGTCAATACCCCAAAAGGATTACTTTTATTCATCCTCCGGAATTACCGGTTTATTATCCATTGGAATTTAATAACTTTTCCTTTTGAACGGGAAGCAGCTTAAATGCGACAACATTAAATATGACAGCTACAAAAGAACAGGCTATAGTCATTATAGAGAGTTCAATATGACCGTCAAGATACATACCGATAGAAAGGAATGGAAAAACAAGCGGAAATGACCGAAAATGTGATTCGCGAGTCCAAGTCACTAAAAAACCCCCAATTGCTCCGCAAATAACAGCAATAATCCACAGATCTATAACTGGTATTGATCTAGACCAGATTATGTAGAGTGACGTAGATAAAAGCGTTACAGCTGATAGAGACACCCTAATATGACGCAATTTCCCATTCGGATCAAATAACTGTATTACAATAAATATTATTAAACCTATAAGCGCTGTAAACACAAAGCCCGTGTATATGAATCCCATCAATATTAGTGGTACAAACAATTTCCCTTTTATGTACCAAAATTCACTTACAAACAGTAAAAGTAATAATATAAAACTTATAAAAAATCCTTTACCTTCAGAAATCCATAATAGAGAAGCAATAATAGTATAACCTAATAAGGTAAGTGGATTGATCATTAATAACGGTTTTCTACTATTTCTATCACTTATCTCATCAATGTTCAAAGCTTCTTTGACAAACTCTATTGCATGTTCATTGTTTGTCTTATAATCAATGATATTATCATCGCCCTCTTTTACTTTATCGCCCTGAATAAAAAATTTAAATTCAGCATCGAGGTATTCTTTTTCGAAAAAATCTCCATTTCTAACCCATTTAACCAGAAAACCTTTATCGATAACTTGGACAGTGACAGAGTTTGTTACCTCCATATAGGTTGAGGAAGAGACGCTGGCTTTTGCATGCCATGCATGACGCAGCAATAAATACCTCAGTGCGTTGGCTTTATCATTAGTCTGTTTCATGACTAATTATGAAAAGTTTATGTTTTGATTTATTGATGTAAGTGGCTTGAAGAATGATTCAATAATCCCAATTCCCTATCGGCATTTTCACGTTTTCGCCTATTTTTTTCTAATATCCTTATCGCAATCTTAATTATGTCTTCACTCGATATTTTCTTTAATTGCGGGACATTTTTATTAAAGTAACAAAAGCGGGAAATTAACGGCTTAAAATAACGTGCGGTAACAGATATTTCAGGATAACTACCATACATACAGCCCGCACAATTTCTGGTAAATGAATAAACCTCCCTATGAATTTTTCCACTGCGGTACCACTCAGGAAAATCTTCATGATAGGCAGGATAACAATTGGACAGCTTATAATCACAACACGGTCTGACATTGCCATTTGGTCCTACCGCAAAATACAGATTAGGCGAGTCGCAAACATTGTTGTTTCTTCTGCGCCATTGTAGTGGTTCACCCGCAATAAACCGGTAGATATCATCCAAAAACTCATCAGAATCGTAAACATTGAAACCCTTATCCCGAAGTTCTTTTACTTCTCCAAGAACCTCTCTAATGCGATTAAAAGTACAAGTTGGAAACCTGAACAACCCTTTATCGTCAAAAGTTCTGAAACCAAGCGGCCGATCAGGAGTGGTAGTGTGAGCTGGAACTAGTGATACTCCCCAGCCAATTTCTGTTGCAAACTCTACAAGATCTGTAATGTGATTTAAATTTCTTGGCATTAAAACAGTTCCAAAGAACGCTGATCCATTCTCAGGAAAGACCTCATTTACATTTGCTATTGTTTTAATAGCGCGTATCCATGACTTTGGAAACCCTCCATTGATAGATTCCTGTATGGATGCATCCAAGCTATCTAGTGATATACTAATATCGTGCCCTCCCGCAGCAACGCACTGCTGTAGGGCTTTTTTTGAAGCAAGTCCATTTGTCTGCATTCTAACATGTATGTCAACGTCAGTAAAAGCTTTTACAATATCGGCGATATCATGCCGAACAAATGGCTCTCCTCCGATTAAAAGAACTATACAAACCCCAATTTCAGCCATATTCTTAGCCATGGTACGAATTTGATCAAGAGACATCTCCTGGGAGTCTGCATCTGCATAAATGATATTGCATTGTTCACACGCCAAATTGCAGCGTGCAGTAATATAAAATTGTATGTATGTAGCGCTAGTTTTACCAAACAGACTTTTTACAAGCCGTGCTTTTTGTACTTTATTAAAATATTCACTCATAAAACTTATGAAAAACTCTTTCAATTAGAATTATAAAAATATCAGTAGTGTCCGGTTAACATTCGAATAATTTCAATTGGATAGGGCCGCTAGTCATTTTGTTTTTGTAATCACTTTCTGTCAATACTTGATAAATAA
>JANQEN010000176.1 GCA_028278335.1 Chitinivibrionales bacterium | reverse complement strand
GTCTTTTGCTTACTTTTCTTCGCTGTAGAAGAAAAGTAAGGCTGCTGTCGGGCAGCGTCCCGACGATCTTAATACACCAGGAAATATTCTTTTCTAACTTGTTTAGGGATTCGCTGGGCAGCTGTGAATGTAGTCGTACCAGCGTCTGCTCCGCGATACCACGATTGGCTAGCAATGATGTTAAAAATCATTAACAATTATTTTTGTTATTTTTTTTTATCACGATACATACCAATCGTGAATGGAGTAAAAGAAAACTCCCCGTTCTGCATTGGAATAAAAGGCCGGTATATCACCAATGAGCATACCCATACGTAAATCTGGTGAGAAGAGATACTTTTTGGCTTTCATCATATCGTAGGAATTGACTTTCAACACCATGTTTCTATACCCTTCGGTCCTATAGGTATTGGTGATGGTTACCAAGTTACCGGTATTGTGAAAAAGCTCACGGGTGGTGAGGGTAGAAAGGAATTTTTTAAATTGACGAAAAAGCTCTTTGCATTCTGGCAAATTCATAAGATAGACTGAGGCTGTTTTTCTTTTTGCTTTTATCTCTGTGTACCCCGGTGCACCTCTTAATAAGCTATCAGGATCTACAACCTGCACGTTTCTTCCTTCCTGTACTAAGAGAGCCCATTTTTGGAGTCTATCGCCATGATATACTTCATGCTTTACCTCGCGGAGATATTGCTCTTCGCTTCCTCGCCCTGCATTAAAGCATTCTGCGTCAATAAGATGCATGCCATGTTTGGTGTAGATGAGGTTTTCGTGGTGAATATCATGGAGACCCACGGCACCTATAAACTCCTTGACCACTAATATTTGTGTTAGGTATTTCACAATTCTTTGATCTGCACTCAAGGGGACAATTTGGTTTTCAGATACATCTGAAAAGGGCTGCATCCCATTCCAATAGGGGTGATCCTGATGCACGTGCTTAATGGATTGGTAATCAAGATCAAGTTCAACAGCATCATCCTTTCGTGAGATATATTCCATGTATCCATAGGGGAACTCAATTGAATAGAATCGCTCTTCTTGACAAAGCTGTAACACATGGGAGGGAAGGATTTTAATCGTCGGAAGCATATAGTCATAGCGGTTGTCAATAACATCCTGGATTTTAGCGAGGGTAAGGCCGCCATCTAATGTCTTTGGCTTATGTACTACATAGGGATCACTTGGTTCATCATCTAAAAGAAACTGGACTGTTTCGCAATAGCCTATATCTTTGAGCAGGGTGTTATATTGCTCAATTAAACTTGCTCTCCGGTGGTCTTGGTGCAGCATTGTGTTGACAATACGAGTGTCACCCATGAGGAGTAGCTCTGCTTGCATATCCCGTGGTTTGTACACCAGCCTTAGCACTTGGCCGTTGGAGAGTTCGAAAAAGAGTTTGTAGGTGCATCGAAAATTATTATGGGTCTCATCTCCTAATTTTTTGATACTAACCAGTCTTATCATGGATATGTCATCCTCAGTAATAAAAACCTGGGTAATCTCATCCCAATCCTCCAGGATATTGCGAAACAACTGGGTTAAAAAAGTAACATAACTGGTCTTTGCTTGCACTAAAACATCCGCTTTAGTGCTCTCTACTTTATAGAGATCGTAGAATTCATAATCCTCAAGGTCATCGGCAATTTCATTATTAAGGAGTGTCAGTCGTTGTCGAAGATCATCACGAAGTCGACCAAGGGCGACCTCTTCAAGATCCAGTTTTTCCTCATCTTCGATTAAAATAGCAGCGATCTCACCTTCGTACCGCTCCATTAGGCGATCAATATTTTCACACATAATCAACTCCTTGTTCAGATAGGGGGTTGGTAACCTATTGTAACTCTTATACAGGGGGATGTTTACTATGGGGCTGTGTAACTCTATGGTATAGAGTAAAATAGGAATTTAGCTATTGAGTATAATATAAGATATAGTTGTTTGTGCGCAAAGTGATTTCAGTAATTCAACGATTAAAAATGCGTGATTGAACACACAGGTTACTATTTTATTTCTTTATTATTTTTGGGCGATTCTCGCTTCGCTCGACCGGGCTTTTAAAGGCTCCGCGTTCGCTTCGGTATTTTTGCTTTGCAAAAATACTGCTTCGCACCTTCCAAATCCTATCGCAAAAGATTAAAAGATTGTTGAATGGCTAAAGTTTTAAGTCTAATAAAAGCGCTGAAAGCACGAAACGTGTCACCCTGGGTCAATGAAAGTATTTCTTGAATAACAAATAGCGTTTGTGTATTTTTGTGTTACGCGTTCTGATAGCCATTCTAAAAGATTGAAACAACTATGAAAATTGCTAAGATACACAACGTCAGTAGGCAATGGTATGGACATTCTATCCTATTTTTCCTGCTCTGTGTTTGCCTGTCCCTAAATTCCTGCACAGTCTATAACCCCTTTCTAAAATTCGAAGGTGATGAAAAATATGTGCTGTTGACTTTCGATGATGGTCCTAATAACCATAAGAATGTAACCAGAGAAGTGCTTGCTGTACTGAAAAAGCACAATGTAAAGGCGCTCTTTAATGTGATTGGTGCCAATGTTGATCGATATCCTGATATCACCAAAGAAATATTTGACCAGGGCCATCTTATTGCCAACCATGGGTATACCGTAAAACCGGTCATATTCAGAAGAACAAAGACAATTGCCTGGGAAATTGATTCCTCCACGACTGCTTTACAGTATGCCCTCGATGATTCTCTTTTCAATCCAACCACTTTTCGTCCCTCTATGGGGTGGATTAATCCCAGAACAAAAAAATTAATTAAAGAACGGGGTATGAAAATAAATGGTCTTACAGCCTATGCCTTTGATACTAGAAGAAGTGCTAAGGCAAAGCATAAAATCACAAAATCTCTAGTCAAGAGTGTGATAAAACATAAGGGTGGAGTGCCGGTCATTCATGATGGTATTGCCGAGTATTATCATTTAGAAAAGCGTGTTGCCCAGGGATGGAAAAACTACGATCGTGGCTTTATTCCAGAAGTAACTGACTCTGTTATTACCATATTAAAAAGAGAGGGGTTTCAGTTTCCCCGTCTTGATGACGACCCTCCCAATGACTTGACGCAAAGGGAGTATCAGTTTTTTAAAAAGGTCATCTACTAACAAAAACGTGTTTAATTACACAGGACAACCCTTTGAGTCCCTCGGCTGTGCTTGGAAGAGTAGTGTAGAAACAAGACTCCAGCATTGCAATATCGTAAATCTACACTTTGATTGCTATGCCTGTTTTTATTTCTATAAACCTGTTTACCCTGTGCATTAAATAGAGTAACTGCAATTGGCTGTTTTGAAGTCACTTTTAAGATTTTTTTGTTAGATAATAATGAAAGTTGGATCGGTGATTTTATTCGCCAGTTGGATGATTGTGCAATCGATGTAGTGGAATCACCAGGGATAACCGGAGGTAAAGGAATGTCATTAACCACTGCATTGGCATTGGAGCGATAGCGTTTTTGTGCTGAGGGGTGGCCACTCTGTTTCATGGATTCTATGAGCTTTTGAGCTTCTCCATGGGGTATAAATCGATAAAGAGATCTTTTAACACTATCATAGACAGGCATACATTTAAGTTGTGTGGCACCAAATCCAGCATCACCTTCATGGGGATTGTGCGCAGCTAAGGCAACCACTGTTGCGTCTGCCTCGTAAGGATTTTGTGGATCAGGAACAATATCAACTACACCTTGGAGCACATCGTCTAAATAGAAAGCAACCCCATAGCCAGGATCACCGGAAACAATAGGATCATATCCCTCATTTGAATTAAGTCCGCCCCAAAGGTAATGGGGAAGAAAATTAGCTGTCCCATGCTTGGTGTTTAAGGTGTAAGCAAAACCCGGTGTGCCAAAATCGGGATGTCCAGTGCCAGAGGGATAGATTGCGCTATGGGATGAGTGATGCCATCCATGAATATCCAGAGGATGTAGTCCAGCAACAGAGGTATAGAGTTCGGGGATTGCATCATTCCACCATCCTTGCGGAGGAACTGGTATGGCAACAGAATCGCCAGGGTTTACCGGAGTCATACACTGACCAGGTTGTTCATTACCAGGAAATAGGCCAACGGTGAGTATTATACTGTAGGGTGTTTTATTAACAGCAAAGGGACCCGAAGGGCTACCAGCAACAAAAAGTGGTTCATTTGTCTGAATAACCACACCATTTTTAAAATAGAGTCCTGCATCTTCATCTAAGCTTTTGTAATTTGGCTGTGGTTGTTGTGGGCCCACAAAGGGCCAGCGGTTTCCTGCTGAATAGATGGGCACATGGCCAGTAAACCCTTGAGGGATGCCGCAATTAAAATTGAGCGTTGTTCCATCGACCCGATAGGGGTTACATAACAGTCCCTGCGTTGTGTGCGGTGCAACCTGACCTCTCTTTTTATACCACTCATTAAAGGATATCTCTGTGTAGAGCCAATCTTTTACTCGCACAACTTTTCCTATACGGGTATTGCCCTTTCCCTCTTGTGTACCGGTTAAGTCTTCACCAGTATAGGGTGGTGTTGTCTGCGCTCCTACATTTAGTGCAAAGATGACAATGAAACAGAGATGGTATACTAGTTTTCTCATGGTTGAATACATCTTTCATAGGGTGTTATATTACGCATGTAGTTCCATACTAAATATTATTAATGTATGGAATTACTGCAAAGATGTATCAAAGAAAGTTTAGTGACTGAAATAAAAAAGCCCTTAACAGAATTGTTAAAGGCTTTGAATCTATGTAAAAGTGATTATCAGGGAGGTTATTTAATTTCTACATTGGATATAGTTACTATTTTCGGTGAGTGCATCGGAGCTGGTTTTGTAAGTGGATGCTACATCAATCTGAATTTGAACAGCCTTTCTTTCACCGTCTAAGTTAAAGCAGCTATTCTCGGTCACTGAAACTTGTTTGTTACCGCTCATATAGGGTTCCCAAGTATTTGTAGTTGTATTGAGTTCCATAAGAGTATTGTTTTGAATTTGATATCCTGCAGTTATATTCCCGTCAGCATCGTACATATGAACATGCTTAACATTATTTTGGTTAGATCCATAGGAATCGACATTCTTAAAAAGCTCACCATTACCTTCATCAAGTACGACTGAGGCAATTCTAATATCCCGTGAGATTTGCTCAATAACATTGTCTTGTTGTATTTGAAGTTGAGAACTTAAGATACCCTCGCTGGTCTCAGTTGCATTGAGGTTGAGAATACTCATAAAACCACCTGCCATAAATCCAACGATCATAAAAGAGGTTACCGCTTCTACCAGTGTGAGTCCTTTTTGATTCTTGAGTTTCATGATAATCTCCTTTGAGTTTTTTGGTTTTGATTAATTTTCCACAAAATTGGCAATTTTTTCAAAAAAAACAGGGGCAATCGGAAAGGATTGTTCCTATTTTCCGGTGATATTGGTCACAGGGGGCCTGTAAGAGGATGAAAAATGATATGGTTAGAAGGACTTCTCTAAAAAACAATGACTTACAAGATAAAAATGCTGTTGGTGATGGCTATCACAAGGATTTTTATGTCTTTTAGCATTTGTTGTCACCATTACAGGGTATTCATCTCCGAAATTAGAAATTTAGGATTATAAAAGTGTATGAGCAAAGCTGCTCTATAATAAAATTGTATACAAATAAGAACGATTTGGAGAGTAATAGGAGATGGAATTGTTAAGAAAGGAAGTGGTTGGTCGTTAACATTTGACAAAATAGGCACTGTTTAAAATTATTAAACGGAAATGTATGTTGACTATTGACAGGGAACAAACAAGTGGCATATATTCTTTGTGTAAATTGACAAAAGTATCTATAGGTTACCATAATTGTTGTAATGTTATAAAATTTAATATGGACTTATGGTTAAACAAAGATAGGAAGCTATTGGAAAACAATTTAAAAGAATAGTGGTGAATTTGATACACTCCGGCAAAAATGAGCTATCGATTCTCCATGAGCGAATAAGGATGGCAATATAGGATCATTGTTTTAATTCCTAAATCTTAATCCATCTCATAGCGTGAAAAGCAGTACAAACTTTCATGACCTTACCATGAAGGAGTGCTGGTATGCTAACCTCTAAATCGAATAATCTTAATGTAAAGGAACCAATAAAGAAGACACATTTAACACAGTAAAAGAGAGTGACCCACTCCGGCAAAGAGAACAACCACTCTATCAATTCAGATACCACATGGAATCATAGGGCATCTTCTTTACAGACATGATGTGTTTGTAAAGTCAATTGAGCATACTATCACCTGCTCTTCTTTGACTGTTGTCCATATACTTATTGATTTCAAATCTGAATACTACCCTTCTCAATCACTCTTTCGCATTGAACTTGATTGAGTGTGTGTTGCACCGCATAAATCACGCAAAAGAATTGGAGGTGATGCCTATGAAATAGTAGTTTGCCCGTTTTATCATCAAAGGGTTTTTAAATCCCGATGAAGAAATAACATAATGATTTATTATACTATCCACATCTTCACTAACTAAAACGTATTTCACAAAGGAGTTTTACCATGAATAAGAAGTTTAAAATGATCATCGCCTCCCTGTTGCTTGTAAGTTTTTGCATGACCCAGTCTCTTTTTGCTGTGTCTGTTCACGGTCACGCAGGCGTAGTAGAAAAACCAAGTAGAGTTCAGTCTTTAGAATATAAGGGCGTTGGCATGATCATACTTAATAAGATTAATCAGAGTAACTGGGTACATTATTCTATAGAAACTGATGGCGAAAAATTCGACTATGTGCTTGTCAAGTTAAAGGTAGAGCAAAACACTTGCCCCCATGTAAAGGTTAATAGTGTTCATATTTGGGATGGAAAGAAAAGAGTAGGAAAATTTACTGTCAATTGGGTTGGTAGCGGTTATATCAAGGTAAACTTTCCTTCTTCACTGAAGAACCACAAGTTTGTTGATGGCATGGGCGTCTCCATTGGTATCGCAGCTTCTGGTTGTGGCGACGTGTTCAGAAAGCTCACTTTCTATTCAGTTACTGCCAACGAAATATAATAAGATATACTGAAAGCAATAATAGCAGAAGTTGCTTTACAGTTTCTTATTGTCACTAGGCCCGGTTGTAATTACAGCTGGGCTTTTGTTCATCCATAGAAGTTCAAAGAGAGTTCGCCCTGCTGTACGTTCCATTTACCTATATTTAGGTATTGCAATGATTGCCTTTGTGTAACAAATTGGATCAATTTACGTGAATAGTGTAGACATTCAACCATATACATTACCCGACAGAGCCCTCCTTGAAATACAGGACAACCGATTTAGCACACTTTGCTATGTACCCTCATCAGAATGTATTGTGTTAGGGTGTGGCTGCGATGAGAACATTTCACTCAATACAAACGAGGTTGTAAAAGACAACGTCACTGTTTATCGACGACCCAGCGGTGGTGAAACGGTACTTCTCTCACCTAATACAGTTGTTATTGCTATAATCAAAGGGGATGAGAAGATCTCGAAACCACCTTATTTCTTTGAGGTTTTTAGCAACAGTATAATCAAAGTGTTGAATTCTATAGGAGTCAAAAAGGTTGTCAAAAGAGGAACGTCAGATATCTGTATTGGAAATAAAAAGATATTAGGATCGGGAATCTATTTTTCAAAACAACGAGTCTTTTATCATGCTGTATTAAATGTCAGTGAATCAATGGAAAACATAGCACGATATTTGAAGCATCCTCCCAGAGAGCCCGATTATAGAAAGGGGCGAAGTCATCAAGAATTTATTACCTCGCTTAACAATGAGGGATATCACTTTTCTGCCAAACAAGTGTGTGCTCAACTTGATGACTTGTTGCATAAATGTATTGCTCAAGAAATTGATTAACTTTGTTGACCTAACATAGAATGTGCTCACTTTTTTAAAGCTTGCCTGGTAGTACTCTCTGTATGTAAGTAGCAACCTCATCTCTGACTCTTCTATAGCAGTCTAAGATATCCTCCTCCTCAGTTAGCTCTTTTGCCAAAGCTGGTGGGTCCTCAAAACTGTGATGAATAACTTTAATTACAGCAGGAAAAAAGGGACAATGTTCCTTAGCATTATCGCAGACCGTCAACACATATTCAAAGGATTTTGTGGGAAGTTCGTCTATGGTTTTGCTGGTATGATGGGTAATATCTACTCCAGCTTCACCCATGACTTTTATAGCACTCTCGTTCATACCATGCGATTCAATCCCAGCAGAATAGATCTCATAGGTGTCACCATGGAATTTACGCATATATCCTTCAGCCATCTGGCTTCGGCAGGAGTTTCCAGTACAGAGAATAAGAATTGATTTTTTATTTTCCATGTGTCTGTTCCTCATTTGGTTGTTCGCAACACTCATTTCCTTGAATTATTGAGCAAAAAGGGTGAGCTAAATAGGTTCCAACGCAGGGCCCAAGTATATATATCCAAAAATCAGCAAGACTTCCTGATAACAATGCTGGACCTAATGAACGTGCTGGATTGAGCGATGCACCGCTTATAGGTCCTCCCACCAGTGCTGCAAACACAATGGTGCCACCCACAGCTACTCCAGCCATGATTCCCTTTTCCTTGTGGCCTGTGGATACATTAAGAATAATGAACATGAGCGCAAATGAGAAAATGATTTCTGTAATGAGTGCCTTAAATAGTGGTACTGAGGGGAGAGTGGCGCCCAAGGTAGTGTGAGAGGGAAAGAGGAATTTAAGCAAAGCTGCGCCGATTATGGCACCAAGGCATTGGCATGTCCAATAGGGAAGAATCTCTTTCCAGGTAAATCGTTTGGCAACGGCGAACCCTAAGGTAACCGCTGGATTAAGATGAGCACCGGAGACATTGCCAATCGAGTAAATCATTGCCATGACGATTAGTCCAAAGGCCAAGGAGATCCCTAGATGCCCTAAAGTGTTTGGGTAAAGGTCATTTACTATGATTGCCCCGCATCCAAAAAAGACAAGATTAAAAGTACCTATGATCTCAGCTGTCCATTTGTTCATTCTCTTGGTCCTGCTTATCTTTTCTCACATTGTAATACTAGTACATCTAAAATATTGATTTTATTTGTTAGAAAAATATTATGAAAATATTACATTTAAGTTAGGTAGGGTTCATTTACTTTATTAAATTGAAAGGTATCTATCTCTTCTAAATTTAAAATTGTTGCCCCATGTAATTGAATACAATGATTTATATTCTCCCCATGAAAATGAATGTTGAAGAGATTCTTGGTCGTACTAAACTTTTTGCTAATATCACTGCGGAACATCGAAAAGATTTAGCAGCAATCTGTCGTACTAAAAGTGTTCTAAAAAAACGTCATCTTTTCTTTGAGAACGATAAGGGAACTTCGGTTTACATTCTCATAACCGGTTCAATTCAACTGTATAAAACAGCCAATGATGGAAAAGAGGTTGTCATTAGGGTGATAAAGCCAGGAGAAATGTTTGGTGAGGTGATTCTCTTTGAACAGGATCACTATCCAGTAAGCGCGGTGACATTACGAGATAGTAACCTGATACTGCTATCAAAACAGCAGTTTTCTAGCCTTTTGAGCCAGGAGGATTTTCGATCAGACTTCTTTGGTACCTTAATGAAAAAGATGCGCTATCTTACCGAGCGAATTTCCTATCTTACCTTACACGATGTTGAAGAGCGACTTCGTAGTTTTTTAGAGGATCATTACGGCAAAGAGAGTTCAATTACTCCCACTATCTCTAAAAAGGATACAGCCTTTTCCATTGGCGCAACACCGGAGACATTTTCGAGATTATTAAAAAAACTTGCTAAAGAAAAGCGCCTTCATTGGGAGAAGGGTTCCATTGTTGTATCCGAGGAGTTTTGGAAGAGTGTTGACTAGTAAAGAGAGCTTTTTAGAAATAACACTAGGAATATTATAGTACCCTATTCTCCTTTACCACACGACTAAAATAATCACCACTCAATTTTAAAGTTCGCTTCATTGTGTCGTAATCGACCCGAGTAATGCCAAATCGTTTTGAATACCCAAAGGACCATTCAAAATTATCCATGAGTGACCAGACAAAATAACCACGGACATCACAACCATCCTTAATTGCCTGAGAGGTCATCTCCAAGTGAGTGCGCAAATACTCTTTCCTGTCAATATCAAGGACTTCACCTGATTCGGTTACTGAATCATGAGCTGCCATACCATTCTCAGTAACGTAGACAGGAATATTGTTAAATACTTCCTTTGTAAACTTCAAGGAATAGTAAAGTGCCTTAGGAGTAATAGGCCAACCCATATCACTTTTCGCATATTTTTCAGGGAAGGGGAGGATCTCATAGCCCTTCTCTGAATCTGGGCAAGAGCGAATCGCATCGGCAAAGTAGTAGTTGTAACCAATAAAGTCACAGGGTGCACCGATGATGCTCATCTCTTCGGGAGTAAACTCAGGAGCATCGGCACCTAAGTCCTTAAGATACTTTTCATCGTATTTACCAGTAAGCAGAGGAAAGAGTCGTTGTTGATTCATGTCTGTCCAAGCCTGTTTTGCTGCAGCAATGTGTTCTTGTGTGTCATAGATTGGCCAGGTTGGAACGAGATTCTCAACAATACCTATCTGAGGGCGCTTGTGCGCATGATGACGGATAGCCTCAACAGCGAGTCCATGACCAAGCATTGCATTATGGACAGTTTGATTGATAACCTGATTAGACTCCAGTTTACCGGGAGCAAAAATATCATCGCGATGGGCAAAAATAGTGAAACACATGATTTCATTGATGGTCATCCAGTGCTGTACACGATCGGAAAAACGTTTGACCACCTCTGATGCATAGTTAGCAAAGAGACGTGAAACCTCTTTGCTCCGCCAGCCACCATAGGTATCCTCGAGTATTTGTGGCAAATCCCAATGAAAGAGCGTTATATAGGGGGTGATATCATTCTTTAGCAACTCGTCAATGAGTCGATCATAAAAATCTATACCCTTTTGATTTACCGATCCGCTACCATCGGGGATAATACGGGGCCATGCAATGGAGAATCTATAGGCATGGAGGCCAATCTGCTTCATGAGTTGTACATCTTCCTTATACCGATGGTAATGGTCACAGGCATGTTCTCCAGTATCACCATTCTCAATTTTCCCTGGTATATCACAAAAGGCGTCCCAGGTGCTTGGTTTTCGGCCATCCTCTTTAATAGCACCCTCAACTTGATAGCTTGCTGTGGCTGAACCCCAGATAAATTTATTTGGGAAAGTATATATACTCATTCAATCCTGCTTTTTCGAAAGTATGTTAAGTACAATAGTTGATAACAATTTCTGACTGTAAAAATTATCTTGTCCCAGTGATAATTGCAATAAAAATGTCCGTATTTACCATTGGTGTTGACGTTTACATTTCCAAGCAATCGCCCTATTCCCCTCAGACAGCCTCTCGTGCTATTCTGAGCCATTCGGCGGTGCGATTGAAGGGGATTGATTATTCTATTAAAAGTATGTTATTGTATCTTTGTAGCAATATGAAACAGAATTAATTATGCATGATCATGCGCTCGTAAATCCCAGGAAAGCTATCGGGGATTTCAATGGCATTGCAGACTTTTTTATAGAAATCAGTTGAACTTACCCATCCTATAATGGCGTAGGCGTAGCCCTCCATTTTCATAGCCTCAAAACAGGTATGCAGCAATAGACTGGCAATACCCTGTTTTCTCTCCTGTTCCACAACGCCAATAGGACCGACCATTCCCTTGGCTGTGCCATCATAGCAGGCAAAACCAATGATCTTCTTCTCCTTTATGGCCAAAAAACAGGAAGGAGGATGTCGATACAATGATGAGGCACACTCATCAACCCAGCCAGGGCAGATTTCATGAAAGTGGGTGTTAACAAACGAACAAATTTCCTGTTTGTCTATGGCCAATGCCCGTTGTATCTGAATATTGTTTTTTATGCATTTCTCTTTGTTAGGAATTGGTCTGTCTTTATAAAGGGGAACCAGCATGTCTGCCATGAGTCTGTCCTTGAAATGACGATTTTAAACAAAATTATTTTACCAATTCCAAAATAGTACATAGAGAGAGTTCTTATCAATAGAGAAGATGCAATAATAAGTATTCATGTAAAAATGTAGTACATCCCCCAGTCGTGTTCCCGGAGGTGTGGAATATCGCTTTGATTTTGGGGACGGTGCCTTTTCAGATTGGACCAGTGAACAGGATTCTAGTGCACAGGATACGGGTGATGTCTATTATGCTAAAGCCACCCATACTTGGAACAAAGCTGGGCGATATGCAGTAAGGAGTCAAGCCCGTAGCAAGCGAAAACCAAAATTTAAATCGCGCTGGACTGCACCCCTGTATATTACTGTTGTGTCAACAGGACCAATAACTGCACCAAAAGTGCTGTGTCCTATGCCTGGGCAGGATACCGTTGCTACAGTGAATATTTTGTTTTATCTAAAAACTGCACAAGCCTATTGCAGCAATGGTGATCCTGTGGAATACCGATTTGACTTCGGGGATACTACCCTATCTGAATGGGGAAGCGATACAGATTCTCTTGGAGAATCCCGGTTTACTGTTTCTTATAGTTGGAAAAATCCTGGATCTTATTTTGTGTATGCACAGGCTCGTAGTAAGTCCGACCCTTCACTTATATCTCAGTGGGTAGGCCCCTTATCTATTCTCGTTGGTGGTAAAAAAAGAGAGTAGGGTAATGTATAGAAACCGCTGATATAAAAATATTCAGGCACACTGTCTTCTATCGACTGGTGTGCCTTTTTTTGTCAATGTATTTATACTGTTTCTCAAAAGTTTTGTCCCATGGTTTTGATAAAACTCTTATAGAAACAGTTATGCCGCAATACAACATAGGACATAATTATTGAGAAGCGGTATAAATAGATGTTGTTGGAAACTTTTTTGAAGTTACCTTTAGATAAAAGTATTAGACATCAAAGGATACTATCGTTTTTTATGGGAATTTAACCTGTTACCAATCAATCGGTTTGTAATCTTTTAAGAATTTGCCACACCAATGTTTCCCAGTTATGATACCATCAAACAGGGGATCGCACACTCGTGCTGCACCATCAACAATGTCTAGAGGTGGTTGAAAATCATGCACTTCTGTTTTTCGACGAGCAAGATCAATAGGGTCTTCGTCAGTTACCCAGCCAGTATCAACTGCGTTCATATAAATTCCATGTTTAGCTAATCCACTAGCAGAGGTATGGGTAAGCATATTGAGCGCTGCCTTTGCCATATTGGTGTGGGGGTGTCTATCACCCTTTTTCCAACGGAAAAACTTACCTTCCATAGCCGATACATTGACTATATGTTTTTGCCCTGTGTTGTCTCGTTTCATAAGGGGGATGAGCCGATTACACAAAACAAAGGGAGCCACTGAATTAACAAGTTGTAACTCGATCATTTCCACTGTTTGTATTTCGTTTTCACCAAGTCGATATCGCCAACTGTTTGTTTTACTCAGGTCCACCTGTTGGAGGTCTGCGTCAAGTTTGCCCTGAGGGAAAATCTGCTCAACAGGCAAAGTATGGTCGTAGGAATAGGGTATTTGGGATAATTGGGCCGATGAGCTGATCCCTATCCCCGGAATAGCACTTTGCCAGGCAACCGGTAAGGAGTGGTCACCACTTTTGTGCTTTAAATTATGAACTCCAAGCTGATTTTTACATCTCAAAAACGTTGCAAGGAGAGGTTGCGCTGCTTTTGGAATGTTAGTAATCGCCAGGGATTCATTTTCCATAAGGTGTCTGTAGAAACCAGGAGAGCGCCTCACTGTTTGAGCTGCATTATTAATGAGTATATCCAATCGGTCGTAGTTTTTTTCTACGAAACTGCAAAATATCTCAACGCTTGGTGTGTGACGTAAATCAAGACCAAAAATGTGTAATCTATCACCCCATTTCCTATAGTCTTTCTCCTGAGAGAACCGAAGTGCCGAATCAACTGGAAAGCGTGTTGTGGCAACCACCTGCGCGCCAGCGCGTAGTAACATAAGTGTTGCTTGGTATCCGATTTTAAGTCTTGAGCCGGTAATTATAGCAGTTGATCCATGGAGCGGTGCTGTTTGAAAACGCTTCTTGTAATTGAATTCTCCACACTCAGAGCATAGGGCGTCATAGAAAAAATGTACCGTTTTAAAGTCCCGGTGACAAACATAGCAGGATTGGTGATTCTTGAGGGTACGCAGTTTTTCTGAGGGTTCATTGGTAATTAAGGGAGGAGCATTAAATACCGTAGATTCACGGGCAGTGCGAATACCACTTGATGCACGGATGGATCGATCTTTTTGGGCAAGCTTTCGTCGTAGTGTTTGTTTTATTTCTTTATTTCGATTTTTTGCTCGATACCTGTCGGGGCGCGAGATTTGGCCTGTGGCTTTATAAAGCGCAACCTTGAGTTTCTCCGGTAATTCGGCAAATAACTTGCCATTTTCAATCAAATTATTCAGGGTTGCAATACAGCTTTCTATTTCATGATGTTCCTGTTTATTCATGCTGCAAATATGTTCCTTTATAGTAATATAATTTCTAAATATTCATGACCCACTGCGACTGGCTGCAAACATTTTAGATTTCGTTACATTCAATTAACGAATCACAGTAGGTTTGTCTCTTTCATGTGCCTCATCCAATAGCTTTTCGTTCAGCCTCAAAGTATAACTGAATTGTTAAAGGTTGTAGAAAGTGAATGGGCAAGATAGATGATTTAATTTTATCGTGCAATAATTTTATGCTAAAACCATTGGAATTAGAAAACACCCATATACTCATTAAAAAAGAGTGCTCAAGGAGCTATCGTTATTTTTAGGAGTTGAAAGGTATGAAAATATATTACACGAATAAATCTATCCCTCAATCAAGTAGTAACCTTAGGAATATCCAATCCACACAGCAATGGCTAAAAAGATCCCCGAAAGCACCATGAGTTGAATAAAAAGGGGTAGCATAAAACGGAGCCACTTTTCATAGGGAATCTTGGCCAAGGTGAGCATCGCCATAAGAACACCGGAGGTCGGTATAATGGTGTTTGAAAATCCATCACCACAGGTAAAGGCAAAGACCGCTGTTTGACGGGTTAGGCCAATTACATCGGAGAGGGGTGCCATGAGAGGCATGGTTACAGCAGCTTGGCCTGATCCTGAGGGGATGAGAAAGTTAAGTAAAGACTGAAATATGAGCATACCCTCAGCAGCTAAGGTCTTGGGAAAGGAATCTAGAATCTGTGCTATAGAATAGATTATCGAATCCATGATTTGACCATCAACCAATACCACCTCAATACCCCGGGCAAATCCCACCACTAAGGCTGCAACAACCATATCTTCCATACCCTTTATAAAGGCCTTTGTTGCATCAGAAAGGGAGAGTCGGGATATGAAGGCTGCCACAATCCCCATCAACAGGAATCCACCGGACATTTCATTGAGCCACCATCCCATTTTTTGCACAGCATAGAGGATGGTTGCAAAGATTGCAATGGATACAATCATGATACCCATATGTGCCTTTGTCAATGCTTGGGCTTTAAAGCTCTCTTCGGGAAGGGTGTAGGCAACATCTGCAACCAGCGATTGGGAGGGGTCTCTTTTGACTTTATTGCCATACCGTAAAACGTAGATGACTGTGACTGTCATACAGCATATAGAAAAGATTACTCGAAAAAGGGTTCCGCTACAGAGTGGAACCTCGGCAATACCCTGGGCAATTTGCACGGTAAAGGGGTTGGTTGTTGCTGCAGCAAAGCCAATATCAGCTGCTAACAATACCAATGCCAAACCAAATATGCGATCGTATCCCATTTTATGGGATATAATCAGAAAGAGGGGAACCAAGGGTATAAACTCCTCGCCCATTCCCAGAGTTGACCCACCAACAGCAATAAGCACCATGATAACGATGGTCAAGAGAATGTTTTTTCCCTCAAACAGAGTGAGGAGCCTTTGCAAGAAGGCTGTGATGGTGCCGGTCCTTTGGAGAATTCCAAAGACACCACCAATAATAAAGATAAAGAAAATGATATCAGAAGCGTTCTCCATACCCCGAGGAATTGCTGTAAGAAAGCCTAAAATACTGACCGGACTTGCAGCACCCTCTTTAGCATCACCAAGGAAAAGGCCCTTTAAAGAGATGTGTTTGGATTGCTTTTGAAAGGTACCGGGAATTACAACTGTGCGGGTAAGCTCGCCATAACTTTTTTTTACTCGTTTGTATTGCCCCGAGGGTAAGACATAGGTCAGAACTGTGCATAAAAAGATGATACCAGTAAGGAGGACAAAAACATGGGGAATTTTGATCTGTTTTGTTGGGGTGGTGTTCACTGTGTAGTTCCTTTTATAAATTGGTTCATTCGTGTTATCAATCTGATTTATCAGCTGAAGGGGATACGTTACTAGTCAATTAAGGTCGTCGGGCTCCTGCCCGACAGCAGCCATACTTTCTTTGCTTGTGCAAAAAAACACACCAGACCTCTCCCCCAGCCCCTCTCCCGCAGAGAGAGGGTTGCAAAAGAAGTATGGAAATAAATTTTACTTCGTCCTATTCGCCTCAGGTCCAGGCACTCGTTGAACTCGGCTTCGCCTCAAACAGCAACTCGCGCTATTCTGAACCATTTGGCGGTGCGATTGAAGGGGATTAAAAATCATAATAATTAAGTTAAAATAATTTGTGTAATCCTCTGTTAGCTTTCATTACCATTTTCAATGCTTAGAAAGCATGGTATAATTAGTAGTATGAAAACACTGAAAAGAGCATTAACACAGCAATTAGTAGTAGTAATATTTTTGGCACTGTCTTTACAGGCAACCTCCTTTTATATTGACCCAGGCCAGGGAAAAATAGACAATGATGGATCTGCGCAGAATCCCTGGAGCACTTTGCAGGAGGTCTTGACTGAAGGGAAAATTGAGACGAGGATGTATGAAACAAAACCAGCAGAACCCAATACACCCTTGGTTCCAAAAAATACTGGCGCACCAGTCAAGGCTGGTGATACCCTATTGTTGCGAACTGGGTATCATGGTGATATTTATGCCCGGGAATTTTACAACGAGGATTACATTACCATAATGGCTCAGTCTGGCCATAAACCAACGGCAGCCCATTTGGAGTTGCGGTCAGGATGCAAATGGATCGTCTCCGGTTTGACAATTAGTCCCACCTTTGCAGCAAAGTATGAGAAAAAGACCCTCATACAATTTTCTTCCCATAGTTGGACCGGGCCAAGTTGGGACTGTGTAGCAGAGAATTGTATAGCCTATTCTGCGCCTGATGCATCTGTCTGGACCAGGCAGGAGTGGGACACCTTACCGTGCCATGGTATGTCTTTACCAGGCAAGGCAATGGTTTGTCGTAACAATCATTTTAAAAATGTTGCCTTTGGCATAACTGTTAGCGGAGACTCTTGCTTGGTTGAATACAACAGGGTTGAGAATTTTTCCGGTGATGGCATGCGCGGACTTGGAAATTATGGAGTGTTTCAATACAATGTGATAAAAAACTGCTATGCTGTAAACGCTAACCATGATGATGGCTTTCAATCATGGTCAGATGGTCCTGGAGGTGTTGGTACTGGTGTGGTCTATGGAATCATTCTTCGAGGTAATACAATCATCAATTTTGAAGACCCCAACCAACCCTTTTTAGGCACGTTGCAAGGTATTGGATGCTTTGATGGTATGTTTGAAGATTGGCGTGTTGAAAACAATGTGGTCATCACCGATCATTGGCATGGAATTACCCTCTCCGGTGCCACCAATTGCGTTATGATAAACAACACCGTGGTTGACATTAGAACAGCAACCAATATGAAACCTTGGATTCGCATTGGTGATCATAAGGATGGACGACACAGCACGGGTTGTGTTGTCCGGAATAATCTCTCGCCCAGCTACAATTGCACCGGCTTTGATGTGACCGAGGATCATAATATAACGGTCACCAATTATGAGGACTACTTTGTAGACTATGCAAAGCATGACCTTCATTTGAAAGAGGGGTGTGCTGCAATTGACTCAGGGAGTGCACAACTGGCACCACCACTGGATAGAGACAGACGACGTCGACCCCATAATGGACGGATTGATATTGGTGCCCACGAGTATGGTGCAATCTCAATCAAGAAGAAAAAGCGTCATTATGCAAAAACATCGGCACTTACCTTTGTAAGGAGTGATCATACTATTTCCTTTGTCATTAACCACAACCAGCCAAAAGCGTTAGAGTTCTATTCTGTCAAGGGTGCTTTAGTTTTCTCTGTGTCCTCCTTTCCCAGTAAGACTTTTGCCGTTCCTCCAAATATTTTAAGTAGCGGTATTTACATTGCTCGATTAGTATTACCAGAAGAGAATTGTCGTGTAAGATTCTTCGTTAGTCAGTAGAGATTCCATTGCTTCTGTTCCAGTGTTTAATACAATTAAACAGAAAAAATAAAAAGTATTGTTTCCTTATTTTGTCTCTTGTATCTTTTCATTCAAGGATTGTTAATACGATAAATAGACAAATAAGTAGCAGTTAACTCTTTGAGATAGAATATTTAATTCGATAAATATAAATAAAATACGGATATGTGACGGCTGTCACAGAAATAAAATTGATGTATAACTATTTTCTTATGGTAAATAAAATTTTATATATAAAATCTCCGGCAAGAGAACAAAACTTGAAAAAAGTACTTTGGTGAGGTGCAAGTTAATCTAAAAGAAAGGAGGCTATAAGACACTATTCTCACTTCACTCCAAATTACAAAAGAATGGCACTTACATTTTTACTTAATTAAACACTTTTCCACGAGAAAAAGGAGAAACCTATGGATAAGGCAACACTATCCTTTGTAACCATGTTGTGTTTTGTGGTATCACTTGTTGTAGCAAAGGAAAACACCCAGAATGTCCATTTCTATGATGAAGATGTTGAAAACTATGATATTGAAACTATTGATGTGTATCCGGTATCGCAAAGTAAGACATTGAAGAGATCAAAGGTCTCCCGAAGTAGAAGTATGGTTTTAAGCGCTCCTCCAGTTGCCGTTGAGAATGATAAACCATACGAACAGAAAAGCACAACCAAGTCAGCATATAATGCAATGGCTACCAAAGGTACCGGTCCCATAATTAGCACCAATGATATCTCGATAAAGATACCCAATTCAAACAATGCTGATAGTAAAGCTGATTACATTTATCTCTATTTTAATCCAGACAAACGTCTTCGGTTGTATGGGGAACCCTGTGAATGGGGAACCGTTATTATTAATGGATTTCCCGAACCTGTTGTTACGGATTGGGAATTTCCGAAGAATAAAACAATCAAATGGAACTTAAATAGTTATGCAACTTTTTTAAAGAGTGTTCAACAGGATGATTGGGATGATATTGTACTCCGTACTGTATCTTCTGATGGGATTAAAATTGAACGGGTGATTGTCAATCATTCCGGTGAGGAAATTCTAGACTACAAGCCAAATGATTGGCTTGACAAACCAAACGATACCTATTTAAACTTTGCCTATGAGATAATTAAAGAGAAAATGGGTGATTTGAATAATCCAAAGAATCAAGTTGTCATTGTTGGACTCTTAGAGCTTGGTAAAACCGATGGATACAAATACGGAACCGGTGGAGAATGGTGCAGCGAATTTGCCTCCTGGTGTTTGCGTAAAGCTGGTTGGGACACACCAACCGGGAATATTGGCTCTGATGATATGATCGATTTCTTTGACGATAAGGGAAGGCTCTATTCTCGCAATGATGTTCGCAATAAAACATACGTTCCTAAGGCTGGTGACTATGTTGCCATGGATTGGGATGGCGATGGTGAAGGGGATCATAGTTTGATTTTTTCACATTGGAAAGGTGGTAGTGTACCCAGCACTATCACAAACAATACCGAATTTAGAACGATTGAAGGAAATGTAAGTGGTGGTGCAGTAAGAACCCGTGACCGAAGGGTTGGAGATATTCTCAACGTTGGCAAGGCTCAATAGAAAGAATATATAAAAACTGTAGAGAGGAGATTTCCTCTTTACAGTTTCATATATTTAAACGAGTCCAATACAAAGCCCACATCCCAAGAGTACAAGCATGGATCCCACCAATAGCTGGATACTGCGGAAGGTCATTTTTTGCAGGATTCGCTTCCCAAAATAGGCGCCAATAAATGCTGAGATGCAGGCAGCCAGAACTAAGGGAGCTATCTTTTCATTCATCTGTGAGAAGGATTTGCCGTAAAAGGTGAGGCCATACACAATAAGTCGCGCAAAGTCAACAATAACCGCCGAGACCACGCCCGTTCCTATGAACACCTCTTTAGGGAGGCCACATTTTATAAGAAAGGCAGTACGTAAAGCGCCCTGGTGGCCAGAAAGTCCACCAAAGAGGCCTGAAAGAGCACCACCAAAGGAGATATACTTTTTGTCAAAGGAGAGACTTCTCATTATGGGAAGTATATCAATGAGCGCAAAGAGGGTGATGATACAACCAATCACAATTTTAACTGGTGTGATCTGAAAGGTGCGTTGTCCCAGTGTATACTCAAGCAGAGGGGCACTGTTCTCTAAAAAGGTAAGCATGTAGGCGCCAATCATTGCAGCACAGGCTCCCGGTAAGGCAAATCGAAGCACCACACCCATATCAGCTTTCTTTCCGATAAGCATCACTTTAAAAATATTGTTGGCCAGATGCACGACCGCTGTGGCAGCAATAGCAACAGGCAGGGGAAAAAAGAGCGCAAAAGCAGGCATGAGAAGGGTGCCCAAGCCAAATCCAGAAAAGAGTGTTAAACCAGAGACCATTAAAGAGACTGAGCAGATAAGTAAATATTCCATACAAAATATCCAATTTTTCAATGCATATATTTACCGGTGAGCTATCATCACCAAAAATGATTGTTTACATGCTCAAAATTATATTACGGTGACCTCTCATAATTCAGTTTTGTTTTGAGGTTACCTTAAACCCAGATTATGCAGTAGGAGTTGATGCAGAAGTGCAAGATTATGATTTAGTAAGACTTGAAGGTTTTGAAGGGCATATCTACATGGTGATATGGCCGAAAAGCCTGAAAGTCTTAATGAGCATAGGATTGTACTTCTGCGCTGCTTCCTATTGCATAATCTGGGTTAAATCCACGATTCAGTAAAAGATTAAAGAGTCGTATTGGATTTATTGAGAACAGTAATATAATGATACATGTTTAAATGGATACGTTTATAGCGTTCTCCGTATACGATTATTACAGTATAATTGCCTTTAATAGTTAGAACCTCAATATTGATTTTAAGGTTCTCATATAAATTTGTGTTTTAGAGCCAAAAAAAGTAAATTATAATAGAGGGAATACTATATATAGAGTGTCAGATTGGTGTCTTTGAGGTGAGTATTCTTGTTATTGAGTATCTGAACCAGTGATTGCGTGCAATCCCTCTAAAACGTTAACATATATGTAATGCTTGGTAGAAAGCGGTATTGCTTTTATTCAATGGAGCGAAGAGCAGAGGTATCATGGATAAGGGAAAACCAAAAGAGGGTAGACAAAGTCAGATACGAAACAATAATGGAGTATCCTCACATTCAAAGGAGCATGCCTTAAAAGCAACTCGAGAATTCGAGGCAACCCTCTGTGGACTTCGTGGCCATATCTTTCGTTTTAAAAAGAGCCCATCCGGAGAATATGTCAATGTGGTGAGTGAAGGTCAAATTGCAGAGAAGTTTGAAATTACTACTGAACAGATTAAGGGACGAACTTTAGGTGACATTTTTACTGATCCCGTGCAATTCACCTTTGTTAAAAGCTTTTATGATCGTGCTTTTAGTGGTGAATATGTTGAATTTGACTCTGAAGTGGGTACAAGCTGTTTTCGGACAACGCTCTACCCCTTTGAAAAGGATGAGCATGGCTCTGTCTTAGAGATCATTGGCTATTCCGAGGATGTCACTGAAAAAAAGAGAGCCCAGGAGGCAGTAAGTTTATTTAGAAGTGCTGTGGAATCTTCCACCGATGGGATTGGAGTTTCAACACCCCAGGGAAAACATTGGTATCAAAATAGTTCCTTTTCAAAGATGTTTGGAGAGGCAATTGGCGATGATCCACCGGCAACCGTTTTTGTTGATCAAGCATTAGGCAGAGAGGTCTTTGGCACTATAATGCGCGGCGATCAATGGAGCGGTGAAGTAGAGATGTACAGTAAGAATGGTGATATTCTTAACATCAAGCTTCGGGCCTATGCAATAAAGGATGAGGCTGGCAGGATTCTTGGCTTAGTGGGAGTGCATACTGATATTACCGGTGAGCTTCGTTTTAAAGAGCAGCTCCGACAGGTGGAGAAAATGGAGGCTGTTGGCCAGCTTGCAGGTGGTATTGCCCATGATTTTAACAATCAACTGGCAGGCATTATGGGATATGCGGATATTTTGAAAGAAGAGGTGCAGAACAATGCCACTGCCTTGGAATATGCCGACGCCATCATGAAAAGCACCCAGCGGGCAGCAGATCTTACCTCGCAGCTGTTGGCCTTTTCAAGGAAAGGAAATTATCTCACCGTACCGGTTGATTTACATAAAGCAATTATCGATGTGATTACCCTTTTGAAACACAGTATTGACAAAAGGATTTCAATCCATCAGGAACTCAATGCTATTTCTGCCAATACCATGGGTGATCCGACTCAATTGCAAAATGCAATACTTAACCTTGGACTCAATGCCCGTGATGCCATGAAGATGGGTGGGATTTTAAAATTTACAACAGAAAACATTTTTATTGATGAGGTCTATGCAAACACCTGTAAATTTGTGATTGATCCTGGGCAATATGTTATGCTATCCGTTTCTGACACCGGTGAAGGCATGGATGAAGAGACGCAGAAAAGGATATTTGAACCCTTCTTTACCACCAAAGAACAGGGTAAGGGGACAGGCATGGGACTGGCTGCAGTCTATGGAACGGTCAAGAGTCACAAAGGGGCCATTCAAGTGCAAAGTAACCCTGAAGAGGGGAGTGTCTTCTCCATTTATTTACCCTTGGTTCGAGAGAAAAGATTAGACTCTGAAACAAAAACCATACCCATTGAAAGCTCTCTGCAGGACGCCCATATTCTTTTTGTTGACGATGAAGAGACTGTCTGCGAGGCTATCTCCCAGATATTAACCCTCTCTGGATTTAAATTGACGACTAAGAAAAATGGTAAGGAGGCCTTGGAGTTTTATAAACTCAATTGGCCCAATATCGATCTTGTCATTCTTGACATGGTGATGCCCGAAATGGGTGGTAAGGAAACCTTTATTGCCATGCGTGAGATCAACCCCGATGTTTTGGCGTTTTTATCCTCTGGATACAGTATCAATGGCGAAGCACAAAGCATATTGGACGAGGGAGTGAAGGGCTTTTTGCAAAAGCCCTATAGAAAGAATGACCTTCTGGCAAAGATTGCTGAAGTCCTGGGTGAAGACTTTTAAATTAGCTGAGTAGCATCACTTTTTCTTGATCCATGGGCAATCATCGGTACAACCCGGTTTATTGCCAGTTACTCCCGTTTGTACAGCATTGGGATCCGCTTCATCATCTGCTACATTATTGGCATTATTGGCTGCTTCATCAGGATCTGCGCCATTGGCTCGCATCATAGCTTGCATTTCGCCATAGAGAGTTTGCATAACACCCAGGTTTTTTTGAGCTTTACTAAATTGACCTTCTACGTTGCTAAATGATCCTAAACCAATTGCACGGGCCACAAGAATTTCTCCATACAGGGCAGGCAATGCTCCTAAATACAATTGGTACTCAGAAAGAATCTTACCACATTGATTAAAGGAGTAGGATACATCAATATGAACATCGGTCTGGCTTACTTTTTCCTTTTTCTCTCGTATCTTTTGAACAAAGTAATTATGGTTTGTCATAAATTGACTAAAGAGTCCGTCCAGCAAATTAATAGTATTATCAAAGAGTGTGGCAAGTTCTGATGGTTCGCGCGTAGAGGATGTGTCATTCTGAATATCAATAATAGCGCTATCAATATTGGTGGTGTCTACAACAATCTGTTGAGAGGTGTCAGCAGGTGAAGAGATAGTATCGGCGATTTGGGTTGTATCGGAAGGTTGTGATGTTGTATCACTAATCTGAGAGGTGTCTGATATTTGTGTGGTGTCAGTGATTTGTGAGGAGGTGTCGGGAACTTGGGTAACTGCAATAACAATGTTGCCAGCCCTTGCTGTGGGACCTTTTGGAGTAGCGGTGTTTTGCCCTGACATTGGTTGGCCACCTTCAACAGTTATAGTAGCGGTGATTGACACTGGTTTACCTAATACACAGCGAACTCCGGAGAGTGTGTAAATACCACCACCATCGGTTGATGTGGAAGCACCGGAGGCAGTTGTAACCGCTGCCGCAGCAAGAGGTTTGCTCTCGCTGTCAATTACTCGACCGGTAATGGTCACTTCCGATTCTGTTTCCATGTCAAGAACAAGAGTCTTATTGTAGGTTGTGTTGGTACCATCAAAGGCAATTGTCACTGATGAGCCTCCAAAAGTGGTACTACCATCACTGTAGCTCGCTGAGAGTGTAATAGACGAGTCTTTTATAAGGTAAAGAGTACCAAAGGAAAATGTTCCTCCGCCAGTACTTGTGGCACTTTTGCCTCCTCCAGTGACAACTGCTCCCTGAATACCAACACCGTGAATGTCGGTTACTTTGCCACCAACAGTAACTGCCCGGGGCATAATGACCGGTATTGTTAGGGTGATCGCAGAGTTATCATCGCCCTCATAGGAAATAGTTTGCGCATTACCACTGGCTGTTGAATTATCTGCTGTTTTAATTGTTGCCGATAAAGTAATTGATTGTTTATCATCTTTGATTGCTAGGGGACCAATCTTTGCAACACCATTACCACCTGTTGTTGCCGAATGACCAGAATTTGAAGAAACCGTTGCCTGTGGAAGTGGAGTACCACTGTTATCTAAAACAGTGACCATAACAGTCCACTGTTTTGCTGTAGAATCCGTTGATGGTTCTGAAGATCCACCGCTCATTACAATGTCAAGGCCAGAGCGAGAAGAACCATCGGCAACAAAATTATTACCCCCCTTCGCACTACCCTTTGTTGCTGACACAGTAACCATTATCTGTTTCGGTGCGGTAAGGGTTAACGTGTACGCTCCATCACCACCGGAGGTTGCGGAAGCAGAAGAAGCGTTCTTACCTGAGGTGGTTGCACTTACTGTTGCACCACTCATAGGTTTTGGTGAACCACCGGTTGTATCATACACAGTACCACTAATTGTAAAGGTTGAAGATTCATCTCTGGTGAGCGTGAAATTCCAACCCAATACTATTTTTTCTGGCCACCTACCGGAGCTTGTATAATCATCAAAATCCTTATGGGATACTTTTGCATCCACTGAAGCACCTACGGTACTTTCGATAAGACAGTCATAATTGCCGTTGGCATCAGTTGTTTTGGAGACGCTCTTTCCCCCAACGGTTAAAGAGACCGTAGCACCAGAAAGTGGTTTTTCTTCACTCTCTTTTCTACCAAAAACCTGTCCCGATGCAAAGAGATATTTTTCAAATTTTGCTACAATGCCATCTATCTTTTTACGATGCGCTTCAGCTAATAGGTAGTTTGCTATAACCTCTTCAAGCTCGAACCGACCATAGTATTCAACATCTGTTGTGCTTCCTATGGCATCAATGATCACCCACCCTTTGTCAGTTTTAGAGGCCCAGGTGCGGATCATACCGCAGTGCTTATAGGCTTGGGAGGTAAGGTCACTTGTCAAGGTCCGTGCCCGTCGAGCGAGCCAGTCTGGTTTGAGCGCTTGCCGTTCCCACAGTAAATTGTGCCACTCATAAACTTTTTCAGTCATTCCTTTGGGGCCAAAATACCCCCGCTCTGTGGCAGGATCATAAAGGAAGTAGTTGGAGCCACCTTCATAGGCTTGGCCATGCATTCGTTTAAAAACTTTAACTTCAAAATAGACCATACAATTCTCAGCAGCAAAAGGTCCAGTTGCAGCAGTTTTAAAAGCTGTTTGTTGACTTGTCCAGGTACCTAGTTGTCCACAGAGTGATCCTTGACGAAAATCTCTTATTTTTGTGCTTAGTCTATCCAAGGCATTGGCAAAATCTCCAGCAACTTCTCCATAGGCTGCAACCCACTTACCAAGTATCTGGCCTACCAGTGGAATTTTTTCAAATTTCCCAGCACCATCTTTTAAAAAAGTGCCAATTAAGCGTAAACCATAGGTTGGATTATCCTTTGCGTTGGAGGGGTTGAATTTTTCAGCAAATTCAAAGGCATTGGTCACTTCCCCAGCTACTTTATCAGCTAATTCTAATTTATCACTAGCACTTTGTAACATTGTTTTTAGTCCATTTTTATCCAGGGTGTTAAACATCTCTCGGACCTGCCAAAGGGCTTTTTTTGCTGCCTCCTTGTCGCTTGATTGGCATTGCAATAGCTTACAAGCAAAGGCAATTCCCTTTTCCATGTCCTGGGAAAAAATTTTATCCTCATATTCTTGATACTTGTTTTTAAATTCCTTGAGTTTAGCACTTCCCTGTTGCATGCTTTGCCGCAGAGCATTCCATTCATCCTTGGTTGCGGCAATCGCTTCTTGCATCTCTTCATCTTCAAAGCCTGCAAAAGTTGGTATTGCAAATACAAAAAGTATAAAAGAGATGTAATGAATAAAACTTCTCACTGTAAGTGGTTGACTTTTCCTTATATTCTTCATAGTATTTCCCATATATAAAAAAGATTGCGTTATTATCAATTTTTAGAACCAAAGAGATATTTAACAAAGGCACCAAAGCGATTTTTGTCAAGGTCTAAGACATCATCCACGCCATTTTGACCAGAATTATAAATGGTCATAAAGGCATCAACGAGCCAACGATCATTTATCGGGTAGGAGAGGGTGCTTTCAATGGTGACACTTCGAAAGTTTTGGTGGGGACGCTCTTTGTACTTGATAGTATTTACATAGCGTCCTTCCATTGACCAGGTAATGGCTGGAGGAATGGCCCATATCAACTGTAATGATGCGCCAGCTCGGATATTGTTGTCTGTATTGTCTTTTTCCCTACCCAGCACTGTTGGACCAAAAATGAAACGTTTACCAAGGACCGGGCCAAAGAGTAGCTTTTGCAGTACCGAGCGACCTGCATAGGTACCACCCAATGACCAATAGGCATCAATCGTATGGCCTGTTTTATGATCGGTTGTTTGTGTATAAAATCGACCATAGGTATTGAAACGGGTAAAGAACCCCGATCCAAAGGGTGTCCTAGAAACACTCATTCGAGTTTGAAAGAAATCGTAGAGTTTCTCATTTTTTATATTCCTAAAAAAGGTATACCAATTAAAGGAAACAAAGGACTGTTTTCTGCTGAGGGCAGTTAAAAGATACCCGTAATCTTGATAAAAGAGTCCGGTTGTATCATCGGGAAAATAGAACAGGTTGGTTTTAGGACCATGCGTGATTTTTGTTCCTCCCACAGACCCATGGAAGAGTATGCGGTTTTTGATGCGTGATTCATTCCGCTTGTCGGGGTAGATCGCATAGGCATTATTTCCTATATTAGGGTAGATATGCCGTTGATAATTTGAAGCGATTTCTACCTTTCCATTGGGGACAATATACACAAGCTGGGGGTTAAAGAGATAGCGATCACCGACACTAGTCTTATCTTTTTTAAAAGTTCTTGTTTGGTAAAGTGTGGATAGCCGCAAATGGCCCTTTCCATGACTGAGCTGGGCAAGGGCATATACCGATTTTGTAGCGAAGTCTGATTTGTTCGTATCATTATAATTACTTGTTTCAAAAGTGCCATAAAGATCGCACTGCCACATATCCTTTTTGAAATAGAAACCGGAGTTGACATCAAAGGTGCCAAAATCACGTTCGTCGATTGTTGTATCTGATTCATCAGTGTATTTTGAGTAATTAACCTGGGCATCTATTTTCATGGAGGGAGACAGAATCTGAGCAGCTTTAAAACCAATATCCGTTACTCGCGTTTCTTTTTGTTCTGTAGTTTGTTGCTGTTTAAAATCAACATTCAGGTTTGTCCGTGAGGGGGTGACCAGCTTGGTTTTTGTATCTAAGCTATAATCAAACATACTACGATCAACAGTGACTTGAGTGGAGTTTGGCTGTTTAAATGATGATCCACCCATACCTACAGTTGCTCTACCGGATAGGTGCGGCTTCTTCTTTCCCATTGTAACAGCATCAGAATCAATCCGTTCATCAGGTTTGCCATATTTGTCAATTGCCTGCTTTAAATACTTGGTAACATAAATTCGATATTTGGTAAGGCTTGCCTTTTTTTGAGCAAGTATCAGGCGTTTGTTTGAGTCTTTTGCTAAGGTTGTATCCAATGCTGAAAAAAGTTTTTGGCATGTAGCATGAGCCTCTTTAAAGGTTTGGGCCAATGTAATTACCAAGGTCATATCATTGTTAGCCTTGATCTTCCGAGAGATCTCAGGAATTGTTGAATCTGCATAATATCGGTCGATCGATTTAATTGTTTTTAACATGGCTACTGCTGAGCCCTGGCAGAGAGCAACCTTTTGGCTTACTAAAGCTATTGTTTTGCTTGAGCTAATTTGACTTTCTGCTGGTAAGAGCAAAAACAATAGAAGAATAAACAACCCTGTGCTTTTTCCTGAGGCACCTATAAATTTGATCACCAGTTTCACCTTTGATATACATTAGAATGAAGTTAAAAGTTTTAAGACAAAGAGAATAAAATAGTATCTGGACGCAAAAATGCACTCTCTAGTTATAAAAAGTGTAGGGAAAAAACGGGTTTGCACTATAACTTTAGGCTATATTCCCTAATCTAAACTTCCCTGGCAAGAAGAGCCCGAACCGGCTGTGCATGAATAGCAGTGGTTGTGAATTATAATTTCACGATTGTTGATCTTTTCCAAATCAAACTGATCAATATGTGAAGGTGTACCATGATTAATGGTTAATTCGAGCATTTGGTTGAAATCACAATCGTAGAGTTTTCCATCCCATCCTACTGAAAGAGTTGACCGGCACATTACATTATTCGCTGCAGCAGGATTAAAGGCATTTGCCAGGTCTGATAAATAATCATTTAGGTTATCAGTTTTTATCAGAAAGTCAAGATAGCGTCCTATGGGACAATTGTTTAAACAGAAAAGATTGTTAAAGAGAATGCCATGCTGGTCTTTGAATACTTTCTTGTACTCGAACTCTAAGGCTGATTGGGAACCGGAAAGAAAGGCCCCCACTGGATTATGGACAAAGTTGAGTATTAGATTACTTCCAGGATGACCATACCCTCTTTTATTGAGCAATGAGAGAGCTGCAAGGCTGTTTTCAAAGCTTTCAGTACCACGCTGTCGATCGGTTTTGTCCTTTTTATAATCCGGGAGGGATGCAACAATTTCCACACTGTTATCAGCATAGAGGTCAACAAAATGGCTATACTGTGGATCGAGGAGAATAATTAAGTTTGTACGCACAATGAGACGACGATGTAAGGGGGCGACCTCTTTAATAAACCACGGTAAATGGGGATTCATTTCTGGTGCACCACCGGTGATATCAATGGTGGATATTTCTGATCGCTCTTTGATGATCGCCAAACATTTCTCAAATACCTCTTTAGACATGCTTTCGGTTCGGGAAGGTCCTGCTTCAACATGGCAGTGTTTACAGGACATATTACACTGTTTTCCCACATTAATCTGAAGTATGTCAATCCCTGTTGCACGCAGTGGTGATTTACCAACCGACTCTAAGCGGTCAGCAAAGTGATCTATCTCTTCAACATTCCTGAGTACCTGTAGCTGATCCTGTGGTTTCATAGTGTTCTCTATCCTGTTTACATCTCTTTCTTTTTAATTATTTTTCTCATTTGCGTGGCATGTGCCAATACTACACCAGCTTTCATAGAGGCGCCCACGTGGACAGCCTCCATCATTTCATCATTAGAAATACCTAAAGAGAGGCATTTGTTGGTGTAGGCATCTATACAATAGGGACAATTCTCTGTATGTGATACTGCAAGGGCTATCAAAGACTTTTCTCTCTCTGATAAAGCACCAGCAGATGTTGCTTGACCATAGTACTCAAAAAACTTTTCACCCTCCTTGGTTGCAAATTCACCAATTTGAGGAAAATCCTTTAAATCTTTTGATTCATAATAGGTATTTGACAATCCTACCTCCCATTTTTTTTAATGCAAAGGCATTACTTTTTTCAGCGCTTTTTTTAAACGCAACTGATATGCCAAAGGGTTATTTTATTTTAAAATAGTGCTAAAAATCCTATGATTGTTCGAACCGCCAACAATCTAAATTATAAAACTGTACTAATGTGTATCGAAATACCGAAAAATATCAGCATTATTTTTTAGTATCTAAAATATACATGAAACATCCCAAGGATCAACAAATCAAATTATTCATTAGTCGAGCTTATTTAAAGAACCTTTACTGACTTAAATTTGCCCACATTATTAAAGCTAAATGAATAATTATTTGATGTTACTAACTGACATGGCATACAATTTGTTATTTGATTACAACAATGATGAATAAACAAGGTTGGAGGTATTCATAATGTTTCCTAGAGAAATCAAGCAATTCATGGCAATATTTATTGTCTCAACCATTATTAGCTGCTCTGGTATTATTTCAAGTGATACCATAAACCCACAGAGTTCCTCAAACCTTGATTTCATTTATAATAGTATCGACTCACTTTTTGATCAATATGTCACCCCAGATTGGGGATTGGTTAATTACGATGATCTGTGGCAAGATCCCCTCCTGCAGCAAGTAGTTGACACCATTGAAGTATTTGATTTATCTACAGTGACTACTCCAGAAGACTCCTTTGCCTTTTGGATAAATGCCTATAATGTGTTGGTGATTTATCATCTTAAGGAGTATGGTTACACGCCACAGGATCAACTGGGCTTTCCCCTGTTTAAAAAGAAACTGGATTGCGCACGGCGCAAATATACTCTTGATGAGATTGAGAAAGCTCCTCCTGCTCCAATTTTACAATTTAATGATCCCCGAAGTCACTTTGTTTTAGTATGTGCTGCCTTAAGTTGCCCTCCATTACTTAACAAGGCCTATAGAGGAAAAACTCTCTATCAACAAATAGATGAAAAAACAGAGCAATTTCTCAACAGTAATTCATTTAATCCCATTGGCTCTCAAACACCACCAAGGGTAAGCAGCCTTTTTGCTTTTTACCCAAATGATTATAATGGATTTGAACGGGACCAATCTCAGATAAAAAAAATTAAATCTGGTGGGACTGGTAAAGCTAAGGAATTTATACTAAGTTATTTGACTGATGACACGAAGAAAAACAAGTTAAAGAATGACACCAACGATCCAATGCTTGTGATTTCCTATGACTGGACAATCAACAAACAATAGCTCAAAGGAAATAAAACATGAAACATAAAATTGCTATGCTTTCTTTAATTACATTACTCCTTGCGTTGCCCAACTTTGGCACCAGTGGGGTAGATATGGTGATTTTATCAGGAGTAACCTGGGGAACCACCAATAGTACACTCGGTGGGGGAGGAGCAAAGGACTCCTATTTTAACTCACTTAAAGCTGATATGTATTACCATCTGGGTTGGTTAAAGGGGTATGTTGGGTTTCCTGTTACTCTTACTTTAGAATACCCCAAGGATAGTGATGATATTCGGTATGCCTTTTTTCCAATTGACCTTACCCTCTATGTTGGGAAATCATTAGGTGTTGTGGAGCCTCGTATTGGTATGGATATACCCTTTGGGTATCCAACAACAAAAGAGGGAGCCCATGCCTGGACTGGATCGAGGAATTATAACCTACTTTTAGGATTAGGATTTTCCGGTGGCGAATATTTTAATAAGCGCCTCTCCATTGGTGGTGAGCTCATGGGAAGAGTGTTTCTAAATTCGATGGAGCAGAGCGCACTCATTGAGAGCGGATCCTTTAAAACCTATTTGGCTGCCAAGGCCAGTGTAAAGATCAATAAAAGCTGGAGCACCGGTTTCGAGATATTTACAGAGTATAAATACTACCGGGATACTGATTGGACAAAGGATTATAGTGATCCGACATTTACTGGAATAGGTATACTTCCTATACTTTTTGCAGGATTTCAACCAACGCCAAAAACTGAGATTGCCCTTAAAGGGGGTGTTGGAAAGGAAATTGTCACTGATGAAAAGGGAAAAAACAACTCCTTAATAATTTTTGGCGTACTTGGGTTTAATTTTTACCTCTGGTAATTAAATTTTGTTGTTGTGGATACTATGCGATTAGCCTTATCATTTGTACAGAAGACCAAAATCCATCCATTTGTCTTTATTACTCTTTTCTTTGTGGCATATCTTTCTTTTTTCATGAGAACGAAAGGACTCCTTCAAGAGGGAACGCATATTGACCTACCCTCTTTCTATTGGGCCTCGGTAACCACTTTTCATCATAATCTTTCTCCCTATAATCCTGAAACATTGATAGAAACTGCTGAGCGATACTCCTTTACTTCTACTATTTTCCCTTTTTTCTATCCTCCACCAAGCCTTTTATTCTTCTTACCATTTTCCTTTGTATCTTATGATCAAGCACAGAATATGATGCTTCTTGTCAATCATGGTATTGTATTATTTCTTCTTTTTTTTATTCCCTTCAAGCTGTTTCCTAATATTCGCAAAGGACCACAGCTACTACTTCTTTTTGTTGGATTGTATTTACTTAATTTTCAGCCACTTATTTTAACCATGGAGCATGGCCAGATAAACTTGGTGGTTATGCTATTACTCTGCTTGGTACTTTTTGGCTTGCAGCAGAGGCTCCACCCATTATTTACCGCTTTTATGTTATGCTGCGCAATATGCCTTAAATCGTATCCACTAATTTTTATACCCTTTTTATTTATAAAAAAGGAGTATGCTGTTCTCGCATGGAGCGCCGGTGTTTGTCTAATAGTGTTGGGAATTTCCTTTTTTATTTTCCCTCACACCTTATGGTCTGAGTGGATAGAATTTGCCTATCCCTCTGCACAATATGGTGCAGAAATCAAGGGACTCTTTTCTCAAGCTGCACCATGGAATCAAAGTATTAACGGCTTTACAGCTAGGATTTTCTTAGAGAGTCGATTTTCCCAGGCTCTCATAAGTAATATCGTTGCTGCTAAAATTATTCCCTTTGTCAGTGCTATTGTGGTCCTTCTCATAACTTTTTTTACCATAATAAAATCGACCAAAGCTAAAAGGCTCAAGTTACTTTCCATGGAATTCTCATTGGTTCTTCTTGTCATGTACCTTGTGGCACCAATTGCTTGGGATCACCACCTTGTATTCATTCTGCCGGCGATTCTTTTTGCTATTGCCACCTGTTTTACCAGCAACATCATGAATAGAGCTATGGAAATGGTGCTCTTTTGTACTGCAATGATACTTGCTCTTTCGCTACCCCTAAATTCGGCACATCTTAAGAATAGCTTTTTTACTCTCTTTATATCGACAAAATTATTTGCCGTTCTGGGACTTTGGATTCTCTTCCTTTTCAAAGTGTATAGGTCCATATCAATAGAGAAAATGACAATCTCTGCCTCCAATGAGACGGTTTTAGAAAAGTAGTCAGCCTATGCGAATAGTTTTGATTCATGCAAAGATTAATTTTGACAACATGGAACCCTATGGGCTGTTGGCCTTAGGAACCTATCTTACCTCTGTAGGTCATTCTGTTTTAGTGCTGGACTTTTTTCCCGGTGATAGCATGGTTCACTATAAACGCATTAAAAACTTTGACCCTCAACTGGTTGGGTATAGTATTGAGACACCAGCCTTTGGCTTGATAAAAGCTTGTCATAAAATCTTAAAAGAGACCTTTCCCAAAGCACTCTATTGTGCTGGTGGTTCCCACACCTCTGCCTGTCCTGAAGAAACACTTCGTCAACTATTCCTTGACTTTGTGATAAAAGGTGAAGCTGAAAAAAGCCTTGCTCACGCAATTGATACAATGGAAAAAGGCAACGACCTTAATACGGTTCCCGGTGTTGGATATCTTTCTAATAATCTGTACCAAGAAACAAAGGCACCCTCTTTTGTAGAAAATCTTGATACCTTACCTATTGTGGATCGATCGCTAATACCGGATTATCCTTTTTATCTGCAACCTCCTGGAAACATTAGAGGATTGGTCATACCGCGAACAGCAAACATGATGACTTCACGGGGCTGCTATAATGGGTGCATATTTTGCGACTCTCATAATATCCATGGGCGAACGATCCGTCAGCGAAGTGTCAGTCATGTCATGCAAGAGATTGAACTACTCATTCGCAATTATAAAGCCCAAGCACTCTTTTTTATTGATGATATCTTTACTCATGACAAACAATGGATGTTACAATTTTGCCAGGAGATGAGCGATCACTTTCCAAAAATGAAGTGGGGGTGTCAGAGTAGAGCCGATTGCCTTGATGAAGAGCTCATAAGTCACATGAAAAGAGCGGGATGTAAACAAATTGATATTGGGGTTGAGTCAGGGGATCCCAAAGTGCTTCAAAAGCTTGGCAAGGGTGAGCGTAGAGAAGATTTTATCTTTGCAGCGAAACTTATTCACCAGTACAAGCTCCGTATGCTTTGCTCCTTTGTTATTGGAGCACCCAATGAAACCTGGGGTAGTATCGAGCAAACAAAGGCGCTGATTAGAAAAATGGCACCCTCCATGTGTCAATATTTCACTCTGATTCCCTATCCAGGGACAGCTCTTGATCGCATGGCACAAAAAAAACAGTGGTATGAAAAGGTAACTTATACCAATCTATTTTCTCAGAAACAGTGGGATAGGGGTTTTCTTACCTGTGGTCTTAGCCCAAAGGAGCAAATGGTTGCCAAAAAAAAACTGCAACGCATGACAGCCTTTCATGATCACAAAACACTCATCTATGGATGGTTTCGTCATCCTCGATTTATCTTTCTCTTTCTATGGCTCTTTATTAAAAGGGGGTTTTTCTTAAAGACCATGGTACGTTCGATAAAAGAAGGAAATACGATTTTTCTCTTTCACACAATCTATACAAACTTTAACCAATTCCTGTTGTATCGTTTACGACAAAAGGTTCAAAATTAAGAGAACATGCACTATGGGATTAGATAATTCAATCTTGCCAAAAAGCAACATCCATAGAATGCTTGTGGCATTGATATTATTAGGAATTCTTGTACATGGTGTGTCCGTTGCTTACATATTTTGGTTGTCAATTGGTTTTCCCTTTCAATACTATCATTGGGGAGAGTGGGATGTTCTCTTGCAAAGCTATTTAATTGGACAGGGAAGTAATCCCTATGCAATTGAAAATGTTTCACAGGCTACAGCAATTCCCTACAATTTTCTCATGCAAGTGATCCTTGCTCCTGTCATAAGACTCATTGGACCGGAGCTATGGGTAGGAAGATTATTTTCAATTGCCTGCTATGGTGGTGTACTGGCTTTAATTGTCTATATCCTCAAGAAGAAGTGTCACTTTTCAAGGGGATATATTTTACTTGGGTTAACATTAGCCTTTATAAGTCAAGGTCTTACTACCCACAGCTTTCAGAAATTTCATCCGAACACCTTAACCATCCTTTTAGGACTTTTATCCTTTATCCTTATCCCAAACCAGAAGGGTACCATTTGGCGATGGTTTCCTGCTCTCTGCCTAGCCCTTTTAAGTTTTTTTGCTAAGCAGCCTGGCTTGGCCTTTTTTGCCGCTTGTATGTTATATGGATTTATAAAGGAGAAGAGACTGTTTTTACTTCCTGCTGTAGCAACAATATTGTTAGGGGCTGCAATTATTTTTCTTACAAATCAATTGACCAATGGTGGTTATTGGTTCTACTGCTTCACACTGCCCTCTTCCTATGGCATTGTGGTACACCATGTGCAAAAGGCCTTTGTTTTTTGTGTTACCAAGGCGCCTGTCTTTTTCATTTTTACCCTTTTTATTTTATTGCAAAGGGAAAACTGGAAAAATCCCTTTATCCTATTGGCACTGTTCTCAACACTTATGTCAATCAGCTCCTTTTCCCTTTGGGGAGGAACCGAGACCAATATGTGTTTCGGACTTATTGCTCTTTCTATTACCGCAACGTTTGGGATTTCACAATTTTTAGAATCACTTCCCTCACAATCAACACATGCCAAAACAATTGTTCTGTTGTTGGTTTTGTTTCAAATTTTTGCTGCCATTGATATACCTTCTCCTATTTCCCAAAAAGATCGGGAGACCTGTTTTTCTCTACAAAAGATGATTAAAGAAGAAAAGGGGGAGGTACTGGCCTTAGCTCATGGTCTGCATGTACTAAGAGCAGGTAAAAAATGGCATACCTCAAATGAAGCTATCATGCAATTTAGACGTATTGGTATCCATACCTATAATGAGATAGAGAATAACATAGCCTCATCATACTTCTCTCTTATTGTTCTTTCTCAGGAGTATTTTGATGAAGGGGCTAAAGAGGGAGATGCGATTCTTCCCCTGCTTAAAGAGCATTATCAACTTGACCAACGGTTAGATGCAGATCTACTCAATTTTCCTACCCTTCTTTTAAGACCTAAGGCGAAAGCATTCTGAAAGAATTCTTTTTGTTGTATCTATAGCTTATCAAGGAAGTTCGATTTGTTTTAGAGAATTGGATTGGTGAGGAAATCTTTCTATGGACTCAAAAATAGTTTGCATCAGGGAGTATTCCTTTCATATCTTACTATCAGTTCTCAATTGATAACTTGCACAAATACGGACAAAAATGATATACTATGTACAAGTAAACCACCAAAAAAGGATTGTCATATGAAGTTATCCACCATTTCTGTTATCTGTGCACTCTGCTCTATTCTTCTCTTTTCTGGTTGCAGCACAAACGATGCTCTCTTTGATGTCTATACCGTGACCATAGCTAACAAGGGAACAGCTGTTATAACCGATTTAGAACTCACCATGGTCGGTGCTGCAGGTGCAATTAGTGTTTCTACTTTAGCAATAGGTGCAACAACCTCATCAAAGACTTTTTCCTTGCCCATTACCAATGATGAGACTCCTGATAGCTGGGGAGACTATGGTGGTATTTATAATCAACGGGAAGAGGTAAAGGAGATATCTGTTCAAAATTTTGAGCATCTTTTTCGAGAAAACATGCATATAGAAATTAATGATGCTTCATACAAAACAGTATACCCCTAGGAACAAGTTAGAATCTGTTTCTCCATTTTTTATAATAAGACTTCCTTAGAAGTCATTTTTGAATATTGTTTATGATAACCTGTGCTTGAAGCATACGGTGAAAGTGAATTATCTGGGATAATTCCAGTCTGTCAGTATTTTTTTATTATAGTTCAAAATTATCTGTATATATTAATAATATTCAAACATATTTTGTGGATTTATGTATAATAATCCTCTACTTCAAAATTTAATTTGTTTGAATCCTTACTTCGACTATGTATCATTAGCCATTTAGTTGCTTTGGCTTAGTTTAAGTTGCTACTCTTAGCTTAATTTTGGCAATTTTATTACCTTTCAATGTTTAAAATCAATTAATTACGGGCACACATCAATGATAAAACAACAGGATTCGAGCTTTGTCTTAATTAGGAAATTATACAAATGCTCTATTCTATCCATCCTTGTTTTCTGTTCTCTTGGAACAGCTTCCTTTGATAAACAATCACAACAGGACAGTCTTTGGTTTTTACAAAATCCTCATTCCTATCCAATCTGGAAAACTGCCAAAGAGCAATTAGCTGAAGCTCGGGGAGAAGCCTCATTTCAACAACCTATTATACGTTCTACCCCACCACCGACACCGGTGCGTAACATTGCCGAGTATGAGCCAGTTGAGGGTGTGTTGATTTCTCATCCCCGGAAGTTTGGTATTCCAGATTCACTTATTCGAGAGCTTGCTAAGGATCTAATGGTATATTGTGTTTCCGAAGATCCTCAATCAGCAGAGCGTCAATTCGAAAATAGTAATGTGAACTTAAACAATGTTACCTTTTATCAAACAGATTTAAACTCAGTTTACACCCGTGATTTTGGGCCCTGGTGGATTGTTGATGGCAATAATGATATCGGGATTGTCAACTTTAAGTATAATCGTGATAGACCTGATGATGATGTTGTCCCTCGGTTGATAGCTACAGAATTAGCTGTTCCCTATTATATGATGAATCTTGTCCACTGTGGTGGTAACTATATGACTGATGGTCATGGTATCTCTGCATCCTCTGATCTTGTTCAACGGGAGAATCGAAGATTCACAGTTAAGGAGATAGAGGAGCATGTTCAAAACTATCTTGGTGTGACCAAGTACCATCTGTTGGAAGATCCCAACACTACAACACGTATTGATCATATTGATTGCTGGGGAAAATTTCTTGCACCAGATAAGGTTTTGATTCGTCAAGTGCCCGCTCATAATGTTGACTTTGATAAACTTGAGACAGTGAATGACTACTTTAAACAACAGAAAAGCTCCTATGGAACACCCTATAAAATCTATCGCATAACCTCTATTGCAAAGAATGAGGCCTATACCAATTCTCTTATTGCAAATAGTAAAGTGTTGATACCACTTTCATCAACCGCCAATGATCAGCCTGCTTTAGAGGTGTATAAAAAAGCTATGCCAGGGTACCAAATTATTGGATTTGAGAATGAGGTGCAGGCTTGGCAAAATTCCGATGCGCTTCATTGTCGTACTAAAGGCGTCTCTGATAGAGGTATGCTTTCTATAATTCATAAACCCTTGCATGATACAGTTCACAGCAACGCATCAGAGGGCTATACCATTTCTGTCAACCTAATTGCCTATAGTAAGAAGGACCTTTATGTTGACTCATGCATGCTTTTTTATAAGCATAGTGGGGCCGATTCTTTTACCAGTGCACCACTGAAACACGTTTCCCAAAATAGCTACAAAGCTAAGATTCCATGCCCTCCTACAAGCTGTGAAGTTGCCTATTATATTCATGCTGCAGACCAATCCGGTCGTAGTGAAAATCTACCCTATGTGGGTATGCATGATCCCTTTCTCTTTTATGCTTCTGTGGGTAGTGCCATTAAATCTCAAAAATCTCCGTTACAGGTGTCTGTAGCAAGCTTACACTGCTATCCTAATCCCTTTAGTCAAAGACTTCATATTTCATGCAATGGTAATGGTGGGCAAAGCGTTTCGAAGCTTCTTGTTTATAATAACCAAGGACGACAAATTAAGCAATGGACGTTAGAAAAGTTACAGTCCTTGGTGATCTGGGACGGCACCGATCAGAATCAGTGCCGTCTTGCTTCAGGGGTCTATTTTATTATGCTTTACAATGGCAAAACTAAGGTAGTGCAACGAATTCGCTTTACCCCTTAGGGCATGCACTATTTCTTAATAGCAATCTTTATTGTTTCTTGGGTACCATTATATTTCATTGAACAGAGGTAAACACCTTTGGCTACTTTTGGCAAAGGTATCTGATATGATCCCTGAGTCTGCGAGTCATTTATCAAATCTTTTATTACCCGGCCCTGCACTGAGTATAAGGTAATACGCACCTTTGAAGATCGTTTGTTATTTAGTGTATAGCAAATTCGAGATCCATCCTGAATAATAATACTCTTTGTAAATGCTTCGAGAGGCTTCATTATGCAGGAATTTTGGCCTGTATTTAGATTGGTTAACACATCACCAAAGGTGTGGAAATAGGTTCGTGAATGACTGGCTGACTTTCTGTGCGCCATATTAAACAAAAGTCCGAGATTTCGTTCTCCTGGATAATTTGGCGGATTTGGCATAAAAGCAGTCCACAGTCCCATTGCAAATTTATCATTATCACCGGAGTAGGTGACTGTTGTTGGTGCCAAGGTTGCGCAGGTTCCAAAAGTATTCACCTGCGATTGATAAGCAAAGTTGGTCTCGTGGTTCCCCAAAAAATTACCCGTCAAACAGCCACACATAAAGGTATATGGTGCAGAATTACTGGTAATACTATCGGAAAAAAAGGTGGCTCGAAAGGAAGGGCTGCTTGAACCTCCAATTGAGCCAGCTCCTCTATAGCAGAATAAGCTTACACCACTATTCCAGTTCTTAAGAAGTGCATTTTGAGCATCCTGATTAGGAATGTAGAAGGGCTTATCAGCAATTACCCAAGCAGGAAAATCAATATTTAAATAATCTGGGGGAATCTCTCTGACCTTGAAAACTCTTCGAACATTGTATCCTAAATTGTTGCTCGGGTCATCCAATTGTTGAGAGTAATGGGTTACTTGCTGTATTTGTCCTTCCGCAGCTGCAACTAAGACACGTTTTTCCCAATGCCCTCCCTGTTCGTGAGCAATTTGATGGTTGACAATATTCTTAAACTGTTCTTCCGTATTACAAAGTAATATTCCCAATAGAGCATCTTCATATTCGTCGGTTCCTTCAAGTCGCGCCCAATCTTTGTAGTGGTACCTTGAGCCACTTACAAAAGGACAGGGTACAATTGTTTCATCGCCAATAACTAACACAAAATTAATGCGATGTGTGTTGTAAAGGTTTTGCAGCTCCTGTGTAATGGCTTCTGAACTCATATTTGTTGCATCAATAGTTTTAATGAAGGTATACCCCTGTGCCTTGCGGTATTCCTGCCATCGGCGAAATGTTTCTGTATTGGTTAATGCTGGTTTAGAAACAACAACAACCTTTCCATTCCGTTTTAATGAGGGAAGCTTAGGAGCCAATGGCCTACCTGTGATGCCATTAAAAGATTGAGAGGTTAAGGGAGCGCTAAATAGGTTTTTGTCAACTCTTTCATTAAGTGTGCCATCAAGGTAGGTAACTTTAAATTCAACCTGTCCAGTGGCTCGTAATGCTTTGGTTACAGGATTATATTGCAATGGGCAGTATCGAATTTCTAGAAATTTATTCCCATGACAGAGAGCTGTTTCATATTCAATAGGGGGCGAATAAAAACTATTCTTTGTATAAACCGATCTGTCCTGCTGATGCCTTAGTGTTGCTATTGGGTCAAATGCTACAGGGCCAATGTTTACTGAACGAGCAACCGTAGCAAAGGGTGCTGGCTTTGCCGATATATCAAACTTGGTTACTGAGTAAGGGATTCGTATTTGGAGACGGATGAAGGGTAGATCCGGTTTTCCAGTGAGATGGGGATTTTCATGACCGGTTGCATGATACTCTATTACACGGATATCCTCGGTAGCAAAGGAGAGTTTGCTTGTACTACCATTTTTGTCAAGAGACTCCTTTGTGCCGGGAATTGATACGGTGAGACGACATCCTGGATTCACTGAATTTTGTACAACAGAGAAATGGCCACAGGATAGGGCTGTTGGGAAAGTCCCCTGTTTATGGTTAAAGGGAATCCAAGAACTCTTACTAAATCCCGAAATAATCAGTGAGAAAATCGCGATAAAAATAAAAGCTCTTTTTGCTAATAGTGTTTGGCCAAATATCTTTTGATAATTGTTGGTTTGAAAAGACATGTTCTCCCCCCAGAGATTAATGTAAGGTGTTTACTAAATAAGAGCGCGAGGACCGCTCAATACTTTATCCCGGTGGCTATGAACAAAGATGGTGTCATCGCAATCTTGATGATTATGTAAACAGGCCCTATCAATTAATATACTGTATTTTCTCTTTTATGTCATAAAAATCTTGATTAATATGGTAATTAACATTTTATCTGAGTGTTTTATCATTTTAGTTTTAAACAACAACTTATTTTAGCTATAGTTAATATTGAATAAAAGAGTTAAATGATCATTATCAAGGATACTTTAATGAAATGGGTTGCTAATAGCAGAGAATTACCAATGAGATTTTTACTGGCAATGCTTATAATGAGCGCACTTTTTTGTACCTCTAAAAATGATTCAAAAGAAAAGAGAAGCATACCAGAAACAACTCAGAAAAGTAATGTTCACGGTGGTACTCAAAGGGATGCCTCGCCTCCAAACAATGTTGTGCAAACTATATCTGCAAAAATCCTCCCACAGGATCCAGCAAAGAAAAAGGTCGCTTACAATACCTATCAGTTTGCAGCCTTTGGAAGAAAATTGACCTTTACCTCACAGGGTAACCTTAGAATAAAGGAATCAAAAAATAGATATCAATCCATATCCCTTTTTAAAGACTCTTCTCTCTTTTTAGAGGCTGTTGAATTTGTACCCTACAAAAATGGTTTAGTTATTATGTATCAGCTCAATGATGCTGGGGTAGGGTGGAGTGAGATTGTTAGAGTGAGCATTCCTCAAACAAAAGTGTTATGGCGTACTAAATTTGGTAACATCAATTTAACCCCGGCCATTATCGAAAACCAATTCTTATATGGAACAACCTTAGGATTTGTGGGCAAGGTGGACTTGGAAACAGGAAAAATTCTTTGGCATAAGCCAGATCTGTGGGAAAAACATCAGGTAAATAGTTTTTATAAAATGGGCATTATCAAGGACACAGTGGTTTTTATTGGTAAGGTGTACAAGCGAGAAAACGATAATAGAATGACCACAAAAAATCTTGTCTTACGATATAACAAAAACACCGGTGTTGAACTATAAAAAAAGGGATACGAATAAATCGCATCCCCTTTATATGTGTATTTGCTTCTATATCTATTTTGAGTAAAACTCGACTACCAACTGTTCATCACCTACCGGTGCAATGTCAGCTTTTTCTGGAAGACGATTTACTGTTCCAGTCATATCAACTTTAGAAAGAGCAAGCCATTCTGGGATTTCACGGTTGATGTTACTGGAAATAAGAGCTTGAACAAGCTTCTTTGATGCGTCTTTATCTTTAACGGTAATGGAATCATTGGTTTTAACAACTTGAGAGGCAATGCTTGCTTTTCTGTTGTTAACTTGTACATGGCCATGATTAACAATTTGACGGGCCTGTGTGCGAGTAGAAGCCATACCTAAACGATAAACAACGTTATCAAGGCGACGTTCAAGCAATGAAAGCATGTTATCACCGGTAACACCCTTCATCTTTTTAGCATTGGCAAAAACGATTCTAAACTGTCTCTCAGTAAGACCATAGGCGAATCTAATTTTCTGTTTTTCAGCGAGTTGTTTACCATATTCACTGATACGGGGTCTGTGTTTCTTTACCTCTCCAGGAGGATTCGGTTTACGCTCAAGTAGACGGTCATACTTGGGATTTCCAAAAATGTTGTGACCCAGGCGTCGTACGATCTTCCCTTTTGGCTCTAAATTTCTTGACATGTATTGCTGCTCCTTATTGCAATTCTATGTGTTACGCTCTTTTTATCAATAGGTTAACCAGATTTTGAATATTAAAAGCCCTATAATATAATAAAAGAAACAGTTAAACTGATATAAAAATAGTGATTAATTGCCATTTTAAATCATTTTGATACTAGTGGTGTTGCATTCACCTCTTTTGAAAGATGAAACATATAGCTATTTTGATCCTGGTTAAAAAGCCAGACACCAACTTTGTAGTACCAGATACTACCAGAATTTGGTGTATGATGTGTATAGGATGTTTCAGTTAATTTATCGATAATTAGGGGTGATTTTGTGGAAATTCCAGGGATTGTATCACCATAAATAGAGTAGGAAATACCACCGGACACTGCATCCCACACAAGAGCTACCTTGCCGCTCGAGGCAGTGGCTATCACATTCTGTGGACCTTCACCACCAGCTTTTGCGCTAATCTCCTTTGATAGTTCTGATACGTTTCCCATTGAGTCAGTACTGCTCATACGGTAATAATAACGAGTACCATTAACGAGGTTGGTGTGGGTGAAGGTTGTATCAGTTATACTAGGAATCTTGTTTGATTCAGTACTTACTCCAGTCTTCGTGTCCCAATAGAGTGTATGACTTACCGCTTTTTCGTGTGGCCTCCAAGAAAGAGCTACTATGGCACTGTCACCAAGAGCAGAAAACAAAGAGGGGGGCAAAATTGAATCAGTGGGTATAAGACTGAACTCCTCTGAGAGAGGAGAGCCATAGCCCAATGCATCCACTACCTGTATTCGATAAAAATAGGTGGTTCCATTTACAAGATTCTTGTGGTTATAATTTTTTTCCTTGATGCTCTTAATCACTGGAGAGAGTACTGTTATCGATGGTTTGGTATCCCAATAGAGATTCATCGCGGCAAACTCTTCATTTGCTTCCTCCCAGGAAATTGTATTACACTGATTACCTCGTTGTGAAGTGATAGGAGGGAGTGTCAGCACATAGTAATCAGAAAAGGCCACTGCCCTAAAATTGCCAATAGTGCCGGCACCAAGATTAGAGACGGGATTATAGGGCGTTTGTGAGCTTACACTTACTAATTTTCTCACTATCTTTTCATACATGTTAAAGTAGTCATAGGTGATTTTGTCAATTTCAGAAGCACGGAATCGTACTCGCTGATTTGGTTCTGGGTCAATAGTTGGATTAAAGAGCCGCAAAGCCTCACCAGCATTAACCACTCGATTATCATCAATAGCCCAATCTTTAATTGTCAGATGCTCTCCATTGGTCCACCATTCAAAGAGATACCGGTCTCGGGTTGCGGAGGGATCTTTTACTTTCCACTCTTCAGAGTAGCCAAGATAGGAGCCAAGCTTTCCTACCACCTGTCCTGATACGACCCAAGCAGTGTCATATCCCGGTGGTGGGAACATGGTTGATGTTCCAGTATAGCTTTGGTCGCCCACTCTGACCGTTAAGGTATAGGTTTTTCCCACTTCACCTTTAATGATGCTCCCTTCATAGCGACCGTTTGCAATCAGTAGTAACTCCTCTGCGGCACTTCCATTGGAGAGAGATAGGGAGGCATTATTTTCAAATTTTCGCGGGGTATTGGCTGGAAGGTCTATGTCCAAAGTATATTCCAGCTCAACCCAAACTGTTGAGTCAAGTTCGATCTCTCCATTTATGACAAGGACCGTCTCCATATCATCAACCCTAACACTCATGGGGATGTTTTCCGAATCAAAACCACTGCAAGAAAGGAGATGGGTTAACGAGAATGCTCCGATCAATAGAAAGATCACTGCTACAACTTTGTGTACTGGTCTAGTATTCATGTTCTATTTGCTTTCATTAAAATGCTATGTTAAGGAGAAAACTGGGCATAAATCCGTAAATACTTATACCATAGGGTTGATATAATGGTTTGCTAGGGTCAATATTTGGGATACCTGATTTGCCGCCAGACGTGTTGTAGCTCATGGATACAATATTTCTTCGATCATAAATATTATATCCGGACAATTCCAAACTTGCATTTATGGACCGGTCATATTTTTTAAAGAGTTTTTTTAATATGTCCAAATCATATTTGATAGCCAGATCTAACCGATGATAGGGGGGGAGGCGATACTTATTTCTTCCATCCCAATAAGGAAAGGCCGTGTTAGAGATATAATAGTATCCCTCAGGTAAAGTTATTGCATTTCCTGTTGAGTAAAGAAAGGTTGCTGAAATTGAAAGGTTTTTAAATAGGTTGTAGCAAAGTACCGCAGTTATATCATGGGTTTTATCAAACATGCTGGGAAACCATCTTCCCTTGTTAATACAGTCAATCTGTTTTTCACTTTTGCCGAGATTATAGCTCAGCCACCCATTAAAGGTGCCATAGGGTTTTTTAAGCATTAATTCTATGCCGTAGGAGCGTCCTTTTCCCATAGCAACATAGGCTTCGAGATTATTAACAAGATAGTTATGGAGACCATCCTCAAAGGCATGGGAGTTTTTAGCCCATTTATAATAGGTCTCTGCGGAAAACTGAAATTCATCATTAAAAAAGTTACCAAAGTATCCTGTTGCCACTTGATTGATGGTCAAGGGTTTAATTGATTTGGTACAGGGCATCCAGATATCATACCACTGTAATTGCATGCCTAATGTCATGAGGCGCACATATTGGGCACTACGATTGTAAAAAAACTTAACCGAGTTTTGTTTGTTAAGTATATAGGTGAGGGAGAATCGTGGTTCTGGGTTGTGATAGGTATGCATAATATCACTTCGTGCAGAAAAGTGAGTACTATCAATAGGCTCGTTTGACACCGGATCATAGGTGTAGCTAGTACCTCGTCCCATACGAAAATAAAGAGAGTATCTTAGGCCATAGTAGGTAGAGAGCTTGTCGGTGATTTTTTGATCATTCCCCATATATAGGGCACTCTCAATTGCTTGCATGGGAGGCATGAATTTGCCTGCATCATCCTGTGATTTATCCTCTAAGGCTCCATGGTTATATTTCTGATATTCCGAGCAAAGTCCGAATCGAATATCGTGGTTTTTATTTGGCGCCAGCGTATACTCATGTTTAAAATTGGTGGTCTTAATTCCTGAATAAAATTCATAGGGACCGGTAACTTGAGAAGTGTAGTATCTGCTATAGGTTAAAAGGGTATTTGATAAAAACTTTGTACTATAGTCATGGATCCACTGCAATGAGGCTGCTCGGTTCCCCCACTCTGTTGGGCCTTGTGTCAAAGCACTGTCTCTTCCAAAATATCCCGTAAGGAAAAGAGTGTTACGGTTATTTATATTGTAAACAACCTTTCCATTGAGATCAAACCAACTCTCCATAGGATTGAAAAAGTAAAACTCCTCATTGGTATCGCCTTTTATATTGGCAGATACCTGGGTGCCTCGTGTTTTAGGTTTGTCGCCAGGTTTACTATAGGGATTTTCTTTGCCTTCTTTTTCCCGTTTAATCTGATCATGACGATAGCCTATACTTAGTTTTGTAGAGCGCCCTGCTCCAAAGAGGGTTAGTTTATCCTTTATAATAGGTGTTTCTAAGGAAAATTTTGAAGTGACCAACCCCAAGCTTAGTTTAGTGTTAAAATTTTCGACCTTGTCACCCTTCATGCGAACATCAAGAACAGAGGAGGTCCTTCCACCATAGGAAACGGGCATACCACCTTTGTAAACCTTAAGATTGTCAACTGCGTCAGAATTAAAGACCGAATAGAGCCCCTGTTGATGGGAAGAGTAATACAGAGGCATCCCGTCCATAAGCACTAGGTTTTCGTCGATACCGCTTCCTCGAACAACAAACCCAATCTCTCCTTCAGTAATCGTTGTAATTCCTGGTGTCAACTGAATGGTTTTCATGATATCCTTTTCACCCATGATTACCGGTATGGATTCAATGTCCTCGATTTTAAATTTTTCAACACTCATCTCGGTTGAAGTGATATTATGGTCCCGTTTTTCTGAGAGCACAACAGTCTTTGCTAGAGATTGTGCAGATGGGGAGAGTGTTAAAACTATGGTTGAGTCTCTTTGAAGAAGAAATTTTTTCTTTATTGTTTCATATCCCTTTTTTGTAAAGGAAAGCGTGATTGCCTTTGTGGGCACTGTGAGTGAAAATGCTCCAGCTGCGTCAGTACGTGTTGAATCATTAGTTTCCTTTACAAGGATTCTCACTGCAGCAAGCTTTTTTCCGTTGTCCGATTGAGTAATGGTACCAGTTAAGGTAAATCTTTGCGTGATTGGCTCGGTATCGCTAATCTGTAATGATTGCTCAATTGAAGAATCTCTCCCATCCAAGAGGGGTTTCTCTTCATGCTCTATGTGGGAAGGCGGTGTTTCATCAGATTCTAAAACAACCGGTTCTGTATCTATTGAAAGGTTGTCCTCCGGGGCAACGTCTTTCTCCTTAGCAGAACTCTCGATAAGCAAAGGGACATTGTGTAATGAGTCGAGGTCTTTTTTTTCTTCATCCTCATCTGTCTGAGATAGTGACACAGTAACAAAACAAAGAAGATAGAGCAGAATTAGTATTGAATGAAATGTACCTCTCATATATGTCCTTTTGTTAACGTGTTTCAATTGTTTCGCTTATAGAGAATGATAAGGCCTGAGGCATGGGCTTTATTGACATTCCGCAGGGAGCTAATTCGTTTGCCATTCACGCTATATAGAGTAAACTGTTGATCCTTCATCAGTGTATGCGGGAGCTGCCGCTGTGTATACATCAGTTTGAGAGCACCTCTTTCTTGTGCCTTATTCATGACAAAGGGAGTTCTTGAAATAGGGGAATTACCAATAAGATTGTCAAAGAGGAAATCTACCATCACCGAAAGTGTCGTATCCATATAGGGACTGTCTGGTCCACTGAATCCGTGACCTAACCCGACATAGCTTTGTAAATAGGAGGTAATATTTTGACGTTTACAGACCCGCTCGATTGCAGCACTTCCATGGAGTGGTAAAAAGGGCATACCAAAGGCAAATCCCACATCATAGGGGACTACATTATCTTCGGTTCCATGAAAGCTCACCACTGGGATTGTTTCACCGTCCATCATAAAAGCTGTATCACCCAAGGCACCCCAGCAATTAATAATACAGGCTATTGCAGAGGATACCCCTGGAGTACCGCTACTTCCTTCAATACCTCCCAAGGCATTGGTGTCAACCACTGAGGGAATCTCTTTACTGTCCATATAGGCATAATGCAAGGCGGTTACGCCTCCCGCAGAGGTACCACCAACAACAAACTTTGATTCATCAATGCCATAGGTTGTTTTATTTTTACGTAAAAAACGGACCGCCGCTTTGGCATCCTGTACTGCCCGTAAAATGGCCTCACTAAATCCTTGATAAGACCAGCCGGTACCCAATCGATATTGAATCGAACTGGTAACATAGCCACGCTTAGCAAATTCATTGCAAAGATGAACCAAGTTTGGCTCCTCTTTGTTTCCGGTCATAAAGGAGCCACCATGAACAAACACCAAACAGGGACGACTTTTTACCGTATCATTTTTAGGCTGGTAAATGTCAATATGGAGGTCCTTTTGATTGTTTTGGTAATCCTTGTTTGACCCATATTTAACATCAGCACTCTTTTCCACCTCAGTAAAAATCTTATCCTTGTACCGTATGGGTTCATAACCAAAGGACAACACAATTAATGTTATGATTAGGATGTTAATCTTTTTTGTTAACATGTATAACTCTCCTTAAATGAAATTAATAAGCACACATTAGATATAATAGAAATTAATATTTCATTGTGCTGCTGTCATAGAATTCAGATGTTTTTTTTAATTTCATTTATTTATATACTGGGGGAATAGAGAGATCCAATGTTCTGAGGGGCTGGATGTAGTTAGTTGAAGTCGGGCTCGACGTTTAGGAGAGACCGGATTCAGGTTACTACATCCTGCTTCTCAGGTTATTTAGCTCTCTATGGGGGGCATTGCCCCCCGAAGAGATTTTTAAAAAAATTATATAGCAGGTTTTGCACTAACTTCCTTGGAAAGATACAGTTCATATTTCCCGCCATTTCCCTGAACCCACACACCCACCTTGTAGTAATAGGTGGTACCTGCAGTAAGGTTATCATGGGTAAAGGTGTTGACATTGGCAGGGAGTTTATCACCAACAGTAGGAGACTGATCAGTGATTCCCGGTTTAGTGTCACCAAAAATAACATACCCTAAACCGCCATTGACCAGATCCCAAGTGAGGGTTATTTTTCCACTACCGGGAGTGGCAACTACGTTTTTAGGGCCATGGCCTGATGAGGACGTATCAGGAGTAGCACTCACCTCAACAGAGAGGTCAGAGGCTTTGCCGCTCCCATCCAAAGCACTCACTCGATAGTAGTAGGTTGTCAAATTAGTAAGTCCGGAGTGGGTGTATCCGGTCTTTGTAATACCAGTAATACTGTCGGCATTAAGGGTAATCCCTGCTTTGGTGGCCCAATACACATTATAGGTTGCTGCGCCAATTACCGCACCCCAGGATAGGGTGACCGATTTATCTCCCTTTTGGGCAGTAACTTTTTCTGGTGGAGCAATGGGAATATCCTCTGAAGGTTTGGCACTGACCTCATTGGAGAGTGCCGACTCTATCCCTGCATCAATGGCTGAGACCCGATAATAGTAGGTAGTACCGTTTGTCACATTTGTGACGGTATGGGGAAATGTTATACCCTTACCGGATTGATCAACAATCGTGTCTGAAGCAGTTGTTATTCCTGCTGTGGTTGCCCAATAAATCCTAAAGGTTGTTGTTTTTCCACCGGGATATTTATCAATGTTTAACTGCACATAGGCATTGCCCGGTTTTGCTGTTAAGTTTTTTGGAGCTGGCACAGAGGAGAGTGGTGTAGCACTGATCTCTTTTGATAAAGCTGAAGATCCTGAGGCTCCATCCTTTCCCACTATACAGTAGTAGTAGGTTTTTCCATTTGTCAAACCTGTGTGCTCATAGGTGAGCGCTGCAATGTTGTCAATTGCTTTGGATTGCGTGGTAATTCCCGAAGTAGTATCCCAGTAGAGTGAGTATGTAGCAGCACCGGCACTTCGCTCCCAGGAGAGCGTGATAGTGGTATCACCGGCAGTGGCGGTGAATTTTTGCGGTGGGTCTATTGTTACAGCCAGGGGGGAGCCCGATTTTTCAGCTGAGAGCGTAGAGGTGAGACCAGCAGCACTTCGCGCAGCCACTCGATAGTAATAGGTAACGCCATTTGATAACCCTACATGGGTGAAGTCGGTCTCGGTTAAATTGGGAACAGTGTTTGATTGCTCGGTAACCCCGGCAGTGGTGGCCCAGTAAAGTATGTAGGTCTCTGCTTTTTCAATGGCAGACCAAGATATGGTAAGTTTTAGTGTGTCTGCTGAAACGCTGATCTCTGGAGTTGCTGGAGCAGTCTCATCTGGTTTTGTTGGTGAATCATCACAGGATAAAGAGAAAAGCATTGTGATGGAAAAAACGGTAATGAAGAGTAATTGTTTCACTATATTTCCCTCCTTAGCAAACTTAAACCCAGATAATGCAATAGGAAGCAGCGCAGAAGCACAACCCTATGCCCATTAAGATTTTCAGGCTTTTCGGCCATATCACCTTGTAGATATGCCCTTCAAAACCTTCAAGTCTTACTAAATCATAATCTTGCACTTCTGCATCTACTCCTACTGCA
>JANQEN010000170.1 GCA_028278335.1 Chitinivibrionales bacterium | reverse complement strand
AATCCTGAAAGTCTTAATGGGCATAGGATTACAGGCTACTTCCCAAGCGTACATCCGGTCAAAGTCGTGGTGTGCTTCTGCGCTACTTCCTATTGCATTATCTGGGTTTAAGGACTACAACACCTGAAGCTTAGCAAACTTGGCCATCATCTTTTTTCGAGCGCCGTCATTAAAGAGAATAGTTAATTGCATATCCGGACCAAACCCACTAATAGAGAGTACCTTACCGGTTCCATATTTTGCATGGGAGACCATTTGACCCATGCGAAACTGAACGGTGTCTTGGGAAAAGTCGTCAAATTGAGGTTCTTGACTAAAAACCGGCTCTCTTTTCGGTCTTGGTTCTCGAAAGGCTCTCTTTTTTGGCCTCTCCTCTGTTTTAAAGGAGAAGCGTTCGGTGGCTGTATAGGAAAAGCTATTATCCTTAAATCGATAGAGCTCTTTTGGGATGGCTTCTAGATAGCGAGAGGGTTCCATGGGTAATATTGATCCAAATCGTCTTCGTGTATCAACATAGGAGCATTCCAAATGATCCATGGCGCGAGTAGCACCCACATAAAAGAGGCGCCGCTCTTCCTCTATTTTTGAATCATCCCCAAAATTTTGTCGTGAGGGGAGAAGGCCATCTTCAACTCCTACAATAAAGGCTGTATTGAATTCTAACCCCTTTGCTGCATGAAGGGTCATGAGATTGATGGCATCTTTTTCCTTATCCCACTTATCAATATCGGACACCAGGGTTACCTCTTCTAAAAAGTCGGCTAGGCTGCGGCCGCTATTTTCTTCCTGCCAAATGCTTAAGGCATTGAGTAATTCGTTGATATTCTCCAAGCGACTTTTTGATTCTTCCGAGTCTTCATTTTCAAGCATATCAATATATCCAGAAAGGGCCAAGATCTCTTCTAATAACTCCTCTGGTGATCGTCCCTCTTTTACTAGATCAATCAATAGTGCATACATGGAATTAAATTCCTCTAATCCAGTTTTTGCACGACCGGAAATGCTCTCAAAATTTTTCTTCATAATAAGATCAAAGAGAGAGACTTGGTTTGTCTTTGATAACTCAATTAGTTTTTCTATTGATCTATTTCCTATTCCTCGGGGAGGAACATTTAATATTCTTTCACAGCTCACCGAATCCTTTGGGTTGACCAAAAGGCGAAGATAGGCGATACAATCTTTTACCTCTTTTCGCTCGTAAAAGCTGGTTCCCCCAACCAAAATGTAGCCAACTTTTTTCTTTCTTAATGACTCTTCGAATTGCCGGGATTGGGCATTGGTCCGAAAGAGAATTGCCATCTCACCTAAGGCAACCCCTCTCTGTTTACGGGCAATCACTGATTCGACAATTTTTTCTGCTTCTTGCCTATCGTCACGAAAGCGGGTAACTAGCACCTCTTTTTCACTCTTTATAGCTGTCCAGAGCTGCTTGTCTGCCCGGTTTACATTATCTTTAATTATTGCATTGGCAAAATTAAGTACACTGGCCGGGGAGCGGTAGTTTTGCTCAAGCTTAAAAACCTTGGCAGAGGAGAAAATTTTATCAAAGGAGAGGATGTTTTCGATCTGCGCTCCGCGCCAGGAATAGATGCTTTGATCATCATCACCAACAACAAATATGCGCTTATGGGCATAGGCAAGCAATTTAATGAGTTCGAACTGGGAGGTGTTGGTGTCCTGGTACTCATCAACTAGTACATAGCCAAATTGTCGGCGATATGCCTCTAAGGCTGAGGGGTTTTTTCGAAAGAGAAAGACCGTGTTAGTAATAAGGTCGTCGAAATCCATAGCGTCAGCATCTTTGAGCATCTTTTGATAGAGCACATAGGCTTTGATTATTTCACGTTGATAGTAGGAGTCGGCTCGCTGTTCAATCTCATTAACGGTGAGGCAGGCATTTTTAAATTTAGATATGGTGTGCAAGAGCTTTTTTGGTTGCATAGAACGATCATCTATTTGAAGCTCCTTCATCACCTTTTTTATCAGTGACCGCTGGTCTGAGTCGTCATAAATAGAGAAAGCTGGTTTAAATCCAATGAGATGGGATTCGCGGCGTAATATTCTTGCACAAAGCGAGTGAAAGGTGCCAATCCATAATCCTTTGCAGGAGATACCCACCAAGTTTTCTATGCGTTCTCGCATTTCACGGGCTGCCTTGTTGGTGAAGGTTGCCGCAAAGATATGGTTAGGAAAGAATTGTTTCTCTTTAATGAGGTAGGCTATTTTTGCCGTTAACACGCGAGTTTTTCCGGTTCCAGCACCGGCAAAGACTAACTGTGGACCATCATCATATTCAACAGCCTCTCTTTGAATTGTATTCAGGACAAGGGAGTCAATGAATCTGCTCCCCTTTGTCAAACTACTCATTCGGGGTAACCTCCAACACCTCCTCTAATCTGACAAGCCCCTGAAGAACTTTGTTTAAGCCATCCCGTCGCAATGTCCGATATGATTCCTGTTGGAGACAATGTTTTTTTATCCGGTCTGCAGGCTTTTTCTCGATAATCATGCGCTCTATCTGTTTGTCAAATATGAGAAGTTCAAATAATCCAACTGTTCCATTATACCCTGTATTGTTGCAGAGCTTGCACCCATTTCCTCTAAAGAGCCTTGCCTCTGAATCGAAGTCAGCTCGTTTGAGAAGATAGGGATCTGCATCATATTCTGTTTTGCAGAATTGGCAGATCTTTTTTAATATCCGCTGGGCCATGATACCCTTGACAGCCGAGACCAACAAGGAGGGACGGACACCCATTGAGATCAAATAGGAAAAACCGTCTATTGCATCAAACCGCGGGAGTGCTGAAAATACTAAATGCCCGGACAGCCCAGCATGGAGAGTTACCTCACAGGCCTCTTTTTCTTGTATGGAACTGATCATTATGATATCTGGATCTTGGCGTAAGACCGATTTTATTGCTTGAGTAAAGGAGAGTTGCTCTGTAGGATTAAACTGCCCCTGATTCACACCATCAAGAACAGTCTTAATGGGGTTTTCAATGGTGACAATATTTTTACTATCCCCATTCTCCTGGAGAATGTGCTGAAGTGTCGCATAGAGTGTTGTGCTCTTGCCACCCCCCTTTGGACCAGCCACAAGTATAACACCTTCTGGTAAACTCATAAGAGATGTATAGGCCTCCATTAGGGTGTTTGATAACCCTAATTGCCGTAGCGAGGGAAGCCGATCTGCTGTGTTGAGGATTCGAAGAATGATTTTTTCATTAAGGCCTCGTGCATAGGTCCAGACAGGGTAGGTTGCGACGAAAATGGTCAACTGTTCGTTTCTGTCACGCATCTGAAGAAAACCCTCTTGGGGGATATCCATTTTTTCTGGATCCATAAAGGCGAGCATTTTTAAATGATAGATGAGTGGGAAGAATAGTTTCTGTGGTATCTGGTTTTTTTCGACTAGCTGGTCGTCAATTCGAAAACGAAGCCGAAAGTAGGCTTCCATAGGCTCCATGTGAATATCGGTGACCCGCTCTGAAATTGCGTCAGAAATAAGTCGGTTGATAAAGGTGGTAACCTCGCCAACTAAACTGTCTTTCTTCTCTTCAGGTATCACTGCTGAGCTATCGAGAACGGTTACTTGAACGGTTTCTTCCTGCTGTTCCACCGTGCTTGGGCAGTTTCGATCTATTGCGCGCAATATGTCCTTTTCCGAGGCAATTACTGGATCAATATCCTTGCCCATTTTACTCTTAAAATGGTCGATTGTTCGCTGATTTGTCGGATCGGTCATTGCCAAGGTGACAATGCCATCCTTTTCGAAAAGCGGTACTGCTTTGTATTTTTGCAGAAGTTCTAAGGGTATAGATGCAATAAGCTTTTGTGAAAAGGAGAAATTTTCCAGCTTAACATGGGGAAGATCAAGCTGCGCACCTAAGGCATCAAAGAGCTTGTCTTCGGTGATGAATCCTAATTTTACCAAACATTTTCCCAGAAGCTGTCGACTAATTTGCTGCTCTGCAAGCCCGGTAACAAGCTGCTTTTCAGTAATAAGGCCAAACTCCACCAATACTTCACCGATTCGTTTTCTATGGGTCGTTTCAATTTGGCTACCCAAAAGAGAGCTTAAGGTTTCATTGGAAACAATACCAAGTTTAACCAAGATTGAAACTAATCCTTTATCAGATTTTTCCAACTCTGTAAAAGCTTGCGCAAGTTGCTCCTCTTTTATTAAACCCTGAGATAAAAGGATTTCACCGAGTTTCATCCAGCGTCTTTGACTCATGGTAACATTCCTCTCTGTTGAACCTTAATTGTGCAATAGGAAGTGGCACAGATGCACAATCTGGGTTGAAAAATGTTTTAGGTAATGGTCTGGGATAAGTGGTCCCAGGCACCCTTTTCAACATACCTCTCTTTTCCATCAACAACAAGAACAACGCCCTCAATTGTTTCGGTTGCAGTACCGATTTTATACAGTTGTTTACCTGGATAATTGGCCACAGCAAAGTCTTGCGATGCAGCAAAGAGCAACTCATAGTCTTCACCACCATAGAGAAAATATTCTTCCCAGGATTTATCTAGGGTGGCAAAGGTCTCAATAATTGGTGATGGTGGATCGAGGATTATTCCAATGCTGTTTTCAAAGGCAAGGGTGTGGCACTCCTTTGCAATACCATCGGAGCAATCAATAGCTGCGTGGACTGAAGGATCTGCAGCCAAGTTTCTGCCAATCTCGACCTGGGCCTGTGGATTTACATGGGCTGATACAAAGGAGTTATATTGGTGCGGAACATTAGAGCGCCCACAACGGGTAAGGAGCTCTAATCCAGCAGCACTCATTCCAGCAATCCCGGTTGTCCAAATAGAATCACCCTCTTTAATACCAATACGTTTGAGAAGAGACTCACTTTTATGCGCTCTTCCTGTTAAAGATATAGCAATCATCCAGCAAGGACCCTTGGAAAGATCGCCGCCAACAATGGGAAAATCCCACTGTTTACAGGCTCGATAAAATCCCGAGTAGATTTCTTTAATGGTTTTATTGATACCCTCTGTGTCATGGGTAGGAAAAATGAGTTGTATCAAAGCTGAATCTGGCAGGGTACCCATGGCAGCACAATCGCTGATATTGGTTACCATTGATTTAAAGCCAACTTCCTCGGCAGACATATAATCAAAGGAAAAATGCACCCCTTCCACCATGGTATCAGCAGTAAAAACAAGGGTTTCATTGTGGTTACTCTGTCGAATGACAGCATCATCACCTAAACCAATAGGAAATCGATTTGAAGGAGTAAAGTGGCAATACTCTTCAATCTCCTTGAGCAGTTCATACTCCTGGGATGGGTACTTTGATCCAGTCATGTCGCTTGTGAGTCCTTTCAATCGGTACCTTACATTATAGCGCATATCTAGTATATTAACAACCTTTCCTTAATATAATTAAGGTAGAGAACGATATTCTTAAGTTCAGCGCATATTGTTTTGCCTGGTTGAAAAGTGTTGCTGTGAAGGCTGGACTCTGCTTTCATGATTCTCACCCCAAAAATTGCATCATATATTTTATTGCCGAATCTGACTATAACCTTTGAGTGGGAGCAATAACCATGCGGGTACTTTCAGGAATCCAACCCTCTGGAAAGTTACATATTGGAAACTATCTTGGTATGATTAAACCAA
>JANQEN010000136.1 GCA_028278335.1 Chitinivibrionales bacterium | reverse complement strand
TTAGTAAGACTTGAAGGTTTTGAAGGGCATATCTACAAGGTGATATGGCCGAAAAGTCTGAAAGTCTTAATGGGCATAGGGTTGTGCTTCTGCGCTATTTCCTATTGCATAATCTGGGTTAGTAACCGGTGTCAAAAACCTTAAAAGAAGAAGAGGGCTATGAAAGGTTCAGGAGACAGAAGTCCGTGGATTCCCGAGCAGATCGGTAATTACACCATTGTTGGCCGCCTGGGTAAAGGTGGTATGGGTGATATTTATAAGGCTGTCCAGAATACCTTAAATAGGACCGTTGCCCTAAAGATCCTTCCTCCCCAGATGCAGCAGAACGATGAGTTTTCCCAGCGTTTTGTTATCGAGGCTAAGGCGATTTCCTTGCTCCAGCATCAAAATATTGTGAGCATCTATGAGTTTGGTGATGAAAAGGGACTCAAATATTTTGCCATGCAGTATGTTGATGGAGAAGATCTTGGTAAGAAGATCCAGAAAAAACCGCTCTCACTCTCTGAGGTGCTTAACTATGCAAAGCAGGTTTGTCGGGGACTTAAATATGCCCATGATCAAAACATTATTCATCGGGATATTAAGCCACAGAACATTCTTATTGATACAAACAATGTCTGTAGACTGAGTGATTTTGGTATTGCCATGATCTATGCGGAGCAGAGCATTACAATGACCGGTATTGCTGTGGGTACTCCGGAATATATGTCACCTGAACAGGCTGAGGGGGAGAACCTTAGCCCTCAAACTGATATCTATTCTCTGGGTATTGTGATTTATGAAATGCTTGCAAAAAGAACACCCTTTAAAGGAAGTAACCCCGTAGCCATAGCGTATAAGCAAGTACATGAGCTTCCTATACCACCCTCGGTTTTCCGTAAGGATACTCCAAAACGGATGGAGCTTATCATCCTCAAGGCTTTAAAAAAGAATAGAATGGACCGCTATAAGACGGTTGAGGAGATGCTAAGAGACCTTGATACCGTGGACTTAGACGAGATGGTAGACAAGCCAACAGTAGCACTGTCTACCCATAAGAAAGAGGGACAGAAAAGTGAGGAGATCGTAAACCGTCGTATAACCGATAGGCGGAGTGGCAGTCGAAGACGGTCAGAACCACCTAAGAAGTATCCCTTCTTTTCGCCTCAATATTTTGCCGCAATCTGGCGAAGCCAGGGAATTTCCTTGATACTTATCTTTTTGCTCATATTTTTGTATCTGTTGCATATCTATTTTCAACATTAACCAGATTTAGGGTTCATCATGGAAGAGCACACTCGGGCCAAGGGCAATAGGGGAGAGGACTCTGCTGTTGAGTATCTCTTAAGCAAGGGCTATAGTATTGTATCTCGTAATGTACAAGCCCGACAGGGAGAAATTGATTGTATTGCCGAAGATCCTGAGGGGACCTTGGTCTTTGTAGAGGTAAAGTCTGGTTCCAATAGCTCCTATGGACATCCCTTTTTTCGTGTTGATCGAAGAAAGCAAAAGCGAATTATTACCATGGCTAAACGCTATTGTGCTGAACATGCCCTATCGCAAAGAGCCTGTCGTTTTGATGTGATTGCTATAGTTAAGGGGAAGGTTGAGCATTTAAGGAATGCTTTTTTATCGTAGAATAAGATCTAAAAACTTAACCTCTAAAATGGTAATGTTGCCATTAGATAAGATCGTCGGGCTTCTGCCCGACAGCAGCCTTACTTTTCTTCTATAGCGAAGAAAAGTAAGCAAAAGACGCCACCCCGCAATCGCCCTAATCGCACAGATATTTGGTCGCTTGATAACTCGCCCAGCGGGCTCGAACAGATCTTCGCTCTTCCCAAATATCTATGCGGTGCGATTGAAGGGGGTGAAAAGAGTTCTGTAAGAAGGGTACATTGCTTTAGGCACCTATAGATATAAAAATAATAGCGTCAGAAATATATTTGACTTTGGGCTTTCGACTCGTTAGCAAAAAATAATCAGTTAAAGCTAGAAGGTGGCCTCTTCACGGTGACGTTTCTTCATGTGACGGACATATTTACGAATGGTATCGGTTCGCTCTTTGTCAAAGGCTGTGACTGATATGGAGAATTCGCAGTGGCCACCATAGGTACCAAAGGGGAAGGTGACCTGAGAGAATTTACGATAGAGCCGTTTCTTGACCACCATGGCACCAGCTTCGTTTGTCATGGGAAGAATGATCAAGATTACCTTTGTGTCATCGATAGTGGTGGAGCCTATCAGGTCGATGTCTCGAAGGTCCAGTTGTAAGATACCGTACATTTCCGGAATAACTTGAGCAAGCTCATTCTCTGAAATTGGTTGCCAGGATTCTCCCTTTTGTACAGCACTTACCGATATGCAAAGGGTAGAAAAGTCATTGTTGTACCGGCAGGATTCTTTGACCTTTTGATCAATAAAAAATTTTGTCCGAGCATTATTCAAGACATACTTAGGCAGGGTAAAGGTTCTTCGTTTTTTTGGAGCGATCTTCTCTAAGATTGTACCAAAGACCTCTTCGATTTGTGAAGCTGAAAGTCCGTGCTCACTCAGTGCCTCTTCAATGGGTTGGCGGATTGTTTCAAGATCGTTTTTGTTCTCGACAAAGGAGGATAGAAGGCGAATTACATTATTATTAGAGAGGTCTTTGTTGTTGGCGATAAAGCTTACGATCCAGTCGGCCTTGAGTTGTTCTAAGGTTTTTGGAAAGCGCTGGGCCAACTCTTTTTCCACCTGGATGACAACACTATCAGAAACACCATGCACTTTGAGTTTCTCTGTTAAGTGGCTCTCTAAATGGGTAATGATATTTTTCAGTTCCTCCGAACCCTGTTCTGCTCGCGAGGATTCATGATAATCCAGGGCAAGCTCGCAACTTGAAGATTCAATATAGTCGGAGAGAATTTTTGAGATATTGCCGCTCTCCACAGTAGATTGCTGTTTAAGCTCTGAAGCCAGTACCATGATTTTTGTCGCTTCATGGGGATCTTTACGAATGGCCTCTACGATCTCTGCGGTAGTCATACCATAATGCTCTGCACTCTCCTCCAATGCATCAATAACCGAGTCATTTTCTAACTCTCTATTGAGTTCGTTGGTGAGCTGCAAAAAGTCCTTTAAGGGCATGCCCTCAGCTAAGAGCGCATTTTTTAGCTGCGGGAGGAGCTTTTTAAGGTCCTTTACATCAGGAAGTATACGTCTGATGATTTGACTCAGCCGTTTAAGTGAGATGTCACCTTTATTGTATTCCTCGCAGACCAGTTTGATTATAGTTTGATAGGTTAGTTGATCTACTTCTTCAATGATCTGTTCCTCTTTTTCAAAAACTTTTCCCATCTCCTTTTGAAGGGCAATTGTTTTGCGTACCTCTGTAGAAAGCTTTAATACAGACTCAAGCATCTCATCAACAGAAAAGGTTCGATCTGTCTGTTCGGTATGCAGCGTAGCATTGAGGTGACGAAGATGGTTTACAATCATATCACCAGCTTCAACACCTTGGGTTGTAGCTTCAACAATATTACCGGCAACGTATTCAGGATGGTCTAGTACATTGTTCAAGGAGATGAGCCGGCCCACTTGGTCAAGGACCTGCTCTTTGCCCACCGGTGCTTCATTCTCTCCAGGAAGGGTGTCATTTAGTAAGGTGTCCTTGGTAACGACCGTATCATCCTCGGTTACTTTTTGATAAAAGACATAGTTGAGGCGTACCCGCTCTATTTCTAGACGGGCAAATTCATTTTTCATATTGTCAACAGAGGGAAATAGTTGAATGTCGGAAACAGTAACGATAAACCCTCTGATGTCCTCTGCGCTTATGCCGCTTTCAAAGGAGATCGACTCGATCCCAGTCCGTTGGAATATGTTCAGAAGCCTTCCCACATTCAGCTTTTGATCAACACACCACTTGTCAATATAGAGTGACTCACCGATACGCAAGAGTGTTACTAAGGGGATGTCCGAAAAGAGGTCCTGAAGAGTTTCGGCAAATTTTGAGGCGCTGCGCATAGTTGATGGATGCGATCCGCCATAGAGCGTTGCATTGTTAAATAAGAGGTTTAACTGTTGTGCAATTTGCTCTGCTACCTGCTGTTCAATCAATGGTGTCTCTTCTGCCATAGGCCAATCTCTATCTCTGTTAGGCTGAGTCTATATGGTGTTTTGTATAGGCAATAAGATCATCCCTAAACTGAAAACAGTCTTGGTACCGATTATCAGGATCAGGGTGCATCGCTTTTAAAATAATATTTTCCATATCCAGATTTATGATAGGAGATGTTTCAGAGGGTGTGGAGAGGAAAAAAGTATCCGGTTCGTAGATTTTTCGGAGAATCAGCTTCTTGATACTCTCTTTTCTGTAGGGAAGGAATCCTGCAAGCATTTTAAAAAGAAGTACTCCCAAAGAGTAGATGTCGGTTCGATGATCGGTTTCTTTACCAGCAGCCTGCTCTGGTGAGAGGTAGAGTGGGCTGCCGAAAATTACATTCTTCATCTTGATCTGCTCGACCTGTTGGGTCTTAGCAATACCAAAATCGCTAATCAGGGCACGATTGGTACGCTCTTCTATGAGAATATTGGCCGGCTTCATATCTTGATGGATTACCTCTTCCTCATGGGCATAGCCCATACCATCAAGGACTTGTGTGGCAATTGTAATGGATTCATCAATAGGTAAGAGGTTCTTCTCTTGTAAGGGATTTCGCATGCGGTTGTTGATTATCTTGTTTAAATCCTTTCCCTTTATCAATTGCATAACCTGAAAGTAAAACTCCTCTTCTTCACCCATTTCAAAAATTGAAATAATGTTGGGGTGGCTTAAAACAGCAATAATCTCTGCTTCATCACGAAACTGTTGCCGTTCAATATCAGTTGTGGAACGTCGTTTAGGAAGAACTTTTACCGCCACTTGACGCTTGAGTGATTTTTGGAAGGCAATGAAAACAACTCCTCGGTTTCCCCGACCGAGCTCCTTTAAGATGGTCACATTTCCAATTTCTTTTCCGATAAAGGTGTTAAAATCAATGCTGTTGATGTCACCCAGTTCATTCATGTGGTATGTTTTCTCCTTTTTTGGCTGGGGCGCATGTCTGTTGGTTTATTTTGCCATAGCCGAATATTTATCGACAAAATAATCGAATCCATGTATGGAATGTATGTGATAAGTTTTTGTGTATAGTATCCAGTATAAATATAATCAACGGAAGAGAATCCCTATAGGCATTGTCGTAAAAATAGTCATGCCAGTAACCTTGAAATTCTTTGAATTCCATCAAAGATCTGCTCTTCTGAGGCATAGGAGAAATTTAGACGAAATTCATTACACTGCTCTCTTCCTTCAGGATAAAATTTACTCCCCGGAATAAAGGCGACCTTCCTTTTAAGTGCCCTTTCCAATAGGGTGTCCGTATTTATTGGTTTGTTGATTGTAACCCATACAAACATACCTCCCTTTGGCTGGGTCCAGCTGACGTAATCGGGCATATATGTTTCCAAAGCCTTAAGCATGGCATCGCGACGTGGTCGATAAAGATCGATTATTCTTTGAATGTGTTGGGTTAAATGTCCTTCCTGGATAAAACGAGCTGCCACCCGTTGAGTCGCACAGTCGGGACTGACCGTAACCTTTTGGGCCCACTTGATCATAGGAATGAGTATATCCGGTGGTCCCGATGAGAAGCCAAGCCGAAGGCCAGGGCCAAGAATTTTGGAAAAGGATTTGGCTATGGTCACAAGCTTGGGGTCGTTAAATTCAGTCCGGGCAATCTCCCACATGGTAATGATACGTTTTCCGTGGTAACGAAGCTCTCGATAGGGTTGGTCTTCTAAAATGGGGATATTGAACTCCTCGGCAATTCGAATAATAGCCCTTCTTCTGGCTAAGCCCATGGTCTTTCCGGTGGGGTTTTGAAACTCTGGAATCACATAAATAAATTTTACCGGCTGCTTCTTGGAAAGTAGTGTCTTTAAGGTGGAGCGTAAAAGTGTTGGTATCATGCCCTGCCTGTCCATGGCAACTCCTACTAATTTGGCACCACAGGCCTCCATAGCAGCAACTGAACCAGGAAAGGCTGGAACCTCGCAAATTATTATATCTCCGGGATCAATAAGAGTACGGGTGAAATAGTAGATCCCATTGGTTGAGCCAACCGTTATCATGATTTCATCATTCCCTAAAAAGGGCACCTCTTCAAATAACTTTATCGCCTTTTTAAGGGTTTTATCACCATCACTGGTTCCATATTGAAGAGAATCATCACCTTCGTTTAAAATTACCCGGGAGAATAGCGAAGCCAGTTGTTCCTTGGGAAAGGAGTCTGGACTGGGCAGACCTCCGGCAAAGGAGATAATACCAGGAATCGTTTTGGTAACCTTGAGGATTTGACGAATAAAGGAGTGTTTCATTGAGGCGGTAGCTTTTGAATATAGTCGCTTTACTGATTTATCCACGCTTCAATGCCTCTTGGTTATATTAAAATTGCCACGGGGGTCCTATTTATATGATACGCCTTTTTGGGGAAAATGTCAGTACTCTCCTTTGTTGTTGTCTATTGCTGTACGAAAGCAACATCTTCAATGGAGATAGATTGGTTATATTACTTATAACCTACATTAATTAAAGAAATGGCCCAGTCATAATGGTAGTATATGTATAATAGATAGAATAACCTAACACCGATAATTGATAAACACTCTTTACTCAGGGGAGTTATCATATGGACATATCTTCCTTAATTAATCCAGAGAGCCATGAACGACTTAACGAGCTCTTACGTGATGAAAATAATCCCATATTTGAGATCATTCATCAACGAATTGAAAAGTATGGCGGAGTTGAAAGCATTAAGCATAAGGCAGAATATGCCTCTAGTCTTGAAACAAAGATCAATAAATTGCAGGGGATGCAGTCGCCCTATGAGAAGGATATTGCATGGCTACAGGAGATGGTAGAAAAAAAATCCTTTGTACCCATGGAGGAGTATAAGCAATCTCTGCTGGGTGATGATCTTGAGAAGACAACCTTTTTAGATGAACATGCAGTCACTTTGGAGGTGAGTGCATTACAGTTTTTTCCTTGGCTCATAGCACAAGCAAAACAGGCAATTGATAAGAAAGAGCTTTTGCCGGGACGTTTTATTCGTGTAAGAAACATGCGAGAGCAAGAGTGGGATAATGGCGACCTTGTTGCTGTTTCAACGGCCATGGATATTTTGGGAGCAACCTGGGTTGAAACCCTTGATACCCGCGGTACTGATGGTGCAAACATTCACCTTGGTGGAGTTGAAACCTTAACGGGCTACTTTGGTGGGCCTGGACAACCGAACAACTACCCCATTCGATGGCTTGACGAGTATCTCTATTATCACACGAATTTTGGTATCAAAGAGGTTTTGAATATCAATCCCGGTACGGTTTTATTAGCCTATGTTCTTTATAAAATGGGGGTGGATATCGAATTTAAGATCTCTGTGTTCATGGGTAATGATAATCCCTATTCAGTTTTTGTAACCCTACTTATGGCTTATATTTTTAAACGGGATGATGGATCAACACCGCTGAAGGGGTTGAACTTCTCCAATTCTGTTAATAATAACACCATTATACAGTGTGCTGAGATACGGAAGCATTTGGGATTTGAGTCGCTGATACGCTTTGAACATCACATTACTGAAACTTACAAAAGTATAGTCAAGCAACCCTATGATCGATGTGCAGAATTGGTTGAGTTGGCTAAAAAGGTAAAGAATATCAGCGCCAAGCATGAGGGGGGTATTCCTGAGGTTGACAGTACAAGAGAACACCCGTCGGATATTCTGGATTACTTTATGACAAAGGAAGCCATTTTAGAAGCGGGCTTGATGGAGGCTATGGAGCAGAATTATCTTGATAAGCATAGTGCTGCCAATAGAACCGCTGGGCAACTTCTTAAGGCGGGAATACCGGTGATAACAGGAAAAAACATTCACACCCTTTGATCACGGTGCTTTGATGAGAGATGAGATTTTACTACGATGGCCCTCAACCATCGAGTTTGGTATAGGAAGGCTTGCCTCACTTGTTAATCATGTCAAGCAAGCAAAGAGGATTTACTGGTTTGTTGATGAGCCCGTTGCTAAAAAGGTTTCTCCTATCATTTCCCAGATACAAGAGAGAGGAATTGAATGCGAGTTTACAACAGAGATAACCCCTGAACCTCCGATCTCTACGTTAGATTCAGCTCTTAATCCTGTTCGTTTATTTAATCCCGAAACAATCATAGCTGTGGGCGGAGGCTCAACCATTGACTTGGCCAAAGTTATTTCGGTCTTACTTTCTGGGAAACAAAGTGCTTCAGACATTATTGGGATTGATCAGGTTGTTGAGCGTAAAACACAATTAATAGCTATTCCCACAACAGCAGGAACCGGTAGCGAGGTGACTCCCATTGCGGTTCTTACTGATACCGAGGAGAAATTAAAAAAGGGTGTGGTAAGTCCGCATCTTATACCCGATGTGGCTATTGTTGATCCAACGCTTACCTATTCCATGCCCAAAGCAATTACCGCATCGACAGGCATGGATGCCATGATCCATTGCATTGAAGCCTTTACCAACAAGAATTCCCACCCTATCATTGACACCATTGCCTTAGAAGGTATTGGCCTTATTGCTGACTCTCTTGAATTGGCAGTAACGGAGCCTGCGAATGAACAAGCCCGAAGTGCTATGGCCCAAGCAAGCCTCTATGGTGGATTTTGCCTTGGCCCAGTCAACACTGCTGCGGTTCATGCCTTTGCCTATCCTTTAGGGGGAGAATTCAAAGTTCCCCACGGTGTGGCAAATGCCGTACTACTGCCCTTTGTTATGAAATTTAACCTGTCCCATTGTGTTGAAAAGTATTCTCGAATTGCTCATCGGATTGGTGTGTCGCCAAAAGGATCGAAAAAAGAGCAGGTTCATCGTATGATTACAAACATTAGAGATCTATCCCTTCGGTGTGGTATTCCAGCGAATCTTAAGGAGCTAAATGTACCTGAATCTGCAATCTCGGAAATGGCAAAAGCTGCTTTACAGGTAAAACGACTACTTGACAATAATCCACGACCAATTACCCTAGGGGATGCGACGGCAATTTTTACCAATGCCTACTTTGGAGTCTTAGAATAGGGAGGTGATTTTATGAAGGGTTTTTTTAACAAACTCCTCCGTATTGACCTTACTGCGAAAAACTTTTCCTATGAATCCTTAGAGGATGCGGAGCTTGCCAAGTATCCTGGAGGAAAAGGATTGGGGATCTATCTCTTAATGAGGGAAAATAAAGCAGGTGTTGCCCCGCTCTCCTCAGAGAATAGTTTTATAATTGCTACTGGCCCCTTGACTGGCACTAACATGTGGGGGCGCTCTCGGTTTGGTGTGTATACAAAAAGTCCTGCCACCGGTGGCTTTGGTGAATCTTATTGTGGAGGAAGTCTAGCTCCAAAAATTAAAGGATGCGGTGTTGATGCAATAATTATTACCGGTAAAGCAGATTCTTTATCTAGTCTTATTATTGATCATGTCGGTGTTGCTTTCAAAGAGGCAAATCATCTTGCTGGTGCTGAGACTGATGTTACAGAGAGGATTCTTCTTTCGGGTCAACCAAGCAAGGCCGGAGCCATGGTAATAGGGCCTGCAGGAGAAAAGCAAGTAGTACAAGCCTGTATCAAGTCCGATCAATGGCGAAGTCTTGGTAGGGGAGGCATGGGTGCTGTTTTAGGATCAAAGCGAATTAAGGGGATTGTCTTTATTGGATCTAAGGAGTGTGCAATTGCAGATCCACCACTTCTTTCTAAAGTCACAAAAAGTATCGCGCAAAAAGGAAAAGAAAGCCCTGTCACAAATCTTTATAAAAAGCTTGGCACCCCACTCCAGGTAAAAGTGACCAATGAACAGAACTGTTTTCCCACAGGATATTGGCACTCAGGACATTTTGACAAGTGGAAAAATATCTCCGCTGACTATATGCAAAATCATTTTTCCATGACTCCTCAAGCCTGCCCTCCCTGCTTTTTAAAATGCACGAAACGGTCTGTGGTTAAGAAAGGGAAGCATGCAGGCCTTGAGATTGAAGGACCCGAATATGAGACTATCTACGCACTGGGTGGATTAAACAAGGTTGACAGTTTAGAGGAGATTGCCTGGTTAAATGATGTGTGTGATAAATTAGGGATTGATACAATGAGCGCTGGTAACCTCTCTGCCTTTGCCATTGAAGCATACAAAGCTGGAAAGAGTGACTATGCCATTGATTACAATCAACCCAAAAAAATGGCACAGCTCTTTAAGTTGATTGCCAAGAAAGAAGGAATTGGTGCAATCCTGGCCATGGGCATTGCAGAGGCTTCAAAAAAACTTAACCTTGAAGAGATGGCAATTCATGTTAAGGGCCTTGAACCTGCTGGTTTTGAACCACGGGTATTAAAGGGCATGGGGCTCTCCTATGCCACTGCAGCACGGGGCGCCTGTCATCTCCGTGGCACCTTTTATAAAGCCGAGCTATCTGGACAAATAGACAAAGAGACAATTACAGACAAGGCAAAATTTCTCATCGATTATGAGGATCGAGCTACTCTTTTTGATTGTCTTATTCTTTGTCGATTTTTTAGAGATTTCATTCTTTGGGATGAATTGCTTCTTCTATTTGAAGTTACAACTGGTTTAGATCTTTCACAGGAAAAGCTACAAAATATTGCCAATTCTATTACTAATCAAACCAGAGCCTTTAATTTGCGTGAAGGATTGGACTCCTCTTTTGATACGCTGCCAAAGAGGTTTTTTAAAAAGAATCAAGAAGGAGCTCGATTAACTGAAGACGAGCTTTCGCAGATGATTAAAGAATATAATCAGCTAAGAAAAGAGTGACCTATGAATATGGTTGTGGCTGATGGGTATACGGCAAATCCCGGTGATCTCAGTTGGGAGCCCATCACAGCGCTTGGTACATGCACGGTATATGATTATACGAAGCCAGATGAAGTGGTCCCCCGTTGCAAAGATGCTGAGGTTATTATCACTAATAAAGTATTGTTTACAAAAGAAAACCTCTCGCAGTTGCCAAAGCTTCGATATTTGGGAGTACTGGCTACAGGATACAATGTTGTTGATTTAGAAGCTGCAACAAAGAGAAATGTCATTGTCACCAATGTGCCTAATTATTGCACTGAATCAGTGGTACAGATGGTCTTTGCCCATATCTTAGAGCTTCTTAGAAATGTGGGGCACCATGCAGAATCTGTCAGACAGGGCCGGTGGGCAAAACAGAGAGATTTTTGTTACTGGGATACACCGCAGATTGAACTCTCTGGAAAAACCATGGGTCTTTTAGGGTATGGAGCAATCGGGAAGAGTGTCGCATCGGTTGCCTTAACCTTTGGTATGAGCGTTATTGCCCATGATGTGATAACCCCTAAAAACCAATCTGTATCCTTTGTTGATTTTGAATCACTACTACAACAGAGTGATATTCTTTCTCTCCATTGTCCCCTAACCGACTCTACAAAAGAGATAATCAATAAAAGGACCTTAGAAAAAATGAAATCATCGGCATTGCTGATAAATACGTCGCGGGGACCATTGATAAGGGAACAGGATTTAGCTGATGCATTAGTGAATGGAACGATAGCTGGTGCAGGGTTGGATGTTTTAGTAGTCGAACCTCCCTTACAAAATAATTTTCTATTTCAAATAAAAAATTGTAATATTACCCCCCACATTGCCTGGGCCAGTGTTGAATCACGACAGCGACTCATTAATAGTGCCGCTAAAAATATTCAAGCCTTTCTTAAGGGAACTCCTATCAACTGTGTTGGCTAGAGCATGTCCTGTAAATTAATAAAAATCGAACAACCTTTACTAAATAAGAAGTTACCCTCAATTCCTGAGGTGATTAAAAAAGAGATTGCTAAAACTGGTGTGGTTATTACACCGGACATGAAGATTGCCCTGGCTGTTGGAAGTCGGGGTATTACAAATCTTCCAATAATAGTAAAAACAGTCATTGAGGAGCTCATTCAAAGGGGCGCGAAGCCCTTTATTGTACCCGCCATGGGAAGCCATGGCGGTGCAACTGCAGAGGGGCAACAAAATGTTCTTGCTGGGCTTGGGATAACAGAAAAGAGTATGGGTGTTCCTATTAAATCCTCTATGCGTGTGAAATCATTTGATGCTGTTAATGGGACTCCAGTTATGATGGATTACCATGCTTGGAAAGCTGATGGTATTATTCTTATCAATCGCATAAAACCACACACTGATTTCAAAGGTACTTATGAAAGCGGTCTTGTGAAAATGTGTGTTGTCGGCCTTGGTAAACATAAGCAGGCTAGCATCGTTCATCAAGCTGGTATAAATGGATTAAAGAAGATGATCCCTGAGATTGCACAGAAGATTCTATCCTGTAAAAAAATCCTTTTTGGATTAGCGATTGTGGAGGATAGCTATCACCAAACAGCATGTATCAATGCATTATCTCCTGAGTTGATTTTAAAAAAGGAACCAACGCTGTTAAAAAAGGCCTATCGACTCATGCCCTCTTTACCAGTAAGGGACATCGATATTCTTCTTGTTGATTTCATGGGTAAGGATATTAGTGGAACCGGGATGGATCCAAACATAATCGGGCGATTAAGGATAATTGGGCAACGGGAACCTCTAAGTCCTCGTATTGGAATAATCATTGTCAATGACCTATCTAAAGCTTCTCATGGTAATGCAATAGGTGTCGGTCTAGCTGATTTTATTACAAAAAAATTGTATAAAAAGATCGACCATGCTACAACCTATGCAAATGTATGTACTTCGACATTCTTAGAACGAGCGAAAATTCCACTTATTGCGAACACCGTGAAAGAGGCTTTTGACATGGCAAAAAAAACACTTCCCATGTGTGGAAAAGGTTCAGAACGGATCGTGCGTATTAAAAATACCAATGAGCTTTCCCAACTCTATGTGTCATCTTCTCTGGTGCGTGAATTATCAAATCAAGTGCGTAAAAACATCCATAAAACAGAGGTTTTTAATAGTCGAGGTGATTTAAATTCTTTTTGAAGAAAATTAGTGACAGGTTCTTGTCAGAGTTAGGGTTTTATATTAAAATTAATAGGAAAAAAAGTATATTAATGTATATTATTAAGGTAGTAGTTTGGTATGGCTGTAAAAGAATTGGATGTAATTGAGGGCGAACTCTATAGTCAAAAAAATAGGCTAACAGAGACACTTAAAGAATCCAGGTACACTCCCACAGGATCACAGAATATGGCAAAGAAAAAAACACTCGACTTCAAGAAGATTGAAAAACAAAAAGAGCGACGAACCAACATGTATGTTTGGAGGGATCTCAATCATCTTAAAGATGCTTTTGCTGAATTCATATCCGACTCCGAGATAGATGATATTGTAAAGCTGATTAAAAAGCTTGGCAAATATGAAGAGCGAGCTGGTGTCTCTGCTGAAGAGAATGAGTCAGGTCTGTGTAATCTTGTCGAAGCAATGGTGATGCATCGTCTTGTTAAACGAGATTATAAGATAATCGGACAGGATAACAATACACGGGTTGACCTGTTTCCTTCACCTTAAAAAACGAATAGTCTGTCCCAACAAATGGTGTAGACTGACCTACACAATTCGTGTTCCATATTGTAAAATAAAAAAGCATTGATTTATGATTTGTCTTGGTAAAAGACGTATCGAGAGTATACGTTTTTGGGTTGAATTGATAGCCTTGATTTTGAGGGCTTTTGAACAGCTGTAGCTGAGTGAGAGATGTAGTATGAAAAGTATTGATAACTATTTAGTGTCTCTGGTTTCCGAAGATGTTTCCGACATTCATTTTAAAGTGGGTAGTCCGCCACGACGCAGGGTGAATGGTGTTCTGTACCCTTTGGATTTGCCTCCACTTTCAGTGGAGGACATGGAGAATATTACCACCAGTATATTAACCGAAAAAATCTGGAATCAATTTCAGAAGAAGAATGAAGTTGATACATCCTATTCGATTCCTGGCTACTTTCGGTTCCGGGTGAGTGTCTTTTGGCAACGAAACTCTATCTCTATTGTGATGAGGATCATTCCCTTTGACATTCCAACCCTTGACGAGTTGCGAGTGCCACCGGTAGCAAAAGAACTTGCTCTTTCTCAACGGGGGTTGATTTTAGTAACCGGCGTTACAGGAAGTGGAAAATCTTCAACACTGGCCGGGATTGTCAATCATATTAATAATCACGCTCGTAAACATATTATTACCATTGAGGATCCAATCGAGTTTCTCCATCGAGATAATAGCTGTGCCATTAATCAGCGAGAAGTGGGTGTAGATACCGGTAATTTCTCTAATGCATTTCGAGCAGCTTTGCGACAAGATCCAGACGTTATCCTGGTAGGAGAGCTGCGCGATTTAGAGACCATGGAGATTGCCCTGCGAGCAGCTGAAACAGGTCATTTGATTTTATCCACCATGCACACCACCGATGCAAAAGAGACCATTGGTCGTTTTATAGATAATTTTCCTCCCTTTCAACAAAAGCAGATCAGATTGCAACTAGCAGCCAATCTACGAGCCGTTATTTCTCAACGCCTCTTAGAGAGAAAGGATGGAAACGGACGAGCTCTTGCAGCCGAGGTCCTGGTTGTCAATGCTGCCATTCGAGAGTTAATCCTTGATCCTGACAAGACCCATGAAATAGTCAAAAACATGGGCGAGGGGCAGCATCATTATGGTATGCAGACCTTTGATCAGGCTCTCTTTGAACTACATGATAATGAACTCATTAGCACTGACGAGGCAATAAGAAACGCTACAAGTCCCAATGATTTTAAGGTAAAGCTCAGTTTACGATAGAGTGAAATCAAATTTCTGTAGTAACAGCAATAACCTGCTCGATGGTTGTCTCCCCGGCAATGACCTTTTCAATCCCTGCATCACGGAGCGTGAACATTCCCTCTTTCTTGGCAAGGTCTTGGATTTCATTGGTGGGTACATTCTTTAGAATAAGCTTTTTTATTGGACGGGATACATTGAGCATTTCATAGAGACCTATTCTTCCCCGATACCCAGAACCATTGCAATTAACACATCCCTCACCCTTATAGAACTTAATGTCTGATCGTTTGTGTAGATGGAGCTGTTCTAGTAACTCTAACTCTGGCTTGTATTCAACTTTACACTTAGGACAAACCCTTCGAACCAATCGTTGTGCCATAATCAGGTTCAGCGACGATCCCAATAGTAATGGTGGTATACCAATATCCACAAATCGAGCAATAGAGCTTGCCGCGTCGTTTGTATGAAGCGTTGAGAAGACCAGATGGCCAGTGAGAGCCATTTTTATGGCAATGTCAGCGGTTTCACCATCACGAATCTCTCCAATGAGAATGACATCAGGGTCCTGGCGGAGGATTGATCTTAGAGCCGCACCGAAGGTTAATCCTATTTCTGATCGCACGTGCACCTGGGTTACACCGCTGATATGAAACTCAACAGGGTCTTCAACGGTAATAATATTTTTGGTCACACTTTGAATTGATCTAATTGCCGAGTAGAGGGTGGTGGATTTTCCACTTCCCGTAGGGCCTGTTACTATGATCATGCCATAGGGCTTGGTGATATTTTCCTTAAAGATGGAGATGTTCTTTTTTGTAAATCCAAGATTTTTAATGTTAACATCAAAGGCATCTTTATCAAGTATACGGAGCACTGCTTTCTCACCAAAAACCGAGGGTAATATTGAGACACGTACGTCTACCTCTTTCTTACCCATCTTCACTACCATCCTACCATCTTGGGGAAGACGACGTTCTGCAATGTCAAGATTGGAGAGTATCTTGATACGAGTTATTATAGCTTGATGAGATTTTTTTGGTGGTGACATGACCTTTTTAAGGTCACCGTCAATACGATATCGTATTGCTAATTCATTCTCCTGAGGTTCGATATGGATGTCACTGGTACGATCACGTACTGCATTTGCAAAGAGAATGTTGACTAATTTGACAATACCAAGTTCTGCACCAGCAGCTTCAGCCTCTTCTAAGTTGATCTCCTCAGTATCCTTTTGGATATATTCAACATCCTCCTCACCGAGATCAGCCATAAGGCTAGAGGCATCTTGATGAGAGCTAATATCGCTGTAATAGCGCTCGATACTTGCTTGGATATCCTCTTTTTTACCTAATACTGGTTTTATAGAGAGGTCTGTGATATCACGAAGATGATCCAACAGCTGTAAATTAAGAACATCCAGCATTGCCACGGTAAGAGTGCCGTTGTCACGCTCTAAGGCAATACAGTGATAACGTCGTGCAACAGTTTCTGGAATAAGGGCCACAACTTCAAGGTCTGCCGAGGCAAATTGCATGGGCGTGGCAATCTCCAAGTTTTGCTGGCTAGCTAAAAATCGAATCTTCTGTTCTTCATCAATGAATCCAAGGAGTACCAGAGTGTCACCAAGACGCATATCAGTACTCTTTTGATAATCAAGCGCCTTTTTTAGTTGAAGCGGGGTGATAATTTGGCTCTCTATGAGGATTTCTCCAAGGAGCTTCGAGCCTGAAGCAAAGCGTGAGCGGTTCTTTGTTTTTTTGGTCTTTATCTTCTGAGAAACCGCATAGTTCATGACATTTTTTGCAAAGTCATAGGGGTTTATCGGCAGGAACACATTCTCATCGGTTGCTAATTCACCTTGAAATTTTACGGCTTCACTCTTTTTTCCCTCTGAGAAGATACCGATAACAACAGGGATTTTTTTAATAACCCGCAGAGATGCAACATCGGAAATGTACTGTTCAATGCTGTCTGAATCAGAAAAATAGGTAACTGCGATGTCACAGGTAAGAGATGCATGATTTGCAAGGTTGCCCGTGACAATACTTACTACCGAGGGGAGGCCAGAGGAGACAAAGAGCTCCCAGATAAAATTCATTGACTCTTGACTATAGGTAAGTATTGCGACTTGGACGTTTTTTACATCGGTTTTTTGTGGTGCGTTTGTCATGGTGTACTAGTGCCGATTGTGAATGTTATCTAAAGCGAAGATACAATATCTTCCTATTTTTTAAAGAGTCAATAGGAAAAAAATATTGAAGTTAATTCGCTTTACTTAGTTCATTAGTAATATATATAAAAGATGCAACAGAACCTACTGGAGCATATTTTTTCTAAAGTCATCAAGATTCAAACTAACAGCCATGGCATCACTCTCATTGACAAGACCTGCCTTTACCAAAGAAACTAAGGACTGGTTCATGGTTTGCATGCCAAAGGTGGTGCCAAGCTGGATTTGATTGTCGATGTTGTGAATCTTATTTTCACGAATCATTGCTTTTATTGCAGGGGTTGCAATCATTATCTCTAAGGCAAGCTGCAATCCTCCACCAATTTTTGGCAGTAAGGTTTGAGTCATAACTACATTAAGGCACATTGCCAACTGAGCTCGCACCTGTTGCTGTTTATCCCCAGGAAAGACGTCTACTATACGTGAGAGCGTTTGTGAGCAGGAGTTTGTATGCAACGTGGCAAAGCATAAGTGGCCCGTTTCTGCTATTGTCAACGCTGCTTGAATTGAATCCATGTCTCGCATTTCACCTAAGAGAACCACATCCGGGTCTTGTCGCAAAATACTTTTAAGGGCATTATGAAATGATTGGGTGTCTGAGAATACTTCCCGTTGGTCAATGGTACATTTTTTATGATGATGGAGGTATTCAATTGGGTCTTCAATAGTAATAATATGGGCATAGCGAGAATCATTAATCCGGTCAATCATTGCGGCAAGAGTCGTTGACTTTCCACATCCTGTCGGTCCAGTCACCAATACCAATCCATTGGGTTTGTCAGAGATCTCTTTAACAATTTGAGGAAGTCCTAACTCATCAAAGGAGAGTATTTGGAAGGGTATTCTTCGTATTGCTGCAGAGACAACCCCACGTTGCATAAAAACATTTGCCCTAAACCGAGCTAACTGTGACACACCAAAGGAGAAGTCGACTTCCCATTCTCGCTCTAATATTTTTTGTTGGTTCTCATTCATCACCTGATAGCAAAGCTCTTTTGACATTTTTGGCGATAAACTATCACAATCCAAGGGGACTAACTGTTTATCTATTCTAATTTGCGGCGGTTGGCCTACACTCATCAGCAGATCGGTTGACTCCCGCTCAACCATTACCGTAAGGAGGTCGCGCATGGTGTAGTTTTCTGTTTCGGACATTATTTCTCCAGGATAGAAGGTTGGTATACCTTGTCATATATGTAAAGGACTCTCAGCAGAGCCCTTTAGATAGTCAACCCTTTAAATTCATTTAATAAAGGTGATAAAAACGGCTGAGCCTATTTATTGGGAGTTTTGTTTTTAGATTTTTTCCACTTACGTTTTGTTCTTACCTGACTTTCTAACTCGTGCAGTCGGTTGCTATCAAATGGCTTGATATGTTCAATATTTGACAAAGAGTCAGAACTAATAATGATTTTCGGAGTAATCTCAATGATTAAATTGCTTTTCTTTGTTTTCGTAGTTCTATGTTGAAAAAGCATTCCTAAAATAGGGATATGGCCAAGCACTGGTAGCTTGCTGATATCCTGTGATTCCTGTTCTGAGAGAAGCCCTGCGATGAATACCGTTTGACCATTTTCAACACGAACGGTAGTGTGAGCCTTTCGCGTCTTGATCCAGGGCAGGTCTTTATTTGTCCCAATAAAATCAATAATGTTTGACACTTCTGGTTTGATGGTTAGAGTGATTTGATTGTTCTCATTAACATGGGGAACCATAGCAACCTTGACACCAACCTCTTCCTTCATGATTTGCTGGTTCGCTCCTCCCTGGCCACCAATATTATAGGATTGAATGGTGTAAGGAATAATTTCACCAATATGAAGGGCGGCTTGCCTATTGTTTGTGGTTGTCAATTTTGAATCCATAAGCATACGAGCATCGCCGTTGGCAAGCATCATGTCTAGAGTGACATCAAAATTTAAGGGTAATTGAAACCAATTGTCAACTTTATAGGTATTTACTATTTTGTCAAATGTTGAGGCATCTGCACCTCCATAATTAACTAACGATTTTACTTGACCCAGTTTACCCCAATCCACGCCGTACTTGTTATCCTTTGTTAGAGATACTTCAATTAGTCTCGTCTCCAACACAACAAGAATATGAGGATGATCTATGGACTTGACAATTTTTTCAATTTCATTGATAACACGCGGGCTGGTATAGCAGACAAGTCTATTTCCTGCTGCGTCAATTTTAATGTTTTTGGTAAGATCCGAAAGCATGTCTGCAACTTCTGGTGCGGTTGCATATTTTAACTCCACTACATAACTGGCCTGTCCAACCTCATCCTTTAGTTTGCCTGGCTCTGCAATAAGAACAGAGTTGCCAATAATTTCATAGGAAAGACCAGCCGCACGAACAAGGAGATTTATTGCTTCGTCAAGGGGTGTTTTGTTCAACAGTATTGTTATCTTTTCTCGATGTACTCCCTTACCAGTAACAAAGTTCATGCCTGACCGTTCTGCCAATATTTTTAGTACTTCAGAAAGATTGGCATCTTGTGCACGCAATGTTATAGGGGCTTTTAAACGGGGGTTAGCCTCTTTTGTCAATATAGGTGAGGTTGAGTCTGCCTTTACAAGAATGTTACCCCTTTGGGCCACTGAAAAGGATAAAAGACTAAAAGATAGTATCGTTAACCAAAATTTACATACAGGCGATGCTTTCAACATATCCTCCTAAAAAGAGAAAATTTGAGATAGTTATGTAATTATTTTACAATATTTTATGGAGAGATGCATTAAAAAACGTATCAATTATCAGAATAGATTCTCTAACGACCAGATATGGTACAAAGTTTTGCTATCTTAACAAAAATTAGAGGGTTATAGATTCTTTAAAAAACGTTAATGGACTCTTTATATATAGCCTCGGTTACCTATTTCTTCTTTCTTTTGCTTGCTCCATAAATATCGTACTTATAATAGGCTATTCTATCTTCCATAAATATAGCTTCGTTAGTTATACGAGTAATCTTTCTACCCCGCACGCGATCACCCACTTCAACAGAGAAGGAGCGTTCACCATCCATGACAACAGCAGTAAATCGACGTTTTTCATCTTCAAAGATAATTGCAGTAAGCTTAACAGGATCAATAACCTTTTTAGGTCCTTTTTTTGCTTTTTTCGGCTTTCTTCTACGAACAGGAAGAACAACTTTACGCTTTTTTCCGGTCATTGGATCTTTACCACCCTCATAACCAAAGCTGGCACGCATGGTCAACTCCTCTTCCAAAGCCTCAACCATGGCAATAAACTTTTGATCATAGCCTTCGGATGTCTTTTGACCTTCTCGAACAAGTTTGTCAAAGTTACTTTTTTGTATTTGCATCCTTACTGCTAAACCAAGAGCCAAGATAACAGCAAGGATTGCAGCGGTTGTTAAGGGAGTATTTTTTTTCAAGTAAAAGATCCTTTTTTATGTATCTACATTAACTTGTCTTTTTTTGCTACAGTTGTTGTGGAGGTTGAAGGTGCCTTCTTTACACGATAGGTATCCAATTTCATTTCTACGACAATCTTTTTGTTTTGGGCACCACCTTGGGCCTTTTCCTCTTTATCTATTAGCGTTACCTGATAATTTTCCAAGGAAATAATTCTTCGACTATTCTCTAATTTAGAGCAGAGCTCTCCAAACTTAAAAAAGTCACCCTCCACTTCAATATGATAGGTGTAGGTTGTCACTCTTCCCTCGGTAATTGGGCGCTTGGGCTCCACTGAAATCAGTTTTAACTTGAGGTCATTAACACAGGTTGTGATAAAGTTAAAAAAGTGAGATTCATGGTGAATAGAGTCAATCTTTTCTTGATCGGGAAGGTCCATGTTTTTAAGTACAAGGTCGCGGACATGTACCATATCCTCATGAACGATTTTAGCGGTTGTCAACTTATTGGATGTAATAATCAATTTTTTCTGTAGTTCATTGTACTTTACCTTATATTTGCTTATAAATAGCCAGTCTGTTAAGAGAGTCGCCAAAATAAGCACAATAACAACCGATAATAAAACGTTTCCAATTTTAAGATTCATTTACTATTACCTGCTTCCTAAGGCTGAGTATTCGAAGCCAATGCGTTCTCGCGTTTTTTCATCCATACGCTCGGTCATGTTGAGATAGGTGTTCTCAAATACATCATTAAAGGTCGTATCTCTTCTGAGTAAGTTAAGATAGTCATCCATGGTAAGAAGTTGTTTTTGTTGACGGGTGATATATCCGTACCCTTTTACATCAAAGGAGCCTCG
>JANQEN010000112.1 GCA_028278335.1 Chitinivibrionales bacterium | reverse complement strand
CAGTAACTGTGGACAAGGAAATTTGTCAAAGAAAAAATTTTTTATTGATTAGAAAAAGATTTCTTCGTGAAATAATATTGGAGTAATGCTTGATACATTACTTCCAAAATCATGGGCATATTAGTCAAGTAAATATAATCCTTAATTTTCCTATTGAGTACTTTGTAGGGAGTAGGTTTTTAATAGAAAGTAGCAATAAAAAAATGAGCAATTATGCTTGGGTGGCAGAATAAATCAATAATACTAATTACATGAATTAAAAAATTCGAGAAATTAGCGAGTTTGCGTTATAATTCATAGGCATTGCGAAATTAAGTAGTATTCGTTCCCCTGCTGTTCCAGCGGGGAATTTTATTTAAAAATGGAGAATAACCATACGAATCATTTTATTAGGGGGTCCCGGAGCGGGGAAAGGTACTCAGGCAAACTACATTAAAGAGCATTTTGGTATTCCACAAATTTCTACTGGGGATATGCTACGTTCTGCAGTTAGTTCTGGTACTGAGTTGGGGATAGCTGCCAAGAAAATTATGGAGAAAGGGGGCTTAGTTCCTGATGACATAATCATTAATCTGGTGAAAGAACGAATTTCACAACCAGATTGTACGAAGGGTTTTTTATTTGATGGGTTTCCTCGTACTATCCCACAGGCAGATGCGATGAAAGTTGCCGGCGTTCAAATCGATTATGTAATCGAAATTAATGTACCTGATACAGAAATCATTAAACGTATGACTGGTCGTAGAGTTCATCCTAAATCAGGTCGAACATATCATGTTATATTCAACATGCCTAAAACTGAAGGGAAGGATGATGTTACTGGGGAACCATTAATACAGCGAGATGACGATAAAGAAGAAACAGTAAAGAAACGACTAGAGGTTTATCACGAACAGACTAAGCCATTGGTGGAATATTATTCCAGCTGGTCAGTTAACGGCAGAAAAGGTTCTCCTAAGTATGTAAAAATAGAGGGAGTTGGGTCGGTTGAGGATATCCGCAATAAAATTTTCGCAGAGCTTAGATAACTTATTTCAGTATACATAAAAAACTATATTGCGCTTAGTTTTTAAATAGATGCAGATGATCACGATATAGGTGATGATTTTGAGAATTGATTTACTGCTTTGGGCAATATTAAAAAAACTACAAATATAGAGAAAAGTAGTAAGAAAAGTAGTAAGAAAAGTTTCAGTAAGACGGTAGAGTTTTAAAAATTAAAGGGTGAAACATGGCTGTAAAAAATGCGTTTTATGCTCAATCTGGTGGTGTAACAGCTGTTATAAATGCTTCAGCAGCAGGTGTTATAGAGACCGCGCGAAAAAATAAGGGAAAAATTGGAAAGGTTTATGCTGGTCGTAATGGCATCATTGGTGCGCTGACCGAAGACTTGATTGATACAAGTAAAGACACTCAAAAAGCTATCAGAGCATTGCGTCATACGCCTTCAGGTGCATTCGGCTCTTGTCGCTATAAACTGAAAAGCCTTGAACAAAATAGGCGTGAGTATGAGCGCTTAATCGAAGTGTTTAAGGCCCATAATATTGGTTATTTCTTTTATAATGGTGGCGGGGATTCTGCCGATACCTGCCTTAAGGTATCTCAGATAGCTAATACGCTGGGTTATCCAGTACAAGCAATACATGTCCCAAAGACAGTAGATAATGATTTGCCTATCACTGATTGTTGTCCTGGGTTTGGTTCAGTAGCAAAGTATATTGCTGTGTCGACGCGTGAGGCAAGTTTTGACGTTGCAAGTATGTCAAAAACATCGACAAAAGTATTTGTTTTAGAGGTAATGGGTCGTCATGCGGGATGGATCGCTGCGGCGGGTGGCCTAGCGTCAAGTAAGGATTGCGAGATTCCTATTGTTATTTTATTTCCAGAAATCTCTTTTGATAAAACTAAGTTCCTTGCAAAAGTTCGTAGTTTTGTTAAGAAATTTGGGTATTGTTCAGTAGTAGTTTCCGAGGGTGTCAAGGACTCAAATGGCAGCTTTCTATCTGACCAAGGGTTGCGTGATGCTTTTGGTCATGCACAATTAGGCGGTGTTGCTCCAGTAGTTGCAGATATTGTGAAGGATGGTTTGGGGCTAAAATATCATTGGGGTGTGGCAGATTATTTGCAACGTGCAGCTCGTCATATCGCATCGAAAACCGATGTAGAACAGGCATATTCTATGGGTAAAGCCGCCGTACAATTTGCTATCAAGGGACATAATGCAGTGATGCCCACGATAGTCCGTTTATCGAACAAGCCATATAAGTGGAAAGTCGGAATGGCGCAGCTTGCAAGGGTTGCTAACGTAGAAAAAATGATGCCTAGTAATTTCATCAGTAAAGATGGTTTTGGTATCACAGAAAAATGTCGTGAGTACCTAATGCCGCTTATTAAAGGAGAGGATTACCCTCCTTATAAAGATGGCTTACCTAATTATGTGCGACTAAAGAATGTAGGGGTTAAAAGAAAGCTAGGTAATTTTAAAGTTTGAGTTACATTGTATTTAAAGATAAAGTTTAAAATATATTTTTTGATTTATAGGTAATTTTTCTAATGCGGAATTAATGGACCGTTATCCCGCATAAATTTATAGACGGTCTGACTTTAATTGGAGATTCAAATGGGTACTGGTTTAATCATCGCAATTGGCTGCGCGATGGCGGCGCTCGTATATGGAGTGTTATCGATTAAATGGATTGTGGCTTTGCCAAGAGGTAACGAGCGCATGCGCGAGATTGCTACTGCAATTCAGCAGGGTGCATCTGCGTATCTGAATCGACAATACACTACTATTAGTATTGTCGGTGTAATTTTGCTAGTGGCTATTTTGGCCACCTTAGGATGGGAGACTGCTGTTGGTTTTGCTTTAGGCGCTATCTTGTCTGGTCTTGCAGGTTATATTGGTATGAACGTATCGGTCAAGGCTAATGCTAGAACAGCTGAAGCAGCCAGAGGTGGACTCAGTCCAGCATTAGATGTGGCCTTCAGGGGAGGGGCAATAACAGGTATGCTAGTTGTTGGGCTAGGTCTCCTTGGAGTGGCAGGATATTATGCAATTCTAACAGCTGGTCTAGGCGCTACGTCATCTGATGCAACTCACGCTTTAGTTGGTGTAGCATTTGGTAGTTCGCTGATTTCTATTTTTGCTCGACTAGGAGGTGGTATTTTTACTAAGGGTGCCGATGTGGGAGCTGACCTAGTTGGTAAAGTTGAAGCCGGGATTCCTGAGGATGATCCTCGTAACCCAGCAGTAATCGCTGATAACGTTGGTGACAATGTGGGGGATTGTGCAGGTATGGCTGCGGATTTGTTTGAAACCTACGCCGTGACCATAATTGCTACCATGTTGTTAGGTGGGCTGCTGATCGAAAATGCTGGCCCAAATGCAGTACTCTATCCGTTAGTTTTAGGTGGATTCTCAATTATTGCGTCAATTATTGGTTGTTATTTTGTTAAGGCACGCGAGGGCGGAAAAATTATGAATGCTCTTTATCGTGGTTTAGCAGTTGCAGGTGCTTTGGCTGCAATTTTCTATTTTCCTGTTACGGCTATGATGATGGGAGATGGTATTGTAATTGCAGGTGAATTAATTTCATCAATAGAATTGTATTTTGCAGGCTTGGTCGGTTTGGCGCTTACAGCAGCAATGGTTTGGATTACCGAATATTACACATCGACTGAGTTTAAGCCGGTACAACATATTGCTGATGCATCTAGCACTGGACACGCAACCAACGTTATAGCTGGGCTTGGGGTATCAATGAAATCTACGGCTATTCCAGTAATGGTTGTATGTCTTTCGATTTGGTGCACATACGAGCTAGCAGGATTATACGGAATTGCTATTGCTGCAACTTCGATGCTCTCCATGGCCGGTATTATTGTAGCACTTGATGCTTACGGACCAATTACAGACAATGCCGGTGGTATAGCTGAAATGGCTGGTTTGCCAAA
>JANQEN010000107.1 GCA_028278335.1 Chitinivibrionales bacterium | reverse complement strand
GTGGGCTGCGCCTTCGGCACAGTGCTCTCCAGCCGTCCTGGCTTACGAGTGCATACTTTCTTTGCACAAGCAAAGAAAGTATGGCTGCTGTCGGGCAGTGTCCCGACAATATCCATCAAGCAATAGAATGTATGTTATTATGTTATATATAGGTACCTATTTCAAACTCCCCCGTCACAAAGGCAATAAAATCCATCCTGCTCTGGAAGCTTTTTCCTAGAGACTCAACACACCCATTAAAAGAATCGAGCAGACTCTATAAAAAGGTACCTGAACTCATCATCGTAATCACTTAAAAATAAATACAGTTACATCGATCCTCTATCCTATTACATAACATCGAAAACCCACTAAGAAAGGGGTATGAAAAAATGGAATGTAAATTGCATCACTAGACCATCCAAACACAGTAATGCAAAATCTTATACTAAGGATTTACCATGAACTCAAACACACACTCTCACCTCTCTTTCCTAACACTCATCATTTGTTTCTCCCTTCAAATTAGCTTTGCACAACAACCAACCTATGTTTCTAAAGGGTATGTAGACTCCTGTGCGCAGCACGGCTTCTATAGCTTCACTGAGGCAGAGGGAAACCATGTGAACCGAAACAAACAGCTTGAGGCTATTGATCAGGCAGAACAGATCCTTACCCACCTTAGGTCATTAGCTCAAAACGATCGGAACCGTAAATACATTCTCTTTCGTGCCAATGAATTGGAACAGCAGATAGTCTTGGAGAAAGAGGAATACGCTACAATCAGTGAAAATGATCGAATCCGTTCAATGAACCAGTTGGTCAACGCATTCAACCAGGAGACAGCAAAACCTCGTCCTGACTTCAGCACCCTCTGGAAAATCCACTCAAACATGACCTCAATTAATTCTGATAAGGCCAAGGAAATCAAATGGTTAATTGATGATAGAGTAATGAACATCAATCATGAGCTTACCTTTGTTTTAGATAATGCTCTTTTAGGTGATGTATATAAAAATGTGGAAGAGGAGCTGATTTACCTTCAAAGAAATAACAGTTTCTTAAAAATCCCCCCAGATAAAGTCAGTCATATTTCTCAATACATTGAAAAAAAGCAAAAGGCCGATGCTCTGAGAGCTTCCTTACTGCCGCAAATAGCACAGGCAAATAAGGAAATACACGAATTTCACATCAAAAAAGCCTGGAACAGATTGATTTCATTGAGAAAAAACCTAAAAAGTATTCACCCCTACACCGATACAAAAGAGTTTTCACAGCTCAAGACATCGATTAAAAGTTCTTGGCGTCGTTTGGTTATTGTTGAGGATTCCCTGGTACGAGAAAATGTTGCTCTTATTAAAAAGGGTGATTCAGAAGGTGCTGTGGATTATTGTAGTAATGTTTTGCGGGCCTTTGGGGTAAAACAGAACAAGATTGCCCTAGTGGAAAAAGTTATCTTAGAGATGCCTCAACCTGAAAATAAAGAGCTTAACCGTAAAATAAATCAAGAGGTTGCGTCAATATCAACTCCTCCTAACACAAAGAGTAGTTTAAGCTATAAAAGTCTCATGCAGCGAGTACATGATAAAAGGGACAGTATCCATTCTCAGCAGAAAAAGCTGTTGGCGCGCAATCAAAACCAAAGGAAACTTAAAGAGAACCAGAAAAAGGCTCAATTCTTTACGCGAAAGCTTTACTCCTATCTCGAAAACAGGGAGATCGAAAAGGCATATATACGGTTTGAAAAGATTAAAAGGCCCCTAAAAAAGTACTCTCCCTATGAAGTGTTTACCCAGCTTGAAGCAGCGATTTACAAGAGCTATGAGCACTATAAGCGGCTGAAAAACAACGAGATGCTTATCTCTTTAAATTGGGACACCTATGAAAACAGAGAGACCGAGCAGAGGCGTATACAGAACCAAGAGCGAGCCAAAGAGTATACTCGCCACCTTTATGACCTCTTGGAGCAGGTGGAGGTGCAGAAAGCCTATGACACATTTTATGCACACAAGAAACCCCTTAAGAAATACTCCCACTCCTTGGTGTACAGAGAATTAGAAAGAGCTATAGGTCTTAGCTACAACTCTATGATATTAGAGAGAATGCAAAACGCACTTACACTAAAGTAGTTACCAATGTGATATTCGCAGAGACATTCTGATTTCCAAGTCAGTATATAAAACAAGATTGTCAAGACTAAGGAAAGTAACAGAATAATTAGATTCAGATCCCTCCGCACACATTTACTGTGTTTTTAATCCCCTTCAATCGCACCGCCGAATGGTTCAGAAAAGCACGAGTGGCTGTCTGAGGCGAAGCCGAGTTTAACGAGTGCCTGAACCTGAGGCGATCAGTGCGATTGCGGGGTGGCGTCTTGTCATGTTTGCCATCCTGGCAAACACCTTACAGGCTGCGCCTTTGGCACAGTGCTCTCCAGCCATCCCTGGCTTC
>JANQEN010000106.1 GCA_028278335.1 Chitinivibrionales bacterium | reverse complement strand
GAAGCCAGGGATGGCTGGAGAGCACTGTGCCAAAGGCGCAGCCTGTAAGGTGTTTGCCAGGATGGCAAACATGACAAGACGCCACCCCGCAATCGCACTTTTTCGCCTTAAGTTCAGGCACTCGTTAAACTCGGCTTCGCCTCAAACAGCCACTCGTGCTTTTCTGAACCATTCGGCGGTGCGATTGAAGGAGAATAAAAACATCATATATTCAAATTATAGAATTCTTTAGTTAGTGAAACTGTGTTTTAGCTACAAAAATAGGATAAATAGTTTATGGCTAATCAGATCATTGTACTACTTACTACACTTATGATGCTCTTTACATTCTGCAACCTTGATGAGGATCCTTCTCCCCTTATAACCTCCCCGCTGCTTCCAGATACACTGTATAAACCTTTAGATCCAGTGGATATGAGTAATGCTGTGGTCGTTGGTGATGGCACGGCTCAAAGCTGTACAGAAGAGGCAATTCGAAAGGCTATTGAAACTGCAGACACCATACTGTGTAACTGTGGAGCTTCTCCTCCGACCATTCAAATACAAAGGGAGATTGTCCTTTCTAAAGATTTAGTCTTTGACGGGGGTAGTATCACCTTTGACGGAGGGAGTAAAACGCGCACATTTCGCAAGGAGCCCGCTGCAAACCAAGCTGCAGGTTTGTCCTTTATAATCCAGAACTGCTCCTTTACCAATGGTCTTGGTGATTCCCTGGGTGGTGCAATTTATAATAGGACCTTTGGCACCTTTACTGCGATTAATGTATCCTTCTCCAATAACCGCTGTGCTGTTTTAGAAACCCCTGATTGGGGTGGTGGTGCAGTATACTCTCTCTTACAAAGAGAGGTGATTTTTTCTAATTGTACCTTCACCAATAATAGCGGTGCCAATGGTGGTGCCATTGGTGGGATTGGTAACTCCATGACAATCATCAACTGTAGTTTTGAAAATAATCGAGCCACAGGAAAGGGAGGAGGAGCAGATGTCGGTCCCACAGGCAAGGGAGGTATTGGTGGCGCCATATACATTGACAATGTGAATATAAATGGGATTAATGCCTATCTTCGCATTGCTGGTTCCTCTTTTAAGGGCAACCGCAGTAATGACCATGCTGGAGCACTCTTTACCTACTTCATAGCTGGATCAGGAAGCAGTGCGCTCATTGATCGTTGCCTCTTTTCAAATAACGCAGAACAGGTAACTAAGGCAGGAGCCATATACCATCAGAATGGAACGCTTCTTTTAGCAAACTCTACCTTCACCGGAAACCGAACCCCGACCCAGGGAGCAGGACTCTGGACACATGGGGCTCAATCAATCATCACCAACAGCACCTTTCATGACAATGCAGTGACAAAGGAGAATGGCCTTGGTGGGGCCTATTGTCTCTCCCAAGGATCAAGCCAAATAACCCATTGCACCTTTGCCAATAATAGTTCCACCCACTTTGCTGCAGCCATAATGAACTCCGGCACCCTCACTATTGTAAACACCCTCTTTTACAACAACACTCTCGACTATACAGCAACCAATCATAATGCCTGGGCTGGTGTAACCATCAACAAAGGTTCAACCCTTTCTGACGGTAGTGGTAACATGCAGTGGCCAATATCCTATCAATCGCCTAACAATACTATGGTCACTGATGAGTGGCTTAATGAGAATCCTAATGTCATGCAAGACGACGCACAGCTTCAATCCCTAGCAGACAATGGTGGCCCAACCCTTACTATGGCACTTCCCTCAGGAAGTCCTGCAATTAACAAGGGGGTAACCAATCCAGCGATTCCTATTGATCAACGGGGAGAATCTCGCGACGCTTCCCCAGATATCGGGGCCTTCGAGTTTTAGATGATGACCCTTGAATTGATTACGAGGTAAGTAGAAAAACTTATAAAGTATTCTAAAAGATTCTTTTTTGGTTTTTAAATCCCCTTCAATCGCACCGTGTAAATGTTTGAGTAAAGCGCAAATCTGTTCGAACCTAAAGGGCGAGTTATCCAAGCGCCAAACAGCTATGCGATCAGGGTGATATAAAATTTATATCCATACTTCTTTTGCTACCCTCTCCCCATGGGAGAGGGGCTGGGGGTGAGGTTGGGTGTGTTTCGTTCATGTTTGCCATCCCTGGCAAACACCCTACGGGCTGTTCCTTCGGCACAGTGCTGTCGGGCAGTGTCCCGACGATCTTTCTAAATCATAATTTGCTCAGCATACTTAACCAAGTCATATGATCAAAGAGACCAAAGCCACAGAATTTTTCAACATAACTAAACTTGAATATAAGACTCACGTTCCGGTAAGCGTAACAATCCTGTGACAAAGTGATAGAGCGCATAGAGTTCTAAAGCAAAGGGAAAATATCCAATATACCCAAGAAGAGGCATCTCAAAAATGTGCAGAAAGTCAACAAAGGGAACATGGTAGATCCATTTTGGATAGGAGAAGAAGTTCCACATCTCCCAAAAAAAGCCACAGATCAAACATCCCAAACAGAGGGTTCCCACTGGCCGCCAGTCTCCTTTAGATACAGACCCTAAGAGTGAGCGAAATCCAAGAGCATGGTTGATGGGGTCAATAATCAAGTATACCGCTCCCCAAACCAAAGGGAAAAAATAGATCGGCCAAGCAAGAATAAGAAAAATCCACAACCACCCACTAGCAAAGAATCCTAAGAGGGTAAGCTTATTTAAGGGAAAGGTAAAGGAAACCTTCATTCTCTCAAATAGATTATAAGACCTAACTAATTCAGCAGAGCCAAATACAGCTGGAATCACCGTGGAAAAACAGATTGACGCAGTAATAGCATATTCTAAATCAGGAATGAACTGCTTACCGGCATACTCCCAGTTTTCAAGGCGGACATTGAAGAGCTCAAAGAGCCACCAGGCAGGAATTGAAACTAAAAAGAGACGTGCATAGGCGTCTTGGTTTCGTGTATAGAGGGAAGTTCCCGTGCGCAACACAACTAAGGCATCTACGAACAACGCATACCCAAGCCAGAGTGGAAAAAAGAGATAATGCGTACGGAGTCCAGCCAATGTCCAATTTATAAACCAGAATAGAATAATCAGGACAAAGCCGATTGATCCATGAACCGGCCATTCCCCTTTTTTACTGTTTGTATTTGTTGATTCTTCTGTTGCCATTTCAGTTTGATACCGAAAGTAAGGTTTTGCAATAAAAGAAGGTTGATGCATCTCAAGCAGGTTTATACTCTTCTCTATAATTAAATTACATTAAACACATCAGCCGTGCCTTAAATAATTTTGATAAATGGCAATTGTTGAAATTATTTAAAAAGTGAAATTAGGAGGTAAATATATCTTCATATTCACAAAAATGTCTTAGAAAGTCTGGAATATTTCTTCAACTATTAAATATTTTAATACTATAGTTGATAAATGTTTATGTTTTAACCCAGATTGTACAGTAGGAGTAGACGCAGAAGTGCAAGATTATGATTTAGTAAGGCTTGAAGGTTTTGAAGGGCATATCTACAAGGTGATATGGCCGAAAAGCCTGAAAGTCTTAATGGACATAGGATTGTGCTTCTGAGCTACTTACTATTGCATAATCTGGGTTTAAGCTGGAACACAAACGACCCTTAGAGAAAACCCTATTCCTAGGACCTAAAACTCATGGCAAACGACCGAAAAGAGCTGCTTAAAAAACTCCCGAAAGTGGATAAACTATTTCGGGATCCACAAGTAAAGCCGCTTGCTGCACGATACCCTAAAAAAATGGTAACCGAAGAGATACGACTCTGTTTAAAGCGTTTTCGTGAACGCATTCTCAATGACCCAGATTTTCCATTAACCATCGAGTATGATACTATTGTCAAGGAACTGGTAACCGATGCTGCGCTCCGCCTGGAAAACAGCCTCAAAAGAGCCATAAACGGGGTTGGCGTTATTCTTCATACTGCCATGGGGAGAGCCCCCTATGCCAAGGAGGCGCAAAAGGAACTTATGGATGTGGTGGCTCACTATTGCACACTGCAGGTTGATCAGGAAACGGGTAAACGGGGCGATCGTTATGTACATGTGGAAAAACTCATTTGCCAGCTCACTGGTGCCGAAGCAGCCTTGGTGGTCAACAATAATGCAGCTGCAACAATGCTGGTGCTCAACACATTATCAAAGGATAAAGAGGTTATTGTATCCCGGGGTGAATTGGTCGAGATTGGTGGCGCCTTTAGAATTCCCGATGTGATGGAGCGAAGTGGGGCAATCCTTCGCGAGGTCGGTACCACAAACCGAACCCATCTAAAAGATTACAAAGAGGCAATGAACGAGGAAACGACCGGTTTGGTTCTCCGTGTGCATCAAAGTAACTATGCCATTATTGGCTTTACAAAAATGGTTGCGGTTGATGAGTTGGCAAAGCTTGCCCATGACAATGGTTTTCTACTCTTTGATGATTTGGGCAGTGGCGCTCTGGTAGATTTTGCTCGATGGGGCCTTCCCCATGAACCAACAGTGCAGGAATCACTCAAAGATGGCTCCGATGTGGTCTGTTTTAGCGGAGACAAGCTTTTGGGCGGTCCCCAATGTGGTATCATTGTAGGAAAAAAAGAGGTCATAGAGCGAATGAAGAAAAATCAACTCACCAGGGCCTTGCGCTGTGATAAAATGACCTTTGCCATACTAGAGGGAACCCTGCGACTCTTCCTTGATGAAAAGAAGTTGCTCAAAGAGCATCCAGTTATAAGCATGCTTGTTGAAACTCCCTACGAAGTTAAAAAACGATGTATGAGTCTCAAACGACGAATGAAGGTTGCCTTTGGTAACGCTGTGAAACTGCGAGTTGTAGAGGATGTGGCAGAAGTGGGAAGTGGCTCCATGTCCAATAAAGCACTCCCCTCCTACTCTCTTGCAATCCGAGCTGTCAAACTATCTGCAGAGTGCCTTGCAGCAAAGCTCCGCAAGTGCAACCCACCCATATTTGGTCGAATCAACGATGACCGCTATCTGCTCAATGGAAGAACAATTAGGAGTGATGAGGTAAAATTCATTTTACAGGCTCTGGAGCAGGCCTTAGAGATACCTGCCAATAGATCTAGCGAGGATGACGAGTAAACATGGATAAATCACAACATGTAATCCTTGGTATGGCCGGTCATATTGACCATGGTAAAACAGCCATCGTAAAAGCTTTGACCGGAACCGACACTGACCGCCTCAAAGAGGAAAAAGAGCGTGGCATGACCACGGATCTTGGTTTTGCCTTTTTAGGTAAAGACATTACCATTATTGATGTTCCCGGTCATGAAAAATTCGTTAAAACAATGGTTGCTGGTGTAAACACAATCGACCTTGCTGTGTTGGTCATAGCTGCAGACGATGGTGTGATGCCACAAACTGAGGAGCATCTGGAAATCCTCAATCTGTTACGCGTACCAACAGGACTTGTGGTTCTCAACAAAATTGATCTTGTTGAACCGGACTGGGTGGAACTTGTTGCGGATGATGTAAAAAAGCTTGTTCAGGGAACAGTCCTTGATGGATCACCGATCATTCCAGTAAGTGCTCTTACCAATCATGGAATCGAGACGCTCAACGAGGAGATCATTGCAGCAGCCTCAAAGGTGCGAGCCCGTAAAGACAAAGGCGTATTTCGCTTGCCTGTTGATCGGGTCTTTACTATCAAGGGCTTTGGTACGGTGATCGCCGGTACAGTACTCTCTGGTAAAGTCTCACCCGATGACACTGTCGAGTTACTCCCTCAAAAAGCATCACTGAGAGTACGCGGTGTTCAGGTACATGACAAGCCCGTTGACAGTGCTACCGTGGGATATCGCACAGCAATCAACCTGGGAAAGATTGACAAAGAGTCGATTGAGCGTGGTGATATGCTTGCAGAGCCGGGTTACTACAAACCCACGTATATGATCGATGCTCATTTTAGTTTACTCAGCTCCTGGACCAGAGAGTTAAAAAATCAAACCCGAGTCAGAGTACATATTGGCACCAGTGAAGTGATTGCCCGTATTATTCTTTTGGATAGTGATATTTACACACCGGGAGATGAAGGCTTTGTGCAGCTTCATTTTGAAAAACCAGTGGTGGCTGATCGAGAAGATCGCTTTGTTATTCGAAGCTACTCGCCGGTTCGAACCATTGGTGGTGGTATTATTTTAGACACCAATCCAACCAAGCACAGACGCCTTAAAGATAAGGTCATTGCCAATTTAGAGAAACTTCTTAAGGGTGATCCCAACTTGGTAGTACTGGAGCACTTTAATCGTAACCGGTTCATGCCACAGATGAAAGAGGAGCTCACCAAATCTTTAGGGGTAACCAAAGAGGAGCTTGAAAAGCGAATCCAAGAGCTCGAAAAGGAAGAGCTAGTTAAGTGGATTGGTAAAAAACGTCTGATGAGTACGGAAAACTATGACATCCTGAAACGTAAAATTTATACATTGGTCGAATCCTTCCATAAGGAAAATCCTCTTAAGTTTGCAATTGCTGCAGGTAAGCTCAAACAAATCATTAAACCACCGGCTGATAAAAATGTCTTTGATGAAATTATTGCACTCTATAAAGAGGATGGTACTTTTTTCATTGAAGGTGATCAAATACGATTGGCTTCGCACACGGTTGATCTCTCCCCATATCTTCAGGAATTGCGGGCAAAAATAGACAAGCTCTTCTTAGACGCCCCTTTCAATCCACCAAAAAATGAAGATATTGTTGATAAATATGGTGAAAATGCTCAAAAAATGTTAGAGTACCTTATTGAGAGTGGTGAGCTGATCCAAGTAGACAAGGGGCAATGCTTTACTAAAGAGGGATATACAACCGTTCAAAATAAGGTTGCCACACTGCTCCGTCGGAATGAAGGCGCTGCTATTGGTGAGATGCGGGAGTGCTTAGAAGGCATGCCACGGAAAAAGACCGTGTCCCTGTTGGAGTACTTTGATAGGACTGGATTTACCTACCGAGATGGGGATGTGCGTAAGCTAAAATAGGTTGTTGTATAAATGAAAATTGCCTTGATTTTAGGGCTTGCAGGAGATAGTTTTAGTATACATTTATTTTGAAAATTGAAATCAAACGCCAAATAATCTGTGGCTAAGGCAATTAAGGCAAAAGAAAATAAAGGGCAAAAATTCTGCCCTATTTGATATAAAAGATTCATTGAAGACGGAGGCGCAAGGGTCACTGGTGGGCTCCGCGGACTTCAAATCCGTTGTGCCGTATTGAGAGATACGGTAGGTGGGTTCGATTCCCACACGTCTCCGCCAATTTATAGAGTTCTATTTGTTGGTATATCTGAAATTATTTTTGGTAGGGCCTCTCCGGCCCTAAAACCCGGTAAGGAAAATACTTTTTATATCCCCTCCATGCCTTCGGCATATCCCTATGGGAAAAACATAAAAAAAATCTACGAATTACCAATGTCATACTCAAAACAAGATGAAAATTTCTTCATAGTTTAAAGACTCATATTCTAAAGGTAATTGAAGTATCTGGAAGTAATTAATGTAATCAGTATTAGAAGTCCTCAAACAATTATATCCGGAGGAGATACACCCTGAGTAGTCCCGGACGTAACTTGGGGTATGAAGAACAAATGAAATGAATAGCACGACCTCGAAGAGGTCGCACATTATCGCAAGTTAGTAATTTATCTTGATACTACTAACGGCACAACAGCTGTCACTTCATCCCCTAATAGCCTTAGAAAATAAACGCCAGAAGCAAGTCTGTTCTTTGCAAATGAAAGAGTGTGGGTTCCAGCCAAGATCTGATGATTCTTTTTCTGCAAAGAGACTTCCCTACCGGTAGCAGCAAACAGAGATAGTTTACATAATCCTCTGTGAGTCAAGGTAAGAGAAATGCAGTTGGGCTGAGTCGAATTAATTGTTATACATTGATTCTTCTTTCTATGCAGTCTCTGATCAATACTGGTAATAGGTAAAAGCGTTACCTCTGCAGCATTTAAGGCCAAGTCTTGGTTATGTGCCACATAGGCAACCAGCTTTATCTTGTCAAGCTTTACCGGAATATCTAAATAATTTTGTGGAACTGTATAGGTAAAGGGCGTTGCATAAACCACACCCGTATCAGGCACATCAGGCACGACACTATCCTTACCCCAGGGCCCACCGAGCAGATTGTCCCGGTATACATCATAGTGCTTATAGTCTTTGATATTCTCACCAAGGCCAATAAGTTCAAAGTATTCAGTTGAGGTATGATAGTAGTTTCTTTGATTGTAATAATATCCACCCTGCACATCATCCTCTACAACAATCAACCCCACCCGATAGTCGCTACTGTCAACAAAGGAATCAAAGATAACTTTCACAGAACCAGTTGCTGTGCGTGTGGTTGCGTTCCAGGTGTGGTCAATGGTCACTGTTGCTGGTGCTACAGCATCAAGGGCTTCACCAATAAGAAACATCTCCTCTTTGCCAATAAAAACCTCGTCGGGGCTACGATTAATAAGCATGCCCGGGATAGGCACCTGTGTATTGAACTGCTTCTCATAGTATTCTAAAAACTCCTCCTGCGCAGGAGTGCTCATTGGATCGCTAAAGTGTTTTTTTTCGTGATACGCTATAGAGATCACCCGACCGGGGAACTGCGCCTTCATTTCATTAATGTGTATCTTGGCGCGTGAAACGTTTCCTCAACGGGTGGCCAGTAAGCTCTCCAGGAGCACACGTTTTTCTGCTCCAAAAGCGCACAAAGTAAAGAGCGCCACAAAAATCGAATACATTTTATAATTCATTAGGATATACTCCCTTTTTCTGATTTCTTTTTTAATCTTTTACATACAGGGTTAACCTGCGACAATCCCAATCACCGATGTAATTTTGTGTCACAATAAAACCATTGCCATCACCTTCCATATTCGCAACTGCTCCCTGTTTGATAATAATGCCATTAAACCCAAAGACATTCACCCGCAAACGAGTGAGGTCAGAGCGCATTGCCGCAGCAGGCAAGGTCAAACTGGTGGTGTCGAAGATGCTATCATTCATAAGAATTTTTGTGGTGCTACCGGTGTCGTAGGTGTATACATCAACAGTAAAAAACTGGGCTTCACTCAACCAGGATACGGTCAAATCCTTATTATGTGCTACTGTATCATTGTCCGCATGAGTAAAGATCGAGTCAGAGGACTCTGGAATAACAATGTTGGCATAGACCTCGCCACCATCATAGAGTACTCCAACACGCATAGGGCCGACCACAGTATCAGGAAAAAGCCATCCCTCAAAGGTTATCCCATTGGGTCCATAGTTGATCTTAACATCGGGCAACGTATCATTATTCACGGTAATTCCCAGGATTTGTGGTATGGGTGATCCCATGGCACTTCCCTCAATTTCTAAACAGAGGGTGTCCAATTGCGGTGATTGATCATGGGCAATAACCCGCACAAAAAAAGTTGCCGATGTATCATCCGGTACTGGCGCCTCAAAACTACAGGAACTAAAAAGCATAAGTGATAGACCCAAAACAATAGAAAACAATTGTTTCACCATCGCCCCTTTCCGAAAAATGTAATGCTAAAATAAATAATTATGTAAGTGAGAGGTCTGTGAGTGACAGTAAATATTTGGAAATACTATGTAGTGATTGGGTTAAATATACAAAAGAGGAGTAGATTAAATCCAGTTATATTAGGATTTGGGCGATTCTCGCTGTCGCTCGACCAGGCTGCTTCAGGCTCCGCGTTCGCTCCGGTATTTTTGCTCTGCAAAAATACTGCTAGGCACCTTTCACATCCTTATCGCGAAAGATTATTTATCACAAAGGACGATTTGCAAAATCATTTAATTGCTCTAAAGCGCAACTTTGGGCTAATGAAAAAAACACAACTCCAAACCCTGTATTTAGGTTATTATCCATTTTACTTTAACTTGCGATTTTATTGAAGCTTTCTTTTTCATATTCCCAATGTTGGCAAATGCTTTACCTTATGATACGTTAATGCTGCTTTTATGCAACATTGCAACTCCTTAATAGGAATCTCCTCATCTAATCGAAACACGATTGCTCTTTTACCTTCAAAGGTAAATGTTTTCTTAAACTTTTTCTTGAACGTTTCCACTAGCCTGCTGGTGCACTTAAAATACATGGCATACTGATTGGGTGATTTAGACTTCCAATCCATTCTAACAGTGCTTCCAATTTTTGTGAGAAAACTGGGCTCACCCCATTTTAAAGTCTCTTCCAGCTCAACTATTCCCTCAACCTCTTTTGCAGTTTCAATAACCAAGGTTCTAAGGAACAGCATTTTGTTTTTAACAGAATCAGGGTAATTGTTGAACACCAATTCAACCTCTGGATTTGTTTTTATCTTTAAGTTTTTCACTTGTTTTACCATTCCTTAGTATGATTATGATAATTGCTTTTTAGTTCACGATAGTGCTGAAAATTAATCCGTATCAGTACATTTTTTTACCAGGTTCTACAGTGTTTACAAAGGTCAAGTCAAACTGCACCTACAATGACAAATGCGGCTAGTTTTACAATCATAAATCTTTTAATCTTTTGCGTTAGCCAGGTGGAAGGTGGCCGAAGGCCAGTCCGAGCAAAGCGAGGACCGACTGAAAGGTAGCCAGGAACCACGGCGACCCCGCCATAGCGGGGGAACGCCCAAAAAAACCAAAATTCAGATGTGATATTAATAGATTAAAAAAAGAAGCAACCCTCTCAAATCACATAGAGGATTGCTTCATTCACTGGAACCACAAATAGGGTGAAACTGGTTAAGTTATCGTCTCACCATAATACTTATATCTTTTTTATAGCCCGCTGTCTCAATGCGGCACAGATAGAGTCCGCCAGCAACATTCTGCAGAGATACTGACTGCTCGCCTTGCTCAAAAACACCCTGGGCAACATGTTTGACCATTTTCCCCTTAAGATCGAAAAGGGTCAGCGAGAGAGGTCCCCGCTCATTTACGTTAAAAAAGAGCCTGTTCTCTTTAAAGAAGACTGCATTAGGCAGATGACTTGCTTTTTGGGCAATCACCGGAACAGTGCCATGAACAATCGAGAGATAGGTTGTTTTAGCTGAACTTGAGCTTCCCGACTCGATTGTGACATTCTGCTGATCACATTTGATCTCCCGTGGAGTGCCTGTAGAGTAGTCGATCATGCTAAAGGAGTTAACCTTACCCGTACCACCTTTGGAGTCAATCCGTAAGAAAAACTTGGCTTGATTACCGGTAACTTCCTCAAGCAATGGCGTTGCATCTAAGCCAATCTCGATGGTGGAACTTGCGTTTTTTCCCTGCATAGGATGGGAACCACCGCAATAATTAAAGGCCGATGAAAATGAGTGGGTTTCAGAAGGTTTAGTTGCACTAATACTATTGGCAACACCAGCACGAATCCTGATTTTGCTCCGATCAGAATGGGTCATGGAGACCTTGTAAGTCACCTTGGGTGTGTTCTCTTTATAGCACTCTATACCATAGACATTGTTGCTACTTTTGATACCACCGTCTGAGTAATGGTTGGCAAGTACCCAATACATCATGTAGGCTTTACCACCATTCCCCCAACGACTACCCCAACTATTGATCATAATAACAGCACCAATTTCCCAATCCTTAGCATCAACTTTTCCATCATTATTGATATCTTTGTCGTTAGTGTATTGGCCATCACCATTGTAGTCCCAACGGATTTCATCATCATAGCCACCGATGGTCATGGCATGTCCACCACTACTTTTTCCCCATTTGATGATTGCTTTTTTACCAGCCTGTGGTGTTCCAGAGGGCAAAGATTTAAGCTGAGATTGTGAGGCATAGGCACTAAAGCAGACCAAACCACCTTTACTCTGGGCTCCACCATGATCATCGAGCCACTGCTTCAATTTATTGATACCCTCTGCAGTGGTCACCTTGATACTGAAGGTCCTTTTTATTTTGTTTGCCATACCATTGAAATACGGTTTATAACCGGTGAGCCATTTTGATCCGCTACTACCACCATAGAGGGTGCCACCATAATCCACCACATTGGGACAACCGGTCTCCATGACGATCCTCCAGCCACTGCTATAATTCGAACCATTGCTACTACTTCCCCGGTTGAGAAAGTTGTAAGTGAATCCATAGGGATACTGATTTTTAGTCACATTCGAGGCAAGATTACGAACACAGTTCATCTCATAGGTGAAGGTGTAAGCAATTCCGCTTGCCTGCGCGCAACTTCCTCCTTTTTGATTGAAAATCGGCCGAAACTCTCTGTTCTTGGTATTGTCGACCTTGGCTGGTAAAGGACGCTGTGCAATGGCATCAGACATAGCAAGTGCAGGAATTGCGGCTATTTCTGCTGCAGTCATTTCATCAAGACCACCAGCTACCCAGGGTTCAGCTGATTTGTTAGGATTCAGATTAAATAGACCTGTTTGTTGACCATTTTCATCAAGAACAGGCTCCTGCGCAACGTTTGCAGATACAATGAGTAATAGAGCAAAAAAGAAAAGCAATGAACTCCAAGAGCGCGTTGTTTTATCAACCATGGTTCCCCCCAGACTGATAATGAATGAATAATTTTGATAATCGCAACGGAACAAGCGATAGTTTGCTACTTTAATACATAATATATTACAATATTTTAGAGTTTGCTGAAATAATTGGTTCCCCTTGTATAAGAGACTCATTTTATTGTACACTATATTATAAGAGCATAGTTCGAACCTGCAGTCACTCTAATAAAAGGGACTCCATATGCTATCAATCGAAGAGCTTTTCCACGATATTAAAAGATTGTCTCCAGTTCCATTAAAAGCAGCGTCATCATATTATAACAAAAGCAAAGCCCTCACTGAGTATGTGAACAGCATCATGACTAATGATGACACCATTTACCAATTAGTGGGGAATAACTCCTTGGAGATGATGTATGATAATCATAAAAATCATGCTGCCTTTATGTCGGTCATATTTAGCCTTAATAACTATAACCTTCTTGTAAAAACCGTACCGTGGGTATATAGGGCATACTCTCAGCATGGATTTACCTATGACTATTTTCCCATTGAATTGAGCACCTGGAAAAGAGCTGTCACTAAAATGATTGCTACAGAAGAGGCTGGTCCAATTCTTGCGGTTTATGACTGGATGCTTGAAAATCATTCTCATATGATTGCTGTTTCCCAATCTGAGACACTGGTAGCACCACCAATCGATGATACCTGGCTTGTTGCGAAGAATCACTTTTTATCAGCCCTACTCGAAGGAAACCATAACAAAGCCATAACTATTTCTAAAGAGAAGGCAACAACAGCTGAATCAATTGCATCACTGTACCTTCAGGTGATTCAACCATCTATGTATGAAATTGGTATGCTTTGGGAGAGAAATGAGATTACTGTTGCGCAAGAACATTTGGCCTCGGCAATTGTCTCTCGTGTCATGGCATCAATGAGTGAACTAATCCAACCGGAAAAGGGTGAAAAAAAGTATAAAGCTGTGGTGACTGCTGCTCCTAACGAATATCATGAGATTGGAGCATGGATGGTTTCGGATATATTGGAAATGAATGGTTGGAAGGTTCATTACTTGGGAGCCAATACTCCTTTGGAAAGCCTCACCAGCCATGTGGAATCCTTTGCACCTGATTTAGTTGCAATTTCGGTGACGATGCCCTTTAATTTGTCAATGACAAAAGAGGTGATAACAGCGATAAAGAGCATCTCTTTGGATAAAAAGGTAAAAGTTCTTGTGGGGGGCCATGTGTTTGTCCAGAATCATGAACTCTGGAAAGTAACCGGTGCTGACGGATTTGGAAGAGACCTTGACAGCACTATGGAACACTTAAAACAATGGAATTTATATGATTAATGAATCAAATTTTACGGTGATGTCTCAACTATTTGATCGAGTTATTTTTGAATCAAACCGGTTTCTCTATGTTTTATTTGCTCAGGATGGTACTATTCTGCGATGTAATAAGGGATTTAGGACTCTCATGAATACCAATAGTGACCTCACCGGTCTCTCGGTGACCTCCTTTTTATCAAATGAACAGCATGACATACAGGCAATTATGAAGGATAAGAGTGCCTCTCTCCAGTTCCTTCCCCACGGGGGAAATCCTCTTACAATTAGATGCTATTTTTATGCCATGGAGGAAAACAATATTCTTATTAGCGAAGAGCTTGGAAACTCTTCAAACACAATTCTAAACAGTATGTCAAAAATCACCAACGACCTTACTAACCTGTCAAGACAATTACAGAGGAAGAATAAGGAGTTAGAAAAGGCCCAAAAGGAGATTAAGGTGCTTAGTGGATTCATTCCCATATGTAGCTACTGTAAAAAGATCCGCGATGACCAAGGGTATTGGAACCGTCTGGAAAAGTATCTTACCGAACATTCAGAGGCTCAATTTAGCCATAGCATTTGCCCAAAATGTAAGGATGAGTTCTTTAGTGTACCTGAGAAAACCTAATTCTTCCACAGGTATAAAGGTTTGACAATGCGACAATTTCTCATAAGCTTAGTACCAGCACTCCTTTTTGTACTGCACTGTGATAAATCGACCACCATCCCAGATATCAACTACTCACCGACATTTATTGAAATAGCTCCCTTTAATACAAAGGTATTAGTACCAACGGACACAGTGTTTGTTGATCAGGCTCATCCAGAGGCCAGTGATAGTAACGATGGTTCGGAAAACACACCCTGGCAAACTATTTCCCACGCAGTAAAAAATGCCAAGGCAGGGAGAAAGATTATTGTAAAAAAGGGCAACTATACAGAGAGGGTTGAGTGCAGACAAGCGGGAACTCCAGAACAGTACATTGTATTTGAAGCACAGGATTCTGTGTTCATGGGTGGATTTCTTTTGTATGGCGATTACACGGCTGTGATTGGATTTTCCATTGACGGTGATTCAACAATTCCCGGCTGGTTAGGAGGGGGTATATGGATCCAGGCTAATAATCTCTATATTGCACACAATAGCATCACCGGTTTCGCCTCCACCGGTGGCATCTTTGCTTCCTGGGCAGCAGAGGAGCCGCTTCATGATATTTACATTATGAACAATTACATCTACGGCTGCAACAAGGGTATCACAGTTTCTGGTGTACGCTGGTTAGTTGAAAACAATGAGATCGAGCGACTGATGCGAACAGCAAATGGTGGTGATGCTGACTATTTTCGTTTTTTTGGTGATACCATAATCATACGAAAAAACTTTCTCCATGGGACAAGGCAGAGTGAAATTGGTCAATCCCATACAGACCTCTTTCAAACCTATGACAATAATGGGAATGAGGCCCACAATATTTTAATCGAACAAAATATGGGAATAGATTTTTTTCATCAAGGCCTCATGGCTGAAGGCGGGGGCCTTAGTCACACCAATATCATTTTGCACAAAAATGTATTTGCCAATGGCACAGCCTGGGGTATCTGTTCCCATGGCCAAAAAGGTTTACATATCATAAACAATACGATTCTGTTCATTGCAACCCATGGTATTGGCTTTCGTGAAGGCTCTGTGGGAACCGTTAAGAACAATATCATCACCCAAACTACCTCAAGTTATTGGGCTGATGAAACTTCTTCCTACTCTAATGGCTATAATCTAATTTATGAGGCGCGTAACCCAAGCCCCGGAGACTCCACCGATATTATTGGTGAAGACCCATTGTTTACTAATGTCAACAATATTGTCGGTGATGACAACAAACCCTTTACCGATGATGATGGCTTACGACTATTAGCAGGCTCACCAGCATTGAAAGCCGGTGAGGAGGGTGTTAATATTGGAGCGTATTAACCAAAGTCGAAAGAGGAAAGAACAAACTTCGACTTTAGAGGACAACCATAAAACTTTAATAAATTTACACCTGTAAAGCTCACTAATTACCATCTAGCTATTTTTGCAACTATAGTCATACTATTGTTAATTGTAAAAGTATAACTTTCAGATGTTGAAATATTAGTACCACCCACAAACCAACCCTCTAATGCACAACCAGTCTGACCGTGGCTTGTACCACTAATAGACACAGGAAATGAAGCACCAGGTAATACTTGATAGGTTCCTAGGGCAGGACTAACTGTACCACAGGGACCATTGTGATATTCAGCCGTCAGTGTTACCGTATACATTATCTTGGTAAAATTTGCGGTTATGCTCATATTTGAGGTTACATTGGTCACTGTTAAGGCACTATCAGTTGATGAATGGCCAGTCCAACTGCTAAATTTGTAGGTGCTGTTGGGAATTGCCCTTACTTGCGAGCAACTGCCACCATAGGTCACCCGTTGTGTTTTTGTTCCCACTAATGATCCGTTGGAGCCTGCTGCAAAGGTGACGGTAAACGTATCAATGGCAAAGTAGCCATTGATTGTCATATCGGAGGTGACATTTGTTATGGTCAAGGGATTAGTCGTTCCAACATAATCGCCACGCCAATCATAAAAATGATAGCCCGTGCTGCCTGTTGCTGTTACCGGGTCACAGTTCGCACCATGCTCGATTTGTTGCACCAACTGGGATTGGCTATTTACAGTACCATTTGAATTAGCATTAAAGGTTACCGAGTACACATTAATTGCAAAATTAGCAGTGATCGTCTGATCGGCTGTAACATTGGTAACAGTCAATGCACTATCGGTTGAAGAATGGCCTGTCCAGGAGTCAAAATGATACCCCGTATTTGATGCTGCTTGGACCTCAGAACAATTTCCTTGATAGGTTATCCTTTGGGATGTGTTTCCCACAAGTGAGCCATTAGTACCCGCCAAGAAGGTAACCGTAAAGGTATCAATAGCAAAATTGGCAGTGATTGTCATGTTGGAGGTAACACCAGAAACCGTTAAAGCGGTGTCGGTGGAAGCATGACCTGTCCAAGAGTGGAAATGATGCCCTATGTTTGAAACTGCCTGAACCTCTGCACAGCTTCCACCATACATCACCTCTTGAATAGTATCTCCCAAAAGTGAACCACTACCACTAGATCGAAAGGTGACCGTTAAGGTATCAATGGCAAAGTAGGCAAAGACGGTCATGTCTGAGATAACATTGCTAATGGTCAATGGATTATCTGTGCTGGTCACATCACCTCGCCAGTCTGTAAAGTGATATCCTATCGCTGACTTTGCTAAAACTGGTGTAGCATTTGCCCCATGGTTAACTGTTTGAACGACCTCAGGTAAATCATCCACAGAACCATTGACACCAGCTTTGAAGGTAACGGTATAGGTGTTTATGGCAAAATTCGCAGAAATGGTCATGTCTGAGGTAACATTGGTTACGATTAAGGCACTATCCTGTGAGGAGTGCCCTGTCCAATCGGTAAAGTGATAACCAGTATTAGGTGTTGCCACAACCTCGGTGCAACTGTTTCCATAGATTATCTTTTGTATGGTATCGCCGGTAATGCTTCCATTCGCATCAGCTTGAAATCGTACGGTAAGTGTATCAACGGCAAAATAGGCAATGAGGGTCATATCCTTTGTTACATTGGGAAGCGTAAGAGGATTATCTACCCCCGCATAGTCACCGCGCCAATCTGTAAAGTGATAGCCCAGGCTTGGAATGGGGGTCATCGTAGTACAACTGGCTCCATGATTTACCTGTTGCACAATCTCTGGCAAATTATTGATTGAGCCATTGCTTCCTGCCTTAAAGGTCACGGTGTAGCCATTTATTTCAAAATGCGCAGCAATCGTTCCAGTATCCGTAACCCTAAAGGCACCGGTAATAGAGGAGTCTTCAATTACAATACCACCAGATACGGTCCAATTAAGAAAATGATACCCCTCAGCAGGTGTGGCAGTGACAGCAAGGAGACTATCATAGGTAATAACCTGTCTTCCAGTTGGAGCAACAGTTCCATTTCCACTGCTTGCACAGGTAATTGTATAGGTATTAATCGCAAAATGTGCAGAGATGGTTCCATCACCGAGTATGGTAAATCTTCCTGCAGTCGTACTATCCACAATTATGATATTTCCAGTGATTTCCCATTTTACAAAATGGTGGCCAAGAGCAGGGGTCGCTGTGACGGCTAATTCTTGTCCTCCCTGAGGAATATGATGAACACCGGCGGGTGCAACCGCTCCATTACCAACAGGGGACACAGTCACTTCGAAGGTAGGAATGATTGACCATATAGCATACAGAGTATCATTGGTTGTTCCCATGGTAAAGGTTGTTGTGGGTTGATGAGTTGTGCCACTACCATCTGCTGCAGCATTCCACCCAGCAAAGATAAATCCCGTTTTAGCCAAACTTCCCGTATTGCCAAGAACCGTCACGATCTCCCCTACCTCATAGGTATTGGTGTCAACTGCTGCAGTCCCACTGGTATTACCGTTCCCGATATAGGTAATTGTATAGGTTGGATTCAAAGCCCAGAGAGCATAGAGAGTATCATTGGCAGGTCCCATAGAAAAGGTTGTTGTTGGTTGGTGTGTTGTTCCACTACCATCCGGTGCAGCATTCCATCCAGCAAAGGTGTATCCTGCTTTTGATAAATTACCAGAGTTGCTTAGAACGAGTACTGTTGCTCCTTCAGTATAATTATTCGTGTCAACCGGAGGAGCGCCACCGGTGCTACCATTACCTAAATAAGTTACGGTAAAGGTTTGATTTCGTATCCATTGTGCATAGAGTGTATCGTGGGCAGCACCCATAAAAAAGATATCAGCCGGCTGCAAGAGTGTACCACTTCCATCGGCCACAGTATTCCAACCAGTGAAGAAGTATCCTGTTTTTGCAAGATTTCCCGTATTTGCCAGCACCGTCACCACAGCGCCAACTTCATAGTTATTTGCATCAATGGGAACGCTACCGCTACTATTCCCATTACCTTGATAGGTAATGGTGTAGGTAGGATTATTGGTCCACTTTGCAAAGAGTGTGACCTGTACTGTATCCATGGCAAAACGTGCCCCTGCTGCATAATCTATTCCACTACCATCAGCTGCTGTATTCCACCCAGCAAAGGTAAATCCTGTTAAAGCTAAATTTCCGGTATTACCCAAAACCGATACAGAATCACCTTTTTCATAGTTGTTAGCATCAACCGGCACCAGCCCTGAAGTTGCACCATTTTTTTCATACAACACTTGATAGGTTGGGTTTTGGGTCCATTTGGCATAGAGCACCACATCGGCATTACCCATTATAAAGGTGGCGCCAATGGAATAATTGGTCCCGCTACCATCAGCCTGAGTGTTCCACCCAGCAAAGGTAACATTGGCTTTAATCAGGTTCCCTGTATTCCCCATAATCGTAACAGTCATGCCAGTGGTGTATTGATTAGCATCAATTGGGACGGTTCCTCCAGTATTACCATTGCCCTTATAGGTTACACTATAGGTTGGTAACACGGTCCATTGAGCATAAAGAATGACCGGTGCTTGAGCAATAATCAAGGTAGCACCAGGTAGGTAAGGAGTTCCACTTCCATCAGAGACAGTGTTCCACCCTGTAAAGGTGCTTCCTGGCTTAACCAGATTACCAATGTTTCCCGGAACTGTCACAGAATCACCACTAAGATAATTGTTCCCATCAATGGGAACTTGGCCCGCAGAGGCTCCATTGGCATCATAGGTGATGGTGTACGTGGCATTTGTTGTCCATTGGGCAAAGAGGACGATGTTGGTAGTATCCATGATCACCGTATCACCAGCTATATAATTAATCCCACTTCCATCAGCAGCAGTGTTCCATCTAAGAAAGGTGCATCCTGTTTTGCTCAGGTTGCCACTATTGCCCAACACATTGACTACCGCCTTAGCAACATAATTGTTCAGGTCTGTTGGAGGAAGACCGCCGGTATTACCATTACCATCATAGAGAATACGAAAAGTACGCGCAGTAGTCCATTGCGCATAAAGGGCAATATCAGCATTCCCAATTATTAAAGCTGTTCCCACGGGATACTGTATCCCACTTCCATCAGCCTCGGTGTTCCAACCCACAAAGGTGTGTCCCGTTTTGCCAAGAATTCCGGTATTGGCAGCAGTAGTTGCGCGAGATCCACTGGTGTAGGCATTGGTATCAACAGGAACTGCACCTGTTGTATGACCATTACCATGGTAGGTGATGGAAAAAGTCACCCCTGGCTCCCACTGCGCATAGAGGACCACCGGTGCAACACCCATTGTAAAGGTTGTATTAACAGGATAAAAGACACCGCTCCCATCGGCTTTCGTATTCCAACCAGTAAAATTAAAACCGTTTTTAGTCAAGTGACCCGTATTGTCAAGAACTGACACGGTTGCGCCCGTTTCATAGGCATTCAAATCAGTGGGTACAACACCACCACTATTTCCATTTCCATCGTAAGTAACCGAATAGGTTTGTTCAATTGTTAGTAATGCTTGAGTACTGGTATCTTTTCCAGCTTTATTAAATGCAATACACCAATAGGATGCGCTATCATCAGCCAATGAGAGAGCAGGAGTTGTATAGGAGGAATCTATGGCAGAATCAATAACAGATGTATCCTTGTACCATTGATACTGTAATGTTGTTCCCGTTGCTATAACACTAAAAGTAATTGAATCACCGATTGAAGCTGACCGCGCTTCAGGTTCCTTGATGATGGTTGGCGCGACAACCACTTGTAGTGCATAGGCAGCGCTCGTATCACTCCCCTGAGTGTTTGATACAATACAGCGATAACTTCCTGAATGAGCAATAGATAGAGTAGGAAAATGTAAGGTGTCGCTCTCAACAATTTTCGTAAAATCACTTACTGGAGCACCATCCTTTTGCCACTGAAACGTGAGAGGACCTGTACCCAGTGCTGCAATATAAAGACTAAAGGTAGAGTCAACAATATCCTGGCCAATAGCTTGTATCTGTTTATTATTACCAATCACGGGGATAGTAAACTGTGGTTTTATTGGATCATTACAAAGAAAAAGTGTATTAATCAGAAACAGTACAAACAATAACCGTAGAATGGGATTAGCCATTTTTCGCATCTTAAAGCTCCAATTTAGTGATAGTACAAAAATTATGTGAAATGGAGTATACAATACTCATTTACATAAAAATTGGTTTATAAATCTTTTAGAAAGCCTCTAATAGGTATGATACTGAGTGCTTATTCAATATTAGTTGTTCAATAGTACCAGAACAATATAATAAATTTAAAGCCTTAAATGAAAGAAGAACTGTTAATTTTTGATTTGATTTCACCTATCCCGAAAAATTGTGCACCCTTTTAGTGAAGATCTTGTTGAAAAATTGAAATCACCCCTCAAAAGCTTATTAATTTTCAGGAGTGAGGCAATATTCCATCAATAACTTTGAGCTTTTAACTATTTCGTTTTATGATTGGTTCGACTATTTATTTCATATACCCTAATAATTCAAAAAGATCATCTGTCTCTTTAAGATATTTCTCCTTGGCAATCTCTTCAATCCACTTTGCCTTAATGTTGTCATTGTATTGTAGCTTTGCATTCCGCCATCCAAGAGAGACTACATTAAATACTAAATCCGGGTAGGTTATTGTATCAGCCCAATCCATTGAAATAAATGCAAAAGCTTTGACAGCCTCATCCTCCATGAGAGTAAAATAGTTTTTAAACCATTGATCCCAAAGTCCATTTGACGTATCTGTAATGCCATATACCGGGGAGGATTCCGCAATAAAGACCGGCTTTTTATGCTCCTTGGCAAAATGTATTACTACTTCAGCAAAATTAGGAAGAGTGGGAGCATACATATGACCAAATAGTGAAATCCCTACCCAGTCAACATAGTCATCTCCGGGATAGTATTTGGCAAAGGGACCACCTGCTGCAAAGGAGTGCCACACATAGGCAATATTCGTTGTCCCCTTTGCCCGTAATCGATCAACAACATATTTATAAGCTGCAACAAATTTTTCCGGATCATTATTATTTCCAGGATTGTCAAACTCATAGCCGATTCTAAGATAAACCGGAACATCCATAGCTTTTATAATGAAGGCAATGGAGTCAATTATTTCATCGTAAATCCCATTCACTACACTATCGTGAACCCCCCATGCGGAGTTGTGCATCCATATAGCAATATGTTGCACTGTTTTTGGGTATCTCTCATTAAGTTCACGAAAATATTGATGACCACCAGACTCATCTTTAAAAGTAATCCCCTTAAATCGCGATACTGCGCAGTAAGAGGATAAACCTGCTGGCCGATGATGTTGTCCGAATTCTTTATAGTATTCGTCAATCGATTTAATGTCTTGCCCCATGACAAAAAGCACTTTACCTTCAGGGGGAACAAATTTATTATCATATACAATTGGTTCTTCAGGATCATTAACTGTTTGACAAGAGAAATAAACCACAAGTAAACAGAGACTTATAAGGAAGTGTGCTTTCATAATATTTTCCTTTTGACAAGAGTGATTAATCTGCTCTAGGATTATAATAGGTGATATTAAGTGATGTGTATTATGCCTAATTTAATATATATAATTTAACTACACTCCTAGCAAATCCTTCACACTGTCAACTATATCTCTATCGCGCTAATATATGCTTTTGCGTAGCAACACTCCCATCAGTTTTAAGTTGAACAATATAATACCCCGATGTCAATTGAGCGGTCCTCATACAGTGCTTTTGCATTCCCTGTGGTTGCTTCTCAAAAGAAACTGAATGAACTCTTTTGCCAACACAGTTGTATACATTAATTGAGACATCACTTTTCCTTGGTAAGGAGTAGGCGATATTGGTTACACCTCGGTTAGAATTTGACACTACCCTCAAATTCAATCTGTTTGCCAAATTGCCAGGGATGATATTATCACCACGAATATTCGAAGGCATCTGTGCAATAACACTGATATCGTCAAGCCACACTTCGGTTGGTGGGCAAAGACCAAAGCAGAAAGCCAGTCGTCCTAGTTCGGTTTTGTTTGGCTTTCCCTTAAAGACAAACTCCTTGGCATCAGTACCTATTTCTACATCCCAGGAATTATAGACATTCCACTCAGTTTCAAAATTGTAATCTGTTCCTGCGGGAAAGTGGGTGGAGCCAAAATTAATATGATGTGACATAAAGTACAGTTTTGCCGTTATTGGCTCTTTTGCCACCGCTTTAAAGGAGATAGGGTACTCACGATCTTTATCAACATTAATTGCCTGTAAAAACTGGAGCTTCCAATCCTTTGCATTGAGGACCTCCTTTTTCCACTCCAAATGAGCACAATATTTTCCTGTTAATTTACTGGTGGTATCATGTTGAAACTCATCAACGGGCAAGGCACCACCATCATTGGCACCACGAAAGGTCCAGTCAAGTCCTAAGCTGGTTAAGGGTTCATCAAATCCACCATCTACAATTAATTCGATTTTATTTACTTGGCTTACTGTATAAGCATTTGATTTGCCACTCTCGTTGCCGGCCCTGTCCATTGCTGTAACATGCACCTTGATATCTTTTCCTAAGTAAAGATCTTTAACTGGATACTTGGTACCAATAATGTAATCCCAGAATGTATCATTTTTATAAATAGTGTAATGGGCAAGCCCGGCTGCACCATTATCATTCACCTCATCCCATACCAAAAAGTCACCATCCTGCTTTAGATTCTTGACTGTTTCCGGTGCTTGGTTATCATCATATCCAAGCAGAGCACGAAATTTCTTTTCCGAGGAAGCATGAAAGTATTTAGGATCACTTAATTGTTCAAAAAACTGATCCTTGACAGATCCCTCATTCTCCAATCGTGCATCTCCCCAGGGAAAACCAATATTACCACCAATCATATCTTGAACATCCCAATCCCAATTTATATAGGTTGTCTGCTTAATAGCTGGTGTTCCGGAGACCATATTAAAATAGAACCCATACCATTCCCACCGCTTTGATAAATTGGGATCATTGACAGAAGAGGGTGAGGCTTCACCAATCATGATGGGTTTACTATGGGCAGCAGCCAAATCATTCATCTCAAGGATAATACAGTGTTGACCACCGGATATATCGCTAAAGGTATTATAGCCAATCCAATCACAGATAGAATCACCGGGATAATAACCACTGGGACTGCCCCCAGAGAGACCACAATTCCATACATTGGCCACTTCAAGATTTGCTTTTCGTAATTTTTGAACAATAATGGTGTAGGCTGCAATAAAATCTTCCTGACTCCAGGGCTTTTGATTATTGAATTCATAGCCTATGCGAAAATAGCAGGGAATCCCCAAATACTGAAACCCTTTTATTAAATTGTCAAGCTCCTTCTCGTGTGCACCGGCAATAATATCCTTATAGAAGTAGTTGATATTCAGTCCTATTTGGGGTATCACATAAAATCCCTTCCGGTGATACTTAAGAAGCTCCTCTTTAAGCTCCTTTGACCAGTGCTCCTTGATATGATAGGTATCAAAGTAGTCCATAAAGAGCATGGGTTTTTTACCTTCCGGTGCAATCCTCCAGTAGTTTTCAAAGGCATCAAAACCGGTTATCCCTGCTTGACCAGCTCCATGGAGGATCACTCCCTTTGGCTCTAAAAGGGCACCGGTGTTTACTCGCTCTTCAACCTCGCCATAGGCGAACAATAGGGATGCAATTACTATTAATCCACTACCTATAAACTTGTCGATCATTATAACTCCCTCAACTTAGGATAATCTGGGTTCAATAAAACAAAGGGATAATCTCCAGCACCAATTGAATCCACTGGCAGGTGATTACTGTTTTACAGTTTGCTAATTAGTTAATTATTTAGACAAATAGGTATGAATAGTATTATGAATGTATTTAGATATAATAAATATACTCAAATTTTTTATTAACAGTGAGAATTTATTTCGTATTTGAAGCTGCGGGAATGTCATGGCGGAAAGGGATTTTACCTTTATTATTCTCTTTTTTAATCTTTCCTATGATTTTCGTAAAACTGATTTCATTGAATCCAATTACTGTAATTTTTAATCCGCTGGAATATTCATATAATTAGGGAACAAGAAGTTTAAAATCAGTAGTACTATCCAATTTTCTAATTGCTGTTGAGTTAGTAAGTTCAATGAGGACTGCCTCCATGACATGCCAAACTTTTACCCCTTCCCGAATACATCCAGTAATTGTAGATCTTTCTCTACCACAGGCCAGGTGCATATGTAATATTGGAGCACCTGACTCATCGGGAAAAATGGTTCCAGTACCCGTGACTTCGTGCATGTTGTCAAGTGATATTGATTTTGGTTTTATTGGTAATCCTCTATCCTCTTCAGGACCAATAATCAATCTGCTTCCCTCATCAGCCCCTCCAACGATTATAACTGTTCCACACTGTATACCTTTTTCTACACAAAACTTCTCTATTTCCTCGTGGACAATATCACCATCTTCTAACCGGATTACAAAGACACGACCCTGTTTTGCCTCTGAATATTTCACTGTGATTTGCTCCTTAGTAAAAGGGATTTTCTATTGCTACTTCCATTGTTCATAGTAAATATATAATTAATTGAAATTTTTGATAGTACCTAAATTCAGAGTTCCTTGAATTTACACCGATTATCGGTCTTGAATATTCATCAAATTTTACTATCCATATTCAGTTTTATCCAATTATTATGAATTAAATCCCCAATTTTCCTAACTTAGCAAATAAAATACGGTTAAAGGCTTAACTTTTTCAGCATGTTTACAAATTGTGTGATATATTAATAAAAGAAAGGGATAAGGGGGGTGACCTTGTCCTTCAAATAAATCTTCAATCTTTTTAAATTAGCAAGCCTGGGGGGGTACCTAATGGCAAAGTTCATCATAACCATCTCAGTATGTCTGTTGTGTTTTGTCTCCATTGCATCTGGTAATGAATATTTAACGGTAATTGAGGACAGCAAAGAGGCAAAGAATTATCATGTCATCGAGCAAGTTGAAAATCATTCGATTGCTATTGTTAACGAAGAAGAACTTGCTGTGCTCAAAACTAAAAAATGTCCCTTTTCTGTTGTGGACAAGTCTCCAAGAGAAAAGATCTATTACGTAATCTATCCTGAAGAGGAGTTGATTGACAAAATTAAAGCAATGGGAACGGTCATTGCGGAATTTGATGAATCCTTACTGCTTCGCGTTACCAAGGCAGAGGAGGACGCGCTCTTTGATCTACGATCCTCCTTAAATCTTATAGAGTTTGATGCAATGATCTTTGATCGTCCCATGCCTAAGCCAATTAAGGATCTTAACAGCAACATATCAAATAATCCTGAAATCCAGAAAGTGGCTGATCTAATTCGTGAAGATAGTATCAGATCCTATGTTAAACAGCTTCAGGAGATTCCTTCCCGACATGTGAGTTACAAGTATAATGAGGATGAAGCAGTTCCCTGGATCGCCAAAAAGCTTAAAGAGTATGGGTGTGATTCAGTATATACAAAGGATCTCAGCAGATATAATGCTCCCAATGTGATCGGCATTAAGATCGGCACTAAGTATCCCACCTTAAAAAAGTATTTCTTAATTGGGGGACACCCTGACTGTATGCCGCGAAGTAATCCCAATTATGGAGCAGATGACAATGCCAGTGGTGTTGCCTCATTTTTAGAAGTTGCCCGCGCCTTTAAAAATTGCTCCTTTGAACACACCATTTACTTTGTGGGATATAATGCAGAAGAGGTTGGCCTAGTAGGAAGCAACCAATTTGCCTCCCATGCATCACGGAACAATCATGAGATTTATGGGGTAATCAATTTAGACATGATTGGTCATACTGATAAATATGAGTATCACCTGGTAAGCTATAAAAGAAGTATAAAGGGCTGTAGGGAGTTCTGTTACCTCTTTAATGAATGTGCCGATAAATATACCAAGTTACAAGTAAAAATTGACACCCAAGAGCCGGGCAGCTCTGATCATGCCTCATTCTGGCGTAAAGGATATATTGCCCTGAAACATAGAGAGTATGAAAAGTGTAATGGTGTCTATCACACAAAGAACGATGTTTTGGATAATAGACGAGGCTTAAATAATACAGCACATGTAACCGAGATTGCCAAAGCTGCGGCAGCAACACTCTGTGAGAGTGCAAAACTTATTGAAAACTCTGCTATCAAATCAAATCCAAAAATAATTCTTCAGGATATTTCGATAGTAAAAAACAGTAATAATAATGTTGCGATTAAGTTTAATGTAAGGAAAAAGCAGACCCTCCAGTTCAAGCTCTTTACCTTTAAGGGAAAACTCCTCAGAGAATCAATACAACTCTCCTATAGTGAAGGAGCCAATCAATACCTCCTTCCCCTAAAAACAAAAAATAGCATGCCCTTGGCAAAGGGGATCTATTTTGTGCAGGTACAGGGGACCGACTTCACCAAGCAGATCACATTTACTAATTACTAATCCTCTATCCCAACATGGTACTTCAAGTATGCAGCGAGGTTTTACTTTAGCTGCATACTTGAATCCTTTAGAATCATCACCTGAGACATCATTAAATTGTTCATCATTACAATAGAATACCACTATGAGCAGCCAATGATCTAAGATATTGAAATTTATAAGGTTTTTCACAACCTGTTAATTATTAAACTCTTAAATACCATCGATAATTATTTCATAGGTAAAACTGGAAACACCTCTTCCGTTTTTTAACTAAATAATTGCTTTATTTGGCAAAGTGACAGAAAATTAAATAATCATTTAATAAATCATCTATTCTTTAATGAATATTCAGGGACAGAAAATATGACTATTTCAAATTTAAGGAAATCTACTTATTGAAGCCTTGCTAAAATGAATCAGGATGATTCCGTTTTTTTAACATTCAATCAAAGGGTCACATCTACGTTGTACAGATCTATCCATGCATCACTCTTATAAGCGGTATGATTGCGAGATTGCTATGAAAACTAAGGTACGCACAATAACATGCAACAATAAAGGATTCACCCTTGTTGAGCTGTTGGTAGCCTCAACAATCGCCATTCTCTGTATCTCCTCAATTGTTACCATGCTTATTCGAAGCAGAGAAATCGAGACTGGCGATCGTTATCGACGCTATGCACGGGCCTTAGTTATCTCTGAATTAGAAGATTCAAAATACCATCACACCCAGTACACCACACTCAAAACTTCTGTGGGAACTACAACCAAGAATGTCATCATCGACACTCGTGGCAATTATGATGACATTCAGGGAACAATGACCGTCTCCATCGGAGCGGAGGATGTACGCACCTCCTCCGATGGAGTGGACTTTAATTTTGTACCCATCTCTGTTACCATTTCCTGGTCAACCACTGATGGAAATGATTCTATAACCCTTACTAAAACCATCACTCGAATAATCTAAGGGGGCTTGAGGTGAATCTATCAAAACAAAATGGTTTTGCCCTGGTCGGCGCCATAGCTGTTTGTTCTATTCTTACTATTGTAGCTATGGGATTGGTTAATGTTGTTGTTAATGAGGTGGAAAACGAGGCAAAGTCCTTTGAAAATGATCGTGCCTTTTTAGCTGCAGAGTCTGGGCTGCTCTTTGGTGCTACCTGGGTAAAGGATCCCTCAAGCTGTCAGCAGGTCAAGGTTATGTCAAAGGGATCGATTATCGAAAATATTTTTCCTGACCTAGCAGTAAATGGGATTACGGTGCAGGTTGATATAATAAAACAGGATAGTGGCGTTGATATTCGCTCAACAGCCTTTTGTAATGATGAATTAGGCTATAATAAAACACAAGTATGGTCAGCCTATGGTTCTGCATCAAATCCTTACGACCATATCTTTAATGGCAATTGCGGATTTGTTGGCGGTGGAGAGAACACTCAAATTTATTACGATGGTATTTATAACACAGACATCAAGTGCAATGGCAATGTACAGGGAAAAAAGGAGTATGATATAAAGGTCTATGGGAATATCTCGGCTCATGGAAATGTGCAAGAGATCGCTCCAGAGGAGGGTGGAACAATAGAAGAAAACGCTGCTGAAATAGAAGTACCAGAGTTCGATTATGATAGCTACTTTAAAGAGGCTAACAGTGATGGCATAGTGTATAACGGCGATATGGACTTTGAAAATATCACACTTGATCCTGACAATGGGGTTGTTTATGTAAAGGGAAATGTGGTTATAAAGGGAAATGTCACATTAAACGGCTGCATTGTTGCCAGAGATAATATAAAAATTGAGGGATCCTTTACTCAAAACCAGGTAGTTGACAATATGCCAGCACTGCTCTCAAAAAATGGCAACATTGATTTACTGCATCAGGGAGGTACGATCACTGGTGTTATTAGCTCTCGCCAAGGGAACATAATGGTTAAGGAGCGATGGACATTTCAGGGTGGTCTTATTGCCGGTGAAAATGTACAAATAGAAAACTATGTGGAATTAAACATCCAAGATGGTTCTCCCATCTGGTCCTTTGATGGCGGAGATTTTTGTGACAATATCACCTTTGAGCGCTGGCGCGAATTTATGGTAGCCCCTGGTGGTATTTAGTAGCAAGCCAAATACATTGTGATCTATTTCAATATACAATATTATATATGGCCAAATAGTTAAAAGGGGAATGTGTTTTTCCGTTTTTAATAATTGTTATTGAAAAATTTATGGTTTTCATAGAAACTTAAAAGTGAGAAGGGATTCCACTGAAAGTAACAAGGTGGAACACATTACTTGCGAAATGGGGAGAGCACTATGCTTCTTAAAACAAATCAAAATGGCTTTACCTTTATTGAAGCGGTTGTTGTTGCTGTAATACTTGCTGTATTAAGCGCCATTGCAATCCCAGTCTACACTGGATACGTAAATGACTCGCAGCAAACCTCGGTAGACAATTTAGCCGAGACCGCAGCTGCAGCTGCCAACTCCTTTGTACGTAAGCGAGGAGAGGCTGCATTAACTCTTGAGGCGCTCAATTTAAGCTACAACGAGGGCTGCTATAGCATTGAAATTGATAAAAACAGTGATGAGATTACTGTTTCAGGACATGACAAATCAACAACAGTAAGCTATTAATTTAACAATATTTGATCAACCGATGAAAACACTAAAGCAAATAAAGGCCTTTACCCTTGTCGAGCTGCTGGTCGCGGCCACCATAGGAATTCTTTGTGTCACCTCAGTGATTGTCATGCTGCAAAAGGGAAGAGCAATTGATACAACCGATCGGTATAGACGCTATGCCAAGGCATTGGTCATATCTGAATTTGAATCAGCAGCACTACACCATGCACAATATGCCAATTTAAAAACAATGGCTGGTACAACATCCCGCACCGTGACCATTGATGCCCGAGGTGATTACGAAAATATCGACGGGACAATGTCCGTGGCAATTGGCGCTGAAACACTCATTGCCTCATCGGACGGTACCAATGTTCCCTATATTCCCGTTACCATCACCCTTACATGGAACAGCGTTGATGGCAACGATAACATCTCCTTCACCAAGTACATAACTCAGGCAGGAGAATAACAACCACAGAACAATTAAAAAACAATAACATGTAATGTAACTATTCATTCCCTCTCCCCTATCCCCTCTTTTGCTGTATTTATATGGAGGGGATATTTTTTTTCCCTCCAATACATGATAATTCCTATACTGAACGATAAGTTACTGATTTATAATAGAATCCCAAAATTAAAGTATAAATAGTTGATTTTATAGAAGTTAGCGTTGTAGGTGATAAAAGTCACCCAAAAAGTGGAAGCTTCAGTTCCGGTTTTAAACGTTTAATTTGTCTTTTTAGCCATTTTTCGGGATAATTAATGTAGACAATGGAAGCGATTTACCAATACAAGGAGTATTACGATGAAACTTGCAAATCAAAAGGGACTCTCACTGGTAGAAGCGGTAACAACCTTTATGATCGTCGGTTTCATGGCAGGGGGATTCATGGCAATCCTCGATCTCAATGTTACAGAGACCAGCGAAGGTGTATTGAGTTCTCAACTGCAAGTGCAGTATGATAACGTTATGGAGCAGGTTTCCCGTGATATTCGTGGTGCAACCTTTGTCTTAGACCATGCCGGCGGTGAAATTTTTGAGAATGCCGACTCATATACTGCCGATAAGAGTAATGTGACCCATATCCGGATGTACGATTCAGATGGGAACTTAACCGCCGGCTACCAGGTCCAGAATAGTATACTCATGGAGCTCGATACAGCTACCAATACGTGGGTGACCTATTCAACAGGCAGCAAGCAGGTTACCGTAACTGAAAATAGTTGTTTTAACCTTATGGGAGATCGCAAGGCAGCTCAGATCCAACTGCACCTTACATCAACATACAAAACTGCCAATGATGCGATTTCTGAGAATACAAACTTCATCCATTGTCGTAACTAATAATTTTTAAAAAAGAGGTAACAATGCGGCGGTTAAAGAATGATGGATATGCCTTGGTTGCAGCGCTTGTTATCGCAACCGTTTTAACCATCACAGCAATGGGATTTATTAATGTTGTTGTCAATGAAACAGATAAAGAGGCTGAAGCCTTTCGTAATGACCAAGCCTTTTTTGCTGCAGAATCAGGATTGATGCTGGGTATTCACTGGCTTCGTCAAAGCATATCCTTTCCCAATCCCGATTTGACCTTTCGGCCCTTTACTGGCTTGCAGCTCAATGGCCACTTCGTTGATGTGGTCATCAACACCTTTCAAAGTGTTGGCCGGCCCGGTGCTATTATCATTGCTGAAGTATATAATCACCCAACAGACCGCACAGCAAATGAGTTTGTTAAACGAATCCGCTACAACGGCGTTGTTCAAATGAGCTTTGGCTACTTCTCCACCTTTTTTGATGACACCTACAATGGTCATAGCAACTGGGGAGGTTTTTACCGCAGGCGTTTTGATGGGCGCTTTCATATGAACACCTGGATTGAGATTAGTAGAAACAGTTATCCCGGTAGTGGCAATGAGGTCATCTTTGAAAAGGGATTAGTAACAGCAGCCAGCGATTACAATGGTGGTTATGGATCGGGTTCTCATCATGAAAACAACTACAATCAAGGGATCCAACTCAACTTCTCCGGTGGTGCCTCTGATTGTGACCAGATTTTTACCAATAGATATTTGGGAAATGTAGAGAAGATCGCTCTTCCCAAAGGGTTGGCCTCAGGAGACTTTCAATCACAACCCCATGTTGATTTACCCACCTCCTACGATTATGGGACAGAAGACAATGATTACCGCCCTACTTTAGAATTTAAAATAGAGAGCGGCAATGCCAAGGCTATTTACCACTATCGCAATGGCAGTGGCTATCATCATATGGAAATAAATGATTATCATAATAAAATCCTAATCTGTCCTGAGAACCTCAATGTGCTTGGCACTGTCCGGGGAAAGGTTACGGTGGCCACTAAAAAGGGAAGAAGCATTGTACCAGTCGACGATATTGTCTATGAAGATTACAATGCTACAGAAAACACACTCCCCGAAGCCTCAGAGAATATATTAGGGCTCGTATCTGGACACCATGTCATTTTTAATCATCGTTGGAAGAAAAACTGGTATTCTGGAAACTCATCATATAAATATAAAACCGGTACCTTGGATATCACTGCATCAATGATTGGCGTTGAAACCTATAACAATGTTAAGGGCGCAGAATATTGGGACCTTTACGAACAGTGTGATTACAACCTAAAACTCTATGGAAATCACATCCTGAAAGCCTGGCGTTATCCCACACGGACAAGCAGTGGAAGCCCGATAGGCGGATGCATGGGATCAATCGACTACATGCATGACAGGCGGCTTATCGAGGACATTAACCCCCCGGGATTTCCCTTTGTAAAAACAGAGGGTAATCCTTCACTGCTAAAACTCATTCTCGGAGGCTGGACAGAGGAAAACACTATCTAATTGACACCTGGGTATTCCCGGTAGTGCCCAGTTTAAATATAAAAATAAACATACAACTCGCCCCTTTCCCCCTCTTTCGCTCAAAAGAGGGGGAAACTTTTTTATGACACAGCTTTTTCTATGCGGCTTAAGGCTTTTTCAAGCAATGGTCGTGGACACCCAAAATTGAGTCTCACATAACCGGGAGCACCAAAATCAGCTCCATCAGAGAACCCCACCCCAGCCTCTTCAAAGAATCGGGTGGGATTTTCCTTTTGTAGCGAACGGGCGTCAATCCAAGCAAGGTAGGTTGCCTCAACATGGGTTATGGAAAGCCCCAGTAAGCTGCTAATCCTCTCCTCGGTTATATCCCTATTGATTCGAAGATAACTTAAAAGATCGGCTAACCACTCTTGCGAGTCTCGATACGCAGCAAGCGCTGCAGTATACCCAAGGAGGTTAACGTGGGGTACGATTCCCTTCATAGCTCTTTGAAAGGCAATGCGAAGCTTTCTATTGGGAATGATAGCAAAGGAGCAACCAAGTCCTGCAATATTATAGGTTTTACTGGGTGCCATCAGCGTAATTGTTCTATCAGCAATCGTTTCATTGAGAGATGCTAAGGGGATATGCTTTTTATCAGTGTCCAATACTAAATCACAGTGGATCTCATCGGAGCAGACAATAATATTGCGATCCATGCAAATCTCGGAGAGTGCTAACAGCTCCTCCTTTGTATACACACGGCCTGTAGGGTTTTGAGGATTACAAAAGAGAAAGTGCGCGTTCTTGCTAACCGGTACCGTAGCAAGGGAGTCAAAATCCATGATCCATTGTCCCTGGGTATGTTTCAAGGGGATTGACACCTGATCTCTTTTACTCAATTGAGGTGCCTCTAAAAAAGGTGGATAGATCGGTGGCATTGTTATCACAGAATCATTCCTCTCACCAACTGATCGACAGGCAATATTTATCCCTGTTACCAGTCCGGGAAGCCAGATAATCCACTGCTTTTCTATAGCCCAATCAAAGGAGTTTTTACAATACTCTATAACCGTTGTATTTAGCTCCTCTGGATCTTTAGTGTACCCAAACACTGCATGGTCAATACGCTCCTTTAAAGCAGAAACAACCTGGGGCGGCGAAGCAAAATCCATATCAGCAACCCAGAGCGGAATAACATCCAGATTGCGATATTTCTCCCATTTATAGGCATAGGTACCTTTTCTATCGATTACTCTATCAAAATCACTCATGAAATAACCTCTATTTCAAATCAATTAGTACGCAATTTCTTTATTATCATTCATTGATAGGTGTAAAATAAATTGCTGCATATTAAATATCTTTAGAGATTTTTGGCGATTCTCAGAAGCAATTTAAAAGATTTAAAAAAAATTTGGGTCTTCCCCTGCTTTGCAGGGTCGCCGTGGTTCCAGGCTACCCTCCGGTCGGTCTTCACGCTGCTCAGACTGGCCTGCGGCCACCTTCCACCTGGCTAAGACAAAAGATTACTTATCACCAAGGACGATATGTAATATCATTTAATTGATCTAAAGCGCTGAAAGCGCGAAATATACCAACCAGTTTTATTTGTTTTCATAATAAGTCAGCTCATTGACATCTTGCAAGAGGTATCCAACGTAGCTTTTTGTTCATTCAGGTAACTGTTGAATATTAGATAAATCTACTTGCCTTTCAAAACGAATTCTTGTATCTTTTTCATTAGCCACCTTTTTTGTGGAGCTTTACGACTAGGATCAATATCTTAGTATCATTTTTTGTAAGGACTATAGTTAATAATAAAGGTAGCTTTATACGATGTTCATTGCTAAGCATCTGATAAATTTATACATAATAAACCTGTCAGTATGACTGTATTATTATTACTTTTTTAAGTGAAATAAGGAGAATAATATGGCAGATTCTAAAAACAATTCTGATTCAACACAACAAAATTTTGTGTGCAAAAATTGCAACGAAGAGAACCTTCCTAAAAGTAAATTCTGCTCTCACTGTGGGCAGTCGCTGGTAAAAGCTGAACAGAAAAATGATAAAGATAGATCTGCGATTATTGAATATACTGAGTTTTTAAATAACTTAAATACAAACCAGACTAACTTTTTTAAGCAATGTATTTATTTTGGTGGAATAATTACATTAATATTTCTAATAATATTAGGAATTTACTCATGGGAGGGTGTACAAATAAATATAAAGGCATTATTAGATGAAAGAGTGAAAAATTGTGTCAAACAAGAATTGACAGATGATAAAGTTAAAAAACTTGTAAATGAAGAGTTCAAGAAGGCAACAGGTATAGAAATAATAGCTCTTAACAAAGGTATCAAAGAAGCCAAAAAAGAGGTTGATGGTATAAAAGATAGATATGATCCACAATTTAAACATACAATCTATTACAATTTTATCCGAATAGCAAGAGGTATGGCGAAAGATACTATTAATAAAAATATTGCTGTTGTGAATTATTTTTTTAATGAGTCAAAAGATAAGTTAGAAAAGCATATTAGAAATTATCCCCTATTTGCGCCATCCTATTTTGAACTTGGACGGTTACATCATTATTATATGGACAAATATAAAGAGTATCTTGGTGATCCTACTGATGACGATCTAATTAAAGCGCGATCCCATTATGAAGACGCAATATCGAATTATACTCCGGATGAAAAGGAAAAGTATATTGCTGAACCAACATTTTATATAGCCCATATTTCAATGAGACTTAATTTGATGAATGAGAATAAATATCCGTTAAAAAATGTAAAAGAAGGTGTTAAAACATTATTAGATATATTAAATAAAATGGAAAAGCATGAATTTATTGTAGAGGTTGAGAAAATTCAAGGAATATTAAAAAAGAAAAGAAAAAAATGGACTTCGGAAGATACTAAAACTATAGACGAATTTGCTTCATTTAAAGATGGACAATACTATCTTGATTTTTAACTCTATATATGATAATTTTAATCATGAATGCTTGATTTATTTAGAAAGAAGCTATTGGAAGAAGGTAAAGTGTAATGGAGAATTTGGGCAAAGCTATAATAACAGCATTGATATGCTTTATCTTTGTTTGCTTTTCGGGTACTGTTAAAGGAAACGAACCTTTAAAATCTAATAAAGTTATTAATTTCGCCATTTTATATAAAAAGGAAAAAAAGAGAGAGCAATATAAATATGAAAAATTAAGGGAATATCTTTCTAAAAAGGGTATTATCGTTAATTTTGAATATTATCAAAATCCTAATGACATAAGTGAAGTTTTTGATAAAATGGACAAAGGAGAAGTTGATATTGCTGGGGAGTTTTCTCCATTTAAATATTTTCATGCAAGAAAAAGAGTTCTTCCACTAGTGAGGTCAATATATAATGGCAGAGATTTTTATTTTAGTGTGATTGTTGCTAGGACGAATGATACAATATCGAATATTGCTGATCTTGAAGGAAAGACAATCGCCTTTTCTAATACTCAATCAACATCAGGATATATTTTCCCCCGATCAATGATTTATGAAAAGAATTTTGATTTAAAATTGAGAAGTGAAGATTTAATTAAAAACAAAAAAAATATTATTTACTATAAATTCTTTGGAAATCACTCTAATGTATTAGACGCACTGGTATCTGAGGAAAAAGAGCAGGATATTATTGCGGGCGCAATGCCGGACTTCTTCTATAAGCGTGAGGCCCAGGCAAACCCACTGATCAAGAAATTAGAGATGGATGGTCGGTCAAACCCTATTAAAAATGGTGTTTTTGTATTTAGAAAGAGTTTGCAGAATGACGAAATGATTTCGCGCTTAAAAGAGACGCTGATAGATTTGACAGAAAATCCCCCAGAGAATTTTTTTGATGAATGGGGTGGATTCCAAGGTTGGATTACCTGGGTCGATGGGGATTATGATGGATTATTGAATGCATTAAAAACTCCTTCGCCTACTGAAAAGGCAATGCGCGTATATTTATTAATTATTGCTATAGCGATGTTACTAGGGAGTGGGTTATTCTTCTTTAATTTTCTAAAAAAAGATGTTTCGTCATAGTGAATTTTTATGTTTGAATTTGATTGGTTCTTCTTTGGAATACTAGCAGCGGTTGCAAATGGATTGCAAGGGTTTCTCTACAAATCAGCAGTTCAAAAAAAAGATAATCCTTATGTAGTTACCTTTTCTTCAGCCACTGTCTCATATTTTATAGCAGGAATTTTTTTTCTCATTCAAAAATCCTCAATAGGGGATATTAAGCTACTCATTCTTTTTGGAATAATTGGCGGAATTGGTTTTATTTCAGTGATGCTAATCCGCTTTAAGGCGCTGCAAAGCCTCCCGACAGGAGTGTTTTTTACTGGTTTTAGAAGTAGTGTGATATTTATCCTTGTAATCTTTTTTATTCTCCCTGAACCGTTTCACGAAGAGATATCATTAGCTGAATTAATTGGGATTTTCTTAATCACTATAACTCTTTTTATCCTAGGACCAAAGAGGCAAAGGGGGGCTAAAATAAAACTTCACAAGAGTTTTTTTCTGATTTTTGCAGCGGCATTTATTTCGGCCTTACTTTACACAACACAGAAGATAGCAGTCGATAATTATAAAATTGATATTCATTCCTTTATTTTTGTTATTAATTTAGTAATTGCTTTTATTACACTTTTATTTATGATAGCCAAAAGAAGGTATATAACCTCCCTAAAAAGTTCTTTGAAAAGTGGGGCATTTATAGGGATCTATGGCTTTTTATCTTTTATGTTTTTTCTACAGGCTTTAAAAAATGGTTTGTTGCCTCTAGTTGTTTCGGTTAATTCTGCTTCTTTTATAATTCCAATAATTCTCTCAACCTATTATTTTAAGGAAAAATTAAATATAAAAACATTTGTTACAATGATTTTGGTTTGTGCAGGTCTAATTATAATAAGAATTTTCGGTAATTAATAGAGTCCTGATTTATAGTCTATGTATGGGTGCCCTAAATAAATCAAGATGATAGTTGCGTGTGGTAATAACACCCTTGCCAATGCTATACTACAGTAAAAAACTAGACCCTCCATAACGCCTTCTATCCCTTGGACAGTGTTACAGAATTTAGGTTTCTTGCAGAGTACACGCGCGCGGCCACCTTCCACCTGGCTAGGGCAAAAGATTAAAAGATAGTCAATAATATCCTGTAGGTTTCTTTTCACTTTAGCTCACTCTAGACACTTTAAACGCCACTCTTCTTTTCACCTGTAGGGGCGCTGCTTGTCTGCGCCCTTTCAATTCATATTTACAAAATAAAAATGCCGTGCCCCGACCGTAAGGGAGCGGATTATTAGTAATTTTATAGCTGTCATTCCCGCATGCTTTTAGCGGGAATCTAATGAATTTTAAATGCAACAATAAAATATTTAAAGAAATTTGGGCGATTCTCGCTTCGCTCGACCAGGCTGCTACAGGCTACGCGTTCGCTTCGGTATTTTTGCTTTGCAAAAATACTGCTCCGCACCTTTCACATCCTTATCGCAAAAGATTAAAAGATAGTCAAAAATACCCTGTAGGTTTTTTTTAACTTTAGCTCACACTAGGCACTTTAAACGCCACACTTCTTTTCACCTCTAGGGGCGCTGCTTGTCCGCGCCCTTTCAATTCATATTTACAAAAGATTAATGCCGTGCCCCATTTGTCATCGCGAGCCTAGCGCGGCGATCTCATCTTTTAACCTTATTTTTGCCTTTGAACAACTTAAATGTATTTAATGATTTTAACAGTCATTTTAAAATATTTGGGCCTTCCCCTGCTCTGCAGGGTCGCCGTGGTTCCAGGCTACCCTCCGGTCGGTCCTCACTTCGTTCGGACTGGCCTGCGGCCACCTTCCACCTGGCTAAGGCAAAAGATTAAACGATAGTCAAAAATAT
>JANQEN010000180.1 GCA_028278335.1 Chitinivibrionales bacterium | reverse complement strand
CCCCAGGTTCCTTCGTCACCAGGGGCTACTCAAGGTTATACCCCTTCGGGGATGGTAAGATTGCCACGTCGCTACGCTCCTCGCAATGACATCTTTTTGGAATTATGACACAGCCTCCACAGATCCAGGCCACATACTATTCATTTATTGAATTTTAGAGGTATAATCTTTTGAGTTAGCCAGGCGGAAGGTGGCCGAAGGCCAGTCTGAGCAACGCGAAGACCGACCGGAGGGTAGCCTGGAGCCACGGCGGCCCGAATGAAATGAGGGCAACTCCCAAATAATTCATTTAATTGTCAGGTATTAAAATAAGGTGTCCAAACAATAAAATTCAACCTTTTACATTTCTTTTACAATCCTTTTACTGACCTATGACAACTGACACTCTCAGATTCGGTACCTTTACAAAGGAAGCGTTGACGCTCAACCTATTGATCATGATCATGATGCTTACGCAAAACCTTTGTAAAGGAGGAGTTTATGGCTCTCTGTATATGTCAACGAATATCTGTAATTCTATTGTCTCTTTGTTTTATGTGTTATGGCAATCGTGTAAGGGTTCAAGCTGTTACAAAGAAACACCAATCAATCCAATTGACTATTGCCATATCTACCCATGAAGAGATTGACTCCTGTTATATATATCGTTATCATAGTAATCTTAAACATGAACCATATCTCTGTTTAAATGAAATGCCCATAACCAAGTTTGTTGTTCCTGGTAAGAAAAAAGAACTCCTTTTCACTGACTCAATGGTGGCCCATAACTGTACCTACTATTACTATGTCGAAGCTCTATTAGCAAATAAACACAAAGTTCCAAGTGCTGTGGTCCACGCGTCTTTTCCCAATATTGTAATCCCAGAAGATACCAAGCAAAAGGTGTCTTTTCTTATTGACAAGGTCAACTATTTCCTTGAGTTACGATTTGACGGTGTTGCGGTTAAACGATACCCAATCAGCCTTGGGATTAAGCCACACAATCGAAAGATCTGCTTTGATCAATCTTCCACACCTGAAGGGAATTACAACATTGCCTACTTTAAGCCAAATTCACAATTTCATAAAGCAATGGGAGTAAATTATCCTACAGTTGTTGATTATGAACGGTACCACCGAGCACGAAAAAAGGGAGAGCTTCCTAATCATTTTGGTAAAGTCCCCACTATAGGAGGATCTATACAGATTCACGGTGGTGGAATTTATGGCAACTGGACATGGGGATGTATTGCCATGCGTAATGATGATATTGACGAATTGTTCTCTGTCAAAGCAATGAAAGTAGGCAGCCCCATTTACATTGTTGGAAAAGAGGTCACCCGCTCGGATCTTTTCACTAGCATACGATAAACTGATGTTTTTTATATAAGTCGAATTGATAAATTGAAAGGCCATTTCAATCCCATGAAGTTATATTAACCTTAATATCTCAGGTGAATGTGAGGAAACCGGTCTAAGCTCTTGTCACTAATGGCATAGGAAAAGGCAGGCAGATCACCCAAAGATATGTCGAGTATTTTCGGAGTGCCAGTAGTGGCAAGGGAAACAGCG
>JANQEN010000178.1 GCA_028278335.1 Chitinivibrionales bacterium | reverse complement strand
TGAGGTATTCGCAAATTGCGACCACCTCGAAAACCTGCAATATTCCAGATCATTACCTTTTGCTTTCACTGAGCATGGTGCCATCGTGGCCGCCAGTGTACTTAATTCATAAGAAGCAATCGAGGTCAGCGTATATATTGTAAGAGCCTTTGTAAGAATACGTCGCGTCATTGCAGAGCACAAAGAGTATCAAGAAGGATTGTCCAAATTGAGAATCGACTCGCCGACCATGACGAACAGATAATAGATTTGATAAAAGCCATCAATCAATTGCTAAAGCCCGATTTGCCTCCCAAGAAAAGACGTATAGGCTTTCATGCAAGTAGACAATAGCCATTCACTGGTGCCGATAGTGTACCGCCACCGCACACTTCAACGTTGGGCTTAAAAACTTTTCTTGACTTTTCATGTTGAAGTAATTACATTGTAGTTACTTTATTGGAAAGGAAAAATAGAATGAGAGCACGTGTAATCAAAATAGGGAATTCACAAGGATTGCGTATCCCAAAACCGATCCTCGAACAAACTGGAATTATGGATGATGTCGAGATTGAGGTTGAAAAAGATCAAATAATCATTCGACCGGTTAAAAATGTGCGGGAAGGTTGGGATGCTGCCTTCAATAGAATGGGGGAACTAGGTGATGATGAGCCGATAATCGATGAAAATATTTCACATTCATGGGATGAAGAAGAATGGCAATGGAAGTGAAACGTTTTGATGTTTACCTGATAAATCTTGATCCGACTATCGGATCTGAGATCCAGAAAACCAGACCTTGTTTGGTTGTCTCACCAGATGAAATGAACCGCAATATTCGGACGGTGATTGTTGCGCCGATGACCTCAGCTAAAAAAGACTATCCAACCCGAGTACCCTGCACATTTAAGAAGAAACAGGGACAAGTCGTATTGGATCAAATAAGAACAGTCGATAAGAAACGGCTTATAAAAAAACTTGGTACGATTGACCATAAAGCCCAATTGGATACCATCTCAATCCTACAGAGATTATTTGCATATTGATGTCGCCCAACCTGTCACTGGTGTGGGCGGCGTCCCGCCGCTGCACACTTCAATCGTTATACATTAAGGAGACTTTAGCTTGAAATTTGTAGCTCTTTTACGTGGCATCAACGTAGGTGGTAAAAATATTATATCGAAGGAGGAGTTGCATCAGCTATTTGAAGATTTAGGTTTTGAAAGTGTTCGAACATATATTCAAAGTGGTAATATCCTTTTTAAAAGTGGCGAAAAAAGTTCAAAGAAACTAGCAAAGAGCATTGAAGAAGAATTATCAAAGCGATTTTCTTATGATGCGCGTGCAGTAGTTTTATCTAGCAATCAATACAAATCTGCCGTGGAGTCAGCATCAGAGAACTGGGGTAAAAATGAGCAACAAAAGCATAATGCACTATTTTTGCTTGGCGATAACACGCCTAAAAAGATATCCAAAGAACTACCTTTGCAAAAGCCAGGAATTGAGACCATTGAGCTTGGAAAAAATGTAATCTTTTGGTCTGTATCAAAAGAGAGCCTAACTAAAACATCGTATATGAAA
>JANQEN010000084.1 GCA_028278335.1 Chitinivibrionales bacterium | reverse complement strand
TTGTCATGTTTGCCATCCTGGCAAACACCTTACAGGCTGCGCCTTTGGCACAGTGCTCTCCAGCCATCCCTGGCTTCCGAGTGCTTACTTTTCTTCGCTGCAGAAGACCGGGCAAAATATAAATAGAATAAAATCCGAAGGATTTTTACTTCCTTACCCAGCAGAACGGAGTGACCAAGTAAGGCAGCTGTCGGGCTGCGTCCCGACGATCTAAATGTGCAAAATGAATAATTAGTTTAATTTACTATGCTATTCAATCATTGAAAGAACATGGACATATATTTTAACTTCAATAGATAGAGACAGTCATTAATAATATGTAACCTCAAGCACTGGAGACCGAGCCACAGTTCGTTTGAATGAATAGTGCGGATACCCAAGCGTTACTACTCCATACACAGTATATCCCTTTGGAACAGACAACTCTTTATTTAGCACCTTGGGAAAGAGCATGGCAAAACCGATCCAGCATGTACCAAGTCCCATTGCATGGGCTTGCATCATCAAATACTCTAAGGCACTGGCACAGTGAATGGCGCCAAACACATCACGATTCATTCCCCTATCCTTTTTCGCATAGGCGGCAACCACCGCAGGTGCATTGTTAAAAATAAGGTGATCATCGGGCTTTGAATTTTTAAAGGTTTCAATATTACCCAATAGGGACTGCAAGAGCTTTTTCTGTTGTGGTTTTAAAAAGAGTGATGCAAATGGTGGAAATAGCAAAAAGGAGAACAGCAGTTTCAACCCAGGTGCAACCTTCTCAATATGCTTTAGAATAACCTGCTCCAGATGATTCACCTTGTCCTGCCCTGCGATCACCACAAAGGAACGATCCTGTCCGTTTTTCGCTGTTGCTGCCATTGAGGCTGATTCAAGGAGCTTTTCTATGGTCTTTTTATTGACTTCCTTTTCCTTAAAATGCCGTATTGATCGCCTAGAGGCTATAAAATCAGCCATTTCATCCTCTGATATCTTACCAGAAGTGATTAGTTTAATCCTATTCATATCAACACCTTGAATATGTATTGCGTCCTTAGGACACAAAGCAATGCAGTGTCCACAGCGATTACAACGAATCTCCTCTTTTATAGTAGGAGTTGCATCCCCTGCTTGCTCAAAATTATCTGCAGTGCATATAGCCACGCAGGAGCCGCAAGAGGAGCATAGGTTTTTATCAATTGTGATCTCCGACATCAAACACTCCAACGTTTAAAGATGTAACTTATTTAGGAAGAAGCCGAGGAATAGGCTCGTAATCCAATTTTCCACAAACGGGTAACTGCAAAATAGAAGAGTATAAAAATGATAGCAAAGTGTAACAGTGTTAAAGACTCAAATCCATCAAGGAGTAGCCGAGCAGGAAAGGAGGCCATGAGTCCAAAGGGTAAGACCGATGTTAAAATAACTCTTACCCAGCCATAAAAGATGCGATCTGGCCGTTCAATAAAGCGGTTCATATAGAAAAAGATCATTTCGAATCCTCGCACAGAGTGAAGCCAGAAGGTGGGGATAATAAAGAGCATACGCACAAAGTAACGAAGCATGGCTCCACAGAGAATGAGCATGACATAAGCTGCCACAGCGTGTAACGAGAGAGGCTCGGGGTAGCGCACTATCGCCCATACCATTATGCTAAAGGCCATGACCAAATTCACGAAGGAGTCTGCGGCAAAGTCCCTAAAACTCAAGAAAAAGAGTGATGAAACAGGTCTTGTTAGATAGTAGTCCAGCTCACCCCGGTTGATAAATGTGGGTAGCATCCATAAATTATTGGCAAAAACCGTCATGCTAATTGCATCGATTACTAAGAATCCCGACATGAATATGAACATCTCATCCATGCTCCAGCCACCTAAAAGGTCGGTATGCATAAAAATGAGAGAGTAAAAACCAATATTGATCCCATAATAGAAGATGTCCATGACTATACGGAGAAAGAAGTCTACCCGAAACTCCATTGCCCTGCTAAAGGAGAACTGAAGAAAGTATAGATATAATCGTATGTAACGTATCATGAGCTTTTTCTATTGAGAAAAGGTCTCCCCAGTCTTTTTGATAATGTCTTTCTAATTTTCAAAATAATCCTTATCAGTGCACCTAAAGGTTCCTATCCACATATTCTGCGATTTTAATCCCCTTCAATCGCACCGCATAGATATTTGGGATAAGCAAAGATCTGTTCGAACCCAAAGGGTGAGTTATCGAAGCGCCAAATATCTATGCGATCAGTGCAATATAATATTAAGTTCCATACTTTTCTTGCTACCCTCTCCCCGTGGGAGAGGGGCTGGGGGTGAGGTCGGGTGGCGTCTTTTGCCAATAATTAAATGCATCAAATAGCTATATCCCCACCCCAGTATACTGATACTTCCCCCGATGCCACACCAATCGGGAAAGCAAAAAGAATGTCCCTGCCCAAACCATAATAATCGAAATCCCTTGTAACCAATTATTAAAACTAACCTTACCTAAGAAAGTATTTATCGGAAAGGAAGTAACATACACAAAGGGAAGCATGGTGAGCACTGTTTGAATCTTCTCGGGGAAAAAGGCCAGCGGAATCATGCCACCTCCAAGGAGGCTCACTGCAAAGCGCATCATCACCAAGAGGCTCCACACCTTTTCTGCCCAAAATGCAGTCATCTCCAAGACTGTACTTAGGGTAAAGGCCATAAATCCAGCACAAAACACAGCAATAAAACCCATCACCATTGATGAAAATTGAAATTGCACATCCTCAGGTGTGCCAAAGAGGAGCAAAAATATGGTTGAAGCAATGATGAGCTGTACAAAAAAAAGAAAGGTATTTGCCGCATATTGCACATATTTAAAGCCAAAAAAGGAGACTGGATAGATCAAATAACGAGTAAGGGAGCCATCATAGATTTCATGGGCAACAATACCCAATCCGGGTCCCTGAATCATCCGAGATACCAAGGGCACCATAACATAGTAAAGCATGAGTCCGGTAAAGGTATACCCTCGCATGACTTCAACGCCCTTATAGTCAAAGATGGCCCGCCAGAGAAAGTAGGCAACACCCACATTGGCAAGAACGGACATGACAAATTGGATCCAAAAATCAATGCGATAGGCAAAAATTTTACGCAATTCCGTGGAGAACACCTGTACACTCCAGCGCATTTAGCCCTCTCTAATCACCTTTTCAATGATTGTACTGATATCCTCTTCCTGAATAGTGATATCATTGACTGGAAGCTGATTAAGCAAAAAACTTGCAGCCTCAGCAAGGCTTTCACGGCGCGCCTTTATTCTTACACTCCCCTTTTCACCTTTGATAATCGAACCAAGTTCCTTAGGAAGAGTAAATTCACTCACCTCTTTGCCCTCCTTGAGCGTTGCCGAGACAATTTTATAGGTGGTAAAATGGTGGACTATATCATTCAGCTTCCCATCAAAGACAATTGCTCCATTGCGCAACACAACAATGCGCTTACACAGTTTTTCAATATCCTCCATATAGTGGGATGTAATGATCATAGCAGGGTTATGAGCTTGGCGATATTCAAGAATAAACTGGCGAATAGCTCGCTGGGCCGTAAGGTCTAATCCAATGGTTGGCTCATCAAAAAAAACCACTCGGGGATTATGGAGCAGCGTGGCAATGAGCTCCATTTTCATGCGCTCCCCCAGACTAAGACGCCGGATTTGCACATGCATCTGTTTCTCAACATTGAGTGTTTCCGACAAAAAGCTAAGGTTTTTGTTATACTGCTCTTGTGGAATCTGATAAATTTCTCTGAGGAGTAAAAAACAGTCAGCTGCAGGAAGGTCCCACCAGAGCTGCGCCTTTTGACCCATGACCAGGGCAATCTGCTTACGATAGGCACTCTTTCTATGCCAGGGATTGAATCCCAACACATCAACACTTCCTGAATCAGGATGAATAATTCCAGAAAGAATCTTTACCAGGGTAGTCTTCCCAGCACCATTGGCACCCACAAGTCCAACAATCTCCCCCTCATTAACCTGGAGAGACACCTCCTTGAGTGCCTTATTCTCCTGCCAATTCCGCACAAAAAGGGATTTAATCGAGTTGATCAGCCCCGGCTCCTTCTTATGCACCCTAAATGTCTTGCAGACCTTATCAACTGAAATCATAGCTTGCTTTCTAAGAGGATAGGTTAATTAATTAAAATAGATGACGGGGGCTTGGTATGAGAACAGGTATGATTTTTAACCCAGATTATGCAGTAGGAGTAGATGCAGAAGTGCAAGATTATGATTTAGTAAGGCTTTCAGGCTTTTCGGCCATATCACCTTGTAGATATGCCCTTCAAAACC
>JANQEN010000067.1 GCA_028278335.1 Chitinivibrionales bacterium | reverse complement strand
TACCTAATTTAATCGATTTATAATCGAGAAGAAAGCGTTAAACTCACTTAAAAGGGCAATAGATACATGTTATAATGAGTTTGCAAAAACAAAACCTATCACCCAATAAGTGAGGAAAAGTATTATGAAGAAAAATGTATTTAAAAGCAAGAGTAAGATTAATGATATAGGTGTGACAAATGATACATTAACTGGCAGAGGAGGAATGGCCTTATTCGTAAAGTATTTGAGTAACGTAGAAATATACTCATTGTTACAAGAGTATTTTGGAGATATCAGAAAGAGCAAAAAAGGACTTCCTGTGTGGAATATATTCAAACAGATATTTTGTTGGTTTTACGATGGGACAAGTCGACACCTCAACTCATTTGATCAACTAAAAGTAGATGAGGGGTATGCATCAGTAATAGAGAATAGTTGGGAAGAGATGGTGTCATCGCATCAGATAAAGCGATTTTACAAATCGTTTTCCTGGGTATGCGGAGTGTCATTTCGTAAGATATTACGAAAGTTATTTATTTGGAGGCTGAGACGAGAAAACCCTGAAGTTATAGACATAACATTAGATACCATGGTAATGGATAATGATGAAGCGCAGAAGCGCTATGGAGTAGAGCCTACCTACAAGCAAGTGAAAGGTTTTCAGCCTTTACAAGCGATTTGGAAAGGAAAGATAATAGATGCGATTTTTCGAGGAGGCAAGAAACACAGCAACTATGGGAATTCAGTAGTGAATATGCTGAAAGACCTTGTGGGTGTAATCCGTAAAGAGTACTGTGAGACGGTAACGATAATAATCAGGTTGGATAGTGGTTTTTTTGACGAGAAGATACTACGAGCATGTGACGATCTGGGAGTAGGGTTTATCTGTACAGGCAAGATGTATAAGGGAGTGAAAGAGCATGTTGGTGTGCAGCCAGAGAGTCAATGGAAGAGCTATTACAATAGTAAGCAAGAGTGGAAGTATGTGGAGTTTGGTTATCGGTGTGACTCGTGGAAGAGGTTTTATCGTGCAATATACACCAGATTGGGTTATGAGGGAGAACAAAGGTTTTTGGACTTTGCGCGACCGGATAATGTAATTCTAACGAATATAGGGGTTACTCCGGGAGTGTTAGTCAATTGTGGCACTCAGGAGGAAAAGAGAAGATTGGTGAAGGCGGAAAGAATTATAGAGAGCCATCACATGAGAGGAGCGGATGAATTGCCGCATAGAGGGTTAAAGGATTTTGGATTTGAAGAGTTACCGTTTAAGAGATTTGCGCCCAATAGTGCAGTGTATTATTGTATGCTCATATCCTTCTTTTTGTTTGAAACATATAAAGAAGATGTATTGAAAGGAGTGATGGCTATTGGTAGTTATGCGACAACAGTAAGGAGAAAGGTGTTAGATTTTGCGGTAAAGATAATAGGCACTGGAGGGCAATTAATCCTTAAAGTAACGCAGGTAGTGATGGCTACTTTACAATTTGATATATTATGGCAACGAAGTCAGACTCCCCTACCAATAATTATTTAGTTGTGACAGTTTTGAAACTGAAAACAAAGTTATCTGCGGGAGAGGTACGTTCACGTTCTGTGAAATTAGATCAGAGATGCGGTCCCAGGTGATTTTTTTAGTAAGAGAAGGTACATTGTCAAACCAAAATAACTTTGACTGGGCAGGATTGAATAAATTTCATATTTTTTTTGTTGTAAATTTAATATCGCTCAATTTAGGTTATAATTATTCTACAATATGGTACTAAGAGTGTGTAAAATAGCAAACTGAAATATAAATGCTCAGAAAAAACAATAAACCGAGGAAGACCACCCCTTAATCCCCTCCTTCGCAAGGAGGGGAAATGGGGTGGTCTATCATTAAAAGTCTTCCTCAGTTTATGGTGAATTCATAAAATCGGTTTAATTAAATTTTCTTTTTTAACAGGGTTCTTCAAATGTCTAAAATCTCTAATAATTCGTATTCACGAGACAGAGCTCCTGATCTTCATAAAGCCGGGGTAAGAACCTCACTCAAACGGTATTGGAAAAAGAATGTCATATTCACTTTAGTTTTACTGGCAATCTGGATTGCTGCCGGATTGGGATGCGGGGTACTTATTGCAGATTGGCTTAACCTTTACAAACTACCGGGAACAGGCTTTCCTCTGGGTTTCTGGTTTGCTCATCAGGGCAGTATCATTGTTTTTGTCCTGGTGATACTCGCCTATTGTCTGCTCATGAACCGGCTAGACACAAAACACCACAATGAACTGAAACAACTCAAATCAGAGGAAAAGAGCTGAGCCGTGAGCATACAAGTCTGGACACTAATCTTCGTAGGAATCTCCTTCTCTGTATATCTTTCAATCGCCTGGTTCAGTAGAGTGCGCGATACGAAAGGTTTTTATGTGGCTGGCAGAGGTGTGCCTGCCATTGCCAACGGCATGGCCACTGCGGCAGACTGGATGAGCGCCGCGTCTTATATCTCAATGGCTGGTCTCATCTCAATGATGGGGTACACCGGAGGTGTTTACCTCATGGGATGGACAGGAGGTTATGTCCTGCTGGCATTGCTGATAGCTCCATACCTGCGTAAGTTCGGCCACTTCACTGTACCGGATTTTATTGGTGACCGCTACAACTCTAACATTGCTCGCCTTGTTGCTGTTGTTTGCGCGAT
>JANQEN010000061.1 GCA_028278335.1 Chitinivibrionales bacterium | reverse complement strand
TCGGCCATATCACCTTGTAGATATGCCCTTCAAAACCTTCAAGTCTTACTAAATCATAATCTTGCACTTCTGCATCTACTCCTACTGCATAATCTGGGTCAAATAGAATTATTCTAGTAAAGAGAGGGTTGCCCCCCCACATGAGTTATTTTGATCTGGCCCCTTCAGGCGTTGTAACCAGGTTAGTATAAATAACCTCATCGGCCCTCTCTTTACCTTTTATATTACCCTATAGTAAATTAAGAGGTAAAGAAGTCCTTGATTTTTTCAATGACAAAATCAATATCATCTCGAGAAACATTCAGGTGGGTTACAAATCGAACAGTTTGAAAGAGTGTTGGTGATAAAATACCATAATGGTACAAATGATCAGCTAATCGATGGGGTGTCTCTTTCTTCATAGTAAAGAAAACCATATTAGTTTGAGTTGCCTCATTATCTACATCAAGCTCATCAATTTCACAAAGACGATTGGAAAGGTGCCGCGCATTTTCATGATCTTTAGCTAGTCGTCCAATATGATCACTTAAAGCAACAATACCGGCTGCAGCAACAATCCCAGATTGACGCATACCACCACCCAAGGCCTTACGCCATCGTCGTGCGTCTGCTATCATAGCTCGCGGCAGACACAATACTGATCCGATCGGCGCACCTAATCCCTTGGATAGACAAATTGAAACTGTATCAAACTTTTCAGCAATCCTCTTTGCTGTCACCTTTTGTTGTACCGCTGCATTAAAGAGTCGTGCTCCATCAAGATGACTGGAAAGATTGTATTCCTTTACAAATTGCGTTGCCCTATCAATGTAGTCAAGAGGTAACACCTTTCCATTATAGGTATTCTCTAAACAGAGAAGGCGCGTAGAAACAAAGTGAATATCCTTTGGCTTAATAAGTTTGATTACGGTTTCAAGGTTTAGGGTACCATCTTTTTCTGGCTGAATCGGTTGCGGTTGAATGCTTCCCAAAACAGCGGCCCCTCCCCCTTCGAATTTATAACAGTGGGCCCCTTGTCCAACAATGTATTCATCACCCCGTTGACAATGACACATGAGAGCAATTAAATTCGCCTGGGTCCCACTTGGGGTAAAGAGAGCCGCTTCAGTGCCAACCATATCTGCAGCCAATGCTTCTAAACGTTGAACTGTTGGATCGTCACCATAGACATCATCACCAACCTCTGCCTCTGCCATGGCTTTACGCATAGCAGGTGTGGGTTGGGTAACGGTGTCGCTTCGTAAATCAATTATTTTCATAAGTACTCCTACCCTACCGTTGGTACTGTTTTACACCCTCTTCAAAAATATCACCACCCTCTGTATCATTAGCAACAACACAGGGCATGTTCTCAACGGTAAGTTTTCGAATTGCCTCTGGGCCAAGGTCCTCATAGGCAATAACCTGCGCCTCTTTAATGGCCTGTGCAACAACAACTGCAGCGCCACCAATAGCAGCAAGGTAGACCGCCTTATTCTTGACAATACTCTCTTTTACACTTTTGTCACGCTGTCCCTTTCCAATCATTGCTTTAAGACCGACATCCATCAGTGCCGGTGCATAGGGGTCCATGCGATAGCTGGTTGTCGGTCCAGCAGAACCAATTGGTTTTCCCGGTGGCGCTGGGGTTGGACCAACATAATAGATTGCCTGTCCTGACAGAGGAAGGGGGAGTTCTTCACCCTTTTCTAAAAGTGCAACTAACCGTTTATGTGCGGCATCCCTTCCTGTATAAACAGTTCCAGAAAGAAACACACGATCACCAATACGAAGCTGTGCCACATCTTCTGTACTTAAGGGTGTTGACAAATAATATGTCTTTGACATACTGTTCCTTTCGTTATAGGGTCGCACTTTTATGACGAGCTGCATGACACTGAATATTGACAGCCACTGGCATAGAAGCAATATGACAAGGCTTTGCACAAACATTGACTGCCAGCGCAGTTGTTCTTCCACCAAAACCCTGCGGTCCGATTCCTAGATCATTGATTTTTTCAAGCAGGGTTTCTTCAACCTCTTGCCACATTTGGTCTGGGTTTGGTTCATCCAAGGAGCGTAAGAGTGAACGCTTGGCCAACAGAGCACTCTGCTCAAAGTTTCCCCCAAGGCCAACACCAACAATAATTGGTGGACAGGGATTTCCACCGGATCGTTTCACCCGATCAACCACAAAATCCATTACCCCATCTAATCCATCGGCTGCTTTCATCATTTTTACTTCACTCATGTTCTCCGAGCCACCTCCCTTAGGTGCGACCGTTATTTTGAGTGCATCGCCAGGAACGATATCAGTGTAAATGATAGCCGGAGTATTGTCGGTTGTATTGACACGATTTATAACAGGATCGGCTACAATAGATTTTCGAAGATATCCTTCAGAATACCCCTGCCGAACCCCTTCGTTTATTGCGGTATAAAAGTCACCACCGACCAGATGAACATCCTGTCCAAGTTCGACAAAGACCATAGCTATACCAGTATCTTGGCATATGGGCATCTTGTCTTGAGCAGCTAAGGTATAATTTTCCAGAAGAATCTTTAATACCTCTTTTGCTGTTTCCGACTCTTCCTTGTCTAAAAATTCTTTTATCTTGTTAATGACATCCTCGCCTAAATAATAATTGGCTGCCATGCAGAGCTCTTTTATTACTGGGGTAACCTCACCTACATCAATTTGGCGCACAATTTGTCTCCTTCCCCTTTTAATATTGGACATATTCCAAAACAAGAAAACCGCATCTTCTTGACAGTTACAGAAAATGCGGTTCTAAAATCATATTTGATTCGGTCAATTATCACAGAGCCAACATCTCCTCAATGCCAGTTTTATACTTTCCAGCAGATTCATCAAAGAGCGCTTTTTCCTCGGGAGTCAATTTAAGCTCGATTATCTTTTCAACACCCTTTTTTCCTAAAATACAGGGAACACCAATATACAGATCATTCCATCCGAATTCACCCTGCAAAAGACAGGAGCAGCAGAGTACCCGTTTTTGATTCATCACGATAGATTCAACCATCTCAACGGTGGCTGCTGCCGGTGCATAATAGGCACTACCAGTCTTGAGAAGGCTTACGATTTCTCCACCACCGGTTCGTGCACGTTTTACAATTGCCTCGATATCCTCTGTGCTCATTAAATCAGTAAGGGGGATACCGGCCACTGTGGTATAGCGCGGTAAGGGAACCATGGTATCACCGTGACCACCCATAAGAATCGCAGAAACGTCCTTTGAGGAGACACCCAGTTTTTCTCCAATAAAGGTTCGATATCGCGCTGTGTCAAGACAGCCAGCTTGCCCCACAACTCGCTCAGTGGGAAATCCCAATTGTTTCCACATATGGAAGGTCATCATATCTAAGGGGTTGGTAACAACAATCACAATGGCATCTTTGCAGCTCTCTTTGATATGGGAAGCGGCGTTGGCTACGATGGAGGCATTGGTCCGTAAAAGATCCTCTCGACTCATGCCCGGTTTTCGTGCGATACCAGCAGTCATGACAACGATTGACGACCCGGCAATATCTTCGTAATCATTCGTGCCTCTTACCCGACCGGAAAACCCCTGAACCGGCCCTGATTCAAACATATCAAGACCCTTTCCCTGCGGAAGGCCTTCAACAATGTCAACAAGCACAATCTCTTCTGCAAGGCACTTTTGGGCAGTAATAAATGCGGTGGTTGCACCAACGTGACCGGCACCAATTATCGAAATCTTTGACATGAACATCCTCCTAGCTGGAACAAAGAGTTTTATTGGTAGTTAAACCAATATTGAATACATTTCTTCATTCTCTTTATTCCACAAAAAGTGTGAATATGATTACCATAAAAAATTATTACTACTCTGCATTAAACCCAGATTATGCAAAAGGAAGCAGCGCAGAAATACAACCCTATGTTCATTAAGAATTTCATGCTTTTCGGCCATATCACCTTGTAGATATGCCCTTCATAACCTTCAACTCTTACTAAATCATAATCTTGCACTTCTGCATCTACTCCTACTGCATAATCTGGGTTTAACCTATGGAAATAAGATATATCTGATGATAAAGAATTTCAACCTAAAATCCTCTGTTTTCAATGAGAAAGACCTAAGCAAAAGGTATCATTTAAAATTTTTGTATGTCCTTGCTCCCTAAACTGTTTTTGCCCTTCACACCAAGGATCTGGGCAATAGAGATTAGCATCATAAGAAGTAACTCTCTTCCATATAATTAGAAAGGTAGGAATTATTGACTTTATCTTAAACGGGTACATATTTTGATTCTAAGGGACATACATCCTTTTGGTTGTTAATACCCTAGTAAGTAGTACAAAGAACACTGGTCAATTGATATTTGTTCTGGTGTTAATCCTTCCCCTCTAAGGAGAATAACGTATGAAGAAATCGAATATTCTCTCCTGTCTACTTGTTTTCAGTTTTATCCTACTTTTTGCATCCTGTGGCTCGAACAAGAAAAAGCCGGAAAACATTCTTATTTTTGGCAGTAGCGGAGATGTTACCACCTTAGACCCGGGCGATTCCGACGATGGAGAGACCAATCAGCGCTTGGACAACATTTTTGAGGGACTGGTGCAATTCAAGCCGGGCACTGTTGAAATTGAACCCTGTTTAGCGACCTCCTGGGAGATATCTGAGGACGGCAAGGAGATACTTTTTCATCTTCGTAAGGATGTGCTTTTTCATGATGGCACCCCCTTTAATGCAGATGCCGTTATCTTTAGTTTTGCCCGTATGTATGACAAAAAACACCCCTTTCATAGCTATGGCAAATGGTCCTATTGGGACTGGTGCTTTAGTGATATTGACAGGGTTGAAAAGGTCGATGATTTTTCGGTAAAGATTATACTTAAAAATATCAATGCCTCAATTATGATATCTCTGGTGATGACTACAGTCTGCATAGTTAGCCCGGACAACCATGAGAAGCTTGGTGAGGATGCGAGTAAGCACCCCTGTGGAACCGGCCCCTTTAAGTTTGTTGAGTGGATTAAAGATGACCAAATAACTCTTATGGCAAACAAAAATTACTGGCGTGAGATACCAAAAATCGACAAGTTGATCTTTAAAGTTATTCCCGATGGCGCCAATCGTTTAAAGGCCCTTATCGCAAACGAGATTCAAGGAATGGAATATCCCAATCCTGCAGACCTTGACAATATACGAAGCAATCCTGATTTAAAACTCATGCAAGAGCCGGGTATGAATGTTGGTTACATGGCGATCAATTCGGGCTATGGCTATCGCGACAGCAATAAAAATGGGCAACGCGACCCCGAAGAGGCATGGGTCAAGTCTCCAGGCTATTTGGAACCGCTCACCAAGCTTACTGTGCGTAAAGCGATTCAGCATGCTATTGACAAACAGGCTATTGTCGATAATATTTATCAGGGTACTGCGATAAAAGCGGTTAATGGAATGCCTCCCTTTCTTTTGGGATATAATGATGAAATAGAAGACTATCCCTACGACCCTGAAAAGGCAAGGGTATTACTAAAAGAGGCTGGATATGAACAGGGATTTTCTGTTGCCCTTCATGTGATGCCTGTATCTCGCCCTTATATGTTTGATCCCCTCAAAATTGGCGAGGCCATAAAAAAGTATCTTAAGGAAGTGGGTATTACGGTCACGCTTTACAAAACAGAGTGGAAAAAGTATTTACAAGAGTTACGCGCAGGAAAAGCCCAGATGTGCCTACTTGGTTGGACCGGTGACAATGGTGACACTGACAACTTTCTCAACTCCCTCTATGGCGCTAATAAGTGTGCTCTGGATGCGGTGGGTAATTACGGATTCTTTAATGACACCACAGCGCAAAATCTTTTGACTAATGCCTTACGAACCTACGACATTGGCAAACGATATGATTACTATGCCAAATTCCAGGAAATGCTCCACGCCCATGCCTCCTATGTATTCTTAGCCCACTCAGTGCAGAGCATTGCCTTTAGAAAAAACATTGAAGGATTTGTGATTAATCCTACATCACGAAAATTTTTCTATTCAGTAGAGATTTTAAAAGAGGAGCCTTAAGTAAACCCTCCGCAGTACCCCTATACCGTATTGATCCATTGTTAAATAGGCAATGGTACAAGGGTACTGTTTTATCTCCTATACTTTTCTCATGAAAAGTAGAGGGCAAAGGAGAAGATGAGGGTAAAGTCTAATAGTCAATATATTCAAAAACACACCAACAACGTTAACGTACACCTACCATAATTATAAAACAACCCACCATTATTGTATCACATCAGTTCTATGCCTAAATGCAAAGCAATAGTTAAAGAAAGAGTGGTGACAGGGATGTTTAGTAACTACCCAAGTAGTTAATACTGGAGATAAAATATATTAGATAGTTATAAAAAATCAAAATTGAAAGGAAGATTTTTACTTTAACCTCTCTATTGCTTTAAAAGAGAATGATTTGTAGGAATTAACGCGCGAGAAAAGGACACATTTCCGGAAAAGCTCCTGAAAAGGGCATCAAAAACAGGTGCTAGTGCGAAAAATGGTTTACGGTGTAGCAACGTTGCTCTTTAAAACTTAAGTAGCACTTATCACTCTGTATGCCAATTAATAGTGACCGGTTTCCGATCAATCATCAATTGCCTATACTGCACACCACTTTGATCAAACATACGCTTGGCAGCAATGACCGGATCAGTATCGGCGTATTTATCAGAGAGATAAACCACCTGGGAGATCCCCGACTGAATGATCACTTTAGCACACTCATTACAGGGAAAAAGGGCAATATATATAGAACATCCAGCCAAGTTAGACTGGATTGCATTGAGTACGGCATTTAATTCTGCATGACACACATAGGGATACTTGGTATCAATATAATCGCCTTCCCGCTCCCAGGGAAGATCATCATCGGAGCAGCCAGTGGGAAAGCCGTTATAGCCAACACCAACAATACGCTTGTTCTCATTGACTATACATGCGCCAACCTGTGTATTGGGATCCTTACTGCGCAGAGCTGACATAAGAGCAATCCCCATGAAATACTCATCCCAAGAGAGATAATCCTGACGTTTCTCTGTTTTACCGGTTGTCATTGCTTTCCTCTTCACCATTGACACTGTCCATCAATGTAATTCGATTTTGATGACGCCCACCTTCAAACTCCGTGGTAAGCCAGGCATCGAGCATAAGAGAGGCTGTTTCCTCCGAAGTAAGCCGTCCACCAACAACAAGCACATTAGCGTCATTATGCATACGAGAGAGCTTTGCCATCTCCACTGAGGTACAGAGCGCTGCACGGACACCTTTAAAGCGATTCGCAGTCATTGAAGCACCAATACCAGACCCACACACTAAAACACCCTTGTTTACAGCACCACTCGCTACAGCTTCTGATAGTTTTGCTGCATACACTGGATAATCAACGGAATCAGTGTTGTATGTTCCAGCATCCTCTACTTCAAAATCACGCTTCTTTAATTCACTCTTTAGATACTCCTTCATTGCAAATCCAGCATGGTCACTGGCAACAATTATCTTCTCAGACACAGCTTTCTCCTTATGTAATTTATCTCGATGTTCATTTAACTGTTAGGCTTCAAAGCTCTTACTATTTTTTTCCTCTTGTAACTCATCCCACAATGCAAAGGCTCTACGCAGGTGTGGAATTGTAATGGAACCACCCACAACAAGGCCGACACTTAAGCCTTCCTCTAACTCTTCACTGGTTATTCCCTCCTCATGACAGCGGATCACATGATATTTGATACAGTCATCGCAGCGAAGCACTAAGGAGGATACTAATCCAAGCAACTCCTTTACCTTTGGTGAGAGTGCACCCTCTCGATACATCTGTGAATCCAGGCTAAAAAACCTTTTTAACGGGAGATCAGCATATTTCATGACCGTCTCATTCAGCAACGTACGCTCTTTACTAAATTGTTCTGCCCTTGGTGATCCCATGAATCGTTCCTTGGTTTTTTAAAGGAAAGTAACCAATTGATACTGGCTATATGTCTAAAAATATAATCCCCCCTATTCCCTTTGAAAGAGAATATTGCTGGACCTAGGCTATTCTTGCGTATTTCTCCTGGCCACCAGGATAAGAAATGCTACTCTATCGAACAATAGAAGAATAATTTTATTATATTATAGCCAATTCTATAGTACAGTAAAACGTAGTAGCAAAAACAAGGGGTTGTGACATGAAAAAGTATAGTTTAATGTTCGTCTGTTTGATTGCATCGCTTCTGTTCACCTGTCAAACCATGGACGATGATGTCTTTGTCAGCCAATTCAACAATCTTGTTTGGAGTGACGAGTTTGATGGTCCTTCTATTGACGCCACAAAATGGACTCACCAAACCGGTAATGGCGCTAACTATTATCCTTTTCAAGTTGGATGGGGAAATCAGGAATTGCAAACCTATGAAGAGGACAATGCCAAAATAGAGAATGGTGAGCTTGTCATTGCTGCAAAATTTGAAAACAATCGTTACACCTCTTCCAAGTTAGTAACCAAAGATTTATACGAAGTCAAGTATGGTCGCATTGAGGCGCGGATAAAACTCCCCTATGGCGATGCAGGACTTTGGCCAACCTTCTGGCTTATGGGAGCTAATGTAGGAAGAAACAGCGCTGCCGGTGAAGTACATTGGCCAAAATGCGGTGAGGTGGATATCATGGAAGTGGGTGGCACCCAACCGGATATGGTTCATTTTACAACCCACTTTGGAAACAGATACCCCAATGAGTACACCTATATTTCTCGAGACTATCCAATTCCTGATAGAGGATACCATGTGTACACCATCGAATGGCGGGAAGATGTCATGATGGGCTTGATTAATAATGAGCTTTACTACTCCTTGCCCCTATCAAGAAATCCCTTTTTCCATCATGAATTCTTTATGATTCTCAACATCGCGGTAGGTGGCACCTACATGTATTCCGGTACCCCAGCTTCCGGAAACTACACTGGTGAGGGCTTGAAAATGCATGTGGATTGGGTTCGAGTTTATCAGTAATTTTCCTACTCTAAGCTCACCCAACACTGTTGTTTTGCGCTTTGGAAGAGCGAATCAATTGCTCTGGTGTTGGCAACCATATCCTCTAAGGAATAGGGCGCTGGCGTATCTTCTAAAATTGCTTGAGCAAAGCGGTCACCCTGAATGGTAAACTGGTTGCTGACTGGAAAGCTCTTCTCCTCAATGTCCATATCCTTTTGATACCATAAACGACAGGGGCGATCTGCAGGAGCATTAAAGGGAATCTCAATTTCAATACGACCAGTAGAGCCAAATATATTTACTCGCTGATGGTGAACCATCTGGATTGAACAGGTGAAGGTTGCAGTGCCAGTTCCAAAGTCAAGCATACCCGAGGTGATTCTATCAATCTCAAACCGAGGATCTCTATCGATTAATCCACAGATCCGCTTCGGTTCAGATCCAAAAAGTAGTCGCGACAATGAAATGTTATAACAACCCAAATCATAAAGGCTACCACCGCCATTTTTATAAATGTAGCGCACATCCTCGTCATTGCTATTATAATAGGAAAAGGCTGATTGGATTGTTTCCAAAGTTCCAATCGCTCCAGATCGAACTAAAGAGACCACCTCTTCCCATTGAGGATGAAAGCGGTACATAAATCCTTCCATCACCTTTAATTGTGAGAATCCTTTTGCAGCCTCAGCCATTTTGAGAGCCTCGGCATAATCCAAGGCAAAGGGTTTTTCACAGAGTACATGCTTGCCGGCTTCCAAGGCTTTAACTGTCCAGGGTACATGAAGATGATTAGGAAGTGGATTATAGATTACCTCAACCTCAGGATCAGCCAATAGATCTTCATAGCTCCCATAGCAGCTAGCAATGCCAAGTTTTTCACCAAAGGAGCGGGCCTTTTCCTCGTTTCGTGAGGCAATAGCCACCACCTCGCAGAGTGTGCTCTGCTTGAGAGCAGGTATAACAAGCCCGGTTGCAATTTTGGCACATCCTAATATTCCCCATTTTGTTTTTTTCATTGTCATACCTCCCTGCTTTTAATAGTATTTAAAATCTATGTATTTATTGTAATACAACTCAGGTATATCCCAAAAATTAAACATAGATTCCCGCTAAAAGCGTACAGGAATGACTGTCTCACAAGACTTAGCTAAAGGTATATCTGAGTAGTAACAATATTTTATCTCTAAGTGTATGGCTTAGTTAAGCATGTAGTTCCATTTTTTAAGGGTGGTTAAAATCACACCCCGCAATCGCACTTTTTCACCTCAGGTTCAGGCACTCGTTAAACTCGGCTTCGCCTCAAACAACCACTCGTGCTTTTCTGAACCATTCGGTGGTGCGATTGAAGGGGATTAAACTACATAAAAGAATAAACGAGTATCCCTACTAAAAATTACTATTAACAATGTAAATTCAGGATTTAGCAATGGTCAAGCTGGACTTAGAGGCACTAGGTTGCTTGCCCAGTTGTTCTTCGCTCAACAATGGTACCTTCGGGCTCAAACACCTTTTTCCGTTTAGCCTTACCAAAGGAGGAGGGACGGGTTATAAACCGTAGCATCCAACTGATGATTCCACTACTGTTAAAGTCGTAGGAGGTGAGTCGGTTTTCCATTGCACCCAGAGTATTATCAAAGGCAATTACCGAAAGATGCTGTGGGGTTTTAACATTGCGCTCTTTTAGAAAGTCCAGGGCCAGGGTTGCAGCAAAGTCATTGGCCATGATCCAGGCGGTTATATCTTCATAGGCAAGGGCTTTCTCAAAGAGCGGGACCATACGGTGGAAAATTTCACCGCTGGCACAATTCCATTCAGTAAGATAGCGAGAGATACTGTAGCTGATGTTACCAAACCGACGAAAGAAATCATTTGTGGCAAAGGTTTTCCATTTATTGTACTCCTCAATAAGCTGAGAAATATCTTCGGGATCTTCACGGTCCTGTAAATAATCCCACTGATAGCGATACTGATCAAGGATGTAGGGTGTAACCCCCTCAGGATATCCCGCAGTTCTATAGGTGTCAACAATACCCTGATATCGTATTTGCGACCAAAAGGCCTTGTGAAAGGGAGAAAAATAGGCCACCCGTTTATGCCCCATACTCAGAAGATATTGAGCAACCTGGATGGCAGGGCGCGTGGTTGCTGTGGCTGTAAAAAAGTGAAAGTGGGGACTGTTTATCACAAACTCAGGAAAACTCCATCCACCAACCACATCTAACACGGCCACCGGTTTCTTAAGAATGGCAACCTTCTTTAGAATCTCCTCAGGATTGATCTCTAAATTGGCAACCACGTACACAATACCCAACACATTCTCACCCTTTAAATCATAGGGTTTGAGTGTGGCAGAATGGATAAAGTTTAGCTCATCATCGGTGCGGTAGTAGACGACAATATCAAGCCCGATCTTTGCATTGATACACTCAGTTTCTAATATACGAAAGTAGTTTTTATCCAGATAGTCGGTCCAAATTCGACCATCCTCCCAACCGCATCCCAAAGCGACAATCCGGGTGTGATTATCAGAGGCGCTCAGTGCTGGTACCATATATCCCTTATGAAAGGCGGTGATGATCTCCTCAGAGGCCAATACATCTAAAGCCTTTTTTAATGTAGGAAAGGATACATCATAAAAGGACTGGAGCTCCTTGTGCGAGGGAAGTTGCATGCCTGCCTGGTAGCGACCGGTGAGAATATCTCTTTTAATGCGCTCCTTGACAACCTGCCATAAGGGGCCTGCAACCGGGCGATCTTCCTTAACTTCATTGAGAGAGATACGACGAATTGACGGTGGACGTGCTCCTTTGGCACTGACCATCATCCGTTTGCCGCCGCTCTTTGATTCAAGCACACCCTCATTGCGAAGCGCATCGATGGATTTCCACATAGTTACAAAGGAGACTCCCGCAAACCTGGCAAGCTCCTTTATAGAAGGAAGTAACATGCCAGCGCAGAATTTTCCCGTATCAATATTTGATAGAATAAACTCCTTGGCTTTTTCTATTCCTGGCCGACGCTTCATTTGTACTTACTCCTGATAACAGATATTCCTTTCCCCATATAATAATATATTACAATGCTTAATTTGATTAAAAGTTTTTCTTGATATTTTATGCAGTTCACTTTGTATATTATGGGTGAAGTGTTGGGGATGGGCGAACACTTTTTTCATCAAAAGAGCTATCAGATGGGGTAAGGAAGAATTATCTAAGTGCGTAGTTATAAGTCCAGCATGAGGTGTCTCTTCTTGAATTTTCTATCGTGTAGCAGAATCCGTGTTAAAAGTGAACGTTACCTTTTCTAAAAAAATAATGCTGTTCTCACATTTCATTAACCTTTAAGTGCTAATTTTTTAGTGCTTTGTTACACAATTTTAATTATTTGCACTGTTACACTAACACTTTTCATTAAAAGAAGGAGTTACCTTATGAAACAAGTTTTGAGCTGGTCAAAAGGCCTCATTACTTTTTCAACACTGGTGTTGCTCTTCTGTTTGGTTACTTTGAGCAATACAGTGGCAAATAGCTCGGATCCTCAACGGACCGGTCTGATTCCCATGACCGAAGAGGAGAAGAGCACCCTGCTTAAAAAGCATGGTGTCAAAGTCGAAGCGGTCGCGCTCAATGAGCTCGGTCTCTCTCGTGTGTCCCAAGGTAAACGTGGTTTAGCTGCCGAAACTATGGCCAGCCAAATCGCCCTACCCGTAAGCGTTGACAATAGCACGCTTAAGTACTTTCCTCCCATTCGTCATCAGGACGGTCTTGGTTCCTGTGTTGCCTTTTCCATTGCTTACTACCAGTTGAGCTACTACTTTGCCAAGAAGTATGATTGGGACCAAAAGAATCAGGACGACACAAAAAAGTTTTCACCCAAATGGTTGTACAATTTGATTAATGGCGGTACCGACGGTGGGTCCAGTTTTGGTTCAGCCTATCCAACACTGCTCAAACACGGCTGTGCTACCTGGGCTGAGTTTCCCTATTATGGTTCTCGCATTCCCGAGACTAATTACCGTGGATGGTCCGATGATCCAGCTGTTTGGCGCAATGCCTTAAACTTTCGTGTGGATAACTATATCCCCTATCTTGAAAGTGATGCGCAGAAAACAGATAGTTTTCTCCGTTCCATCAAGGAACTCCTTGTCAATGGAGAGATCCTTATTTTTGGTACCTGGGTCTACAGTTGGCAACTGTCCCCTATTGGTGATAACCCTAATTCCACTGAGGATGATTCAGAACATGGTAAAAATGGTGTGACCCATGCCGATGGCTATGAAGGTGGCCACGCCATGACTATAGTCGGCTATAATGACGATATCTGGATTGATGTAAATGGTAATGGTGACATTGATACTGGTGAACTGGGAGCATTGCGTGTTGCCAATTCCTGGGGTATCGGCTATGAAGATAGTGGATTTGTATGGGTAGCCTATGATGCGATCAGACCAACCTCCTTGGTGATTAATGGCCCCAACCCTCCGACCAGATCGCAGATTGTTGGCCAGAATGATTTGGTTTTCTTTATTCGCCCCCTGGAAAATCCAGAACCACGCATGCTTGCAGAGGTGACGCTTAACCATGCCAAGCGCGATGAGATCTTCTTAAATGTTAATGTGAATAATGTTCCCAATGCAGTATGGTACCCTCCTTTCTTTGGGAATGGTCCTTACGCCTTTGATGGAACAACCACCGCACGTCCCTTCACCTTTGTCTTTGATGTAAGCTCGCTCATTGAGGAAAACTTCCTTGACAACAGCCAAGCCTATGACTGGGTGCTTTATGTTGGCGATGATAGGGAGACCGATCCTGTTACCGTGGAAAGCTTTGTACTGACTGATGTACAGGGTGGTTCTGTGGTTACCGCTGCTACTGGCCTACCACAAAGCTATGAAGCTGAAGGTCGTGACTTTTTTATCAATTATCAACTTGGTACAAGTACCACCAACTATCCACCCATGGTAGACGCTGGAGATTTTCAGTATGTGTCTCATCCAGTGAGTGTTGTCGGCCTTTCTGGACGAGTTGAAGATGATGGCCTTCCTCAGGGACAATCATTGTCTTATGAATGGACCTGCCTTGAAGGACCCGGTGAAGTGATCTTCAGTGATCCCACAGAGCTGGAAACCAACGTCACCCTTACCTTTGGTGGCACCTATAAATTTCGCCTTACAGCATCTGATTCAGAAAAATCTGAATTTGATGATGTTGTTGTTGATTACTATAGGTCAGATGATAGTTATCTAATCTTCGCTGATAATTTCGATATAGAAACCGGATGGACCGTCAACCTTAACGGTACTGATAATGCCACTGCTGGTCAATGGAAACGTGCCGTTCCTGAGGCCACCTCTTACAGTGGAACAACCTATCAGCTTGGCACCGTTGTCAGTGGCACCTATGATCTGTCAACAGGACCGCTTGCTGGTAGTGGTGTAGGAAGTTATGATATTGACAATGGTAAAACCTCAATAACATCGCCAGTTATTTCACTGCCCCAATCAAGCCAATTGGTTATGGGATTCTCCTACTACCTTGCCCACTACTCAAATAGTGCCAGTGAAGATTACCTCACCATTTCAGTGGTTGGTGCATCTTCTGAAACGGTTCTTGATGTACGGGGTACCAACGCAATTAAAGGCGCTGCCTGGGAAAAGCTAGAAGTTGACCTTGGTCAATTTGCTGGTCAGGATGTACGCATTGTTGTTGAAGCTGCTGATGCAGGCGGTGGAAGTCTTATTGAAGCAGGTGTTGACGATGTCTACATTAAGCTCTCAAAAAATGGTCCCTGTAATGATGCCTGTGCAATCCCTTCAGGACTCTATGCTGCAGATGTAACCATGGAAGCAGTAACGCTCTATTGGGGCGCTGTTGCTGAGGCCAGTTCCTATATGGTGGAGTATCGTTGGGGCACCGCGGGCAACTGGTTACTTCTTGCTCAAACACCAAATACCGAAGTAGATCTTTTAAATTTGAGAATGGGTAGTGACTACTCTTTCCGCGTCAAGTCAATCTGCTCTGATGAGTGTGAGTCTGAGTATTCTGCGCCAGTACTTTTTACAACGCTTGACTGCCCACAGCCGACTAATATTCATGTGGTTTCAAGCAGTGAGACAGAGGTCTCTCTTAGCTGGGACAATATGCCCGATGCATTAGAGTACAGCTACTATTATAATGCGGTTCGCCCTCCTATTGTGGAAATGGAAAATGTGTTTGTAGAATCAAATAGTACAACTATTACCGGACTAAAATCAGGTACCGAGTATGAGATTTTTCTTAGTGCAGTCTATTCCTATTGTACCTCATACAGTTCTTACTTTAGCTTCACTACAGAGGGATGTCCTACACCACGTGGTGTGGTAGCATCCAACGTAAGTGAAACCTCTGCAGATATCGCCTGGGACCCAGTACAGGATGTCTCAAACTATGAATACCGCTATCGTGTTTCAGGAACTACCTGGTCCGGATGGAACTCAGTATCTACAAACTGGACACCACTTTCAGGCCTTACTTCAAACACCAATTATCAATTTGAAGTTCGCTCAATCTGCAGTCCAGATATCTCGACTCCCTGTGAGACATACAATTTCAGCACACCGGGAGTGTGGGAATGTTACAAACCTCTTGGTTTGATTGCCTCCAATGTTTCCGAAACTGTTGCAACTGTGGCATGGGATCCACACATGGATGCAATGTCCTACGAATACCAGTATCGCCAAGCTGGTGGTGGCTGGAGTGAGCCAATATTGACTGGCCTCAACCTTGTAAATTTAACAGGATTAACACCAAGCACGGAATACCAAGTAATGGCGCGCTCCAACTGTGAAGGGAGCAACTCTGAATGGTCAGATGTGTATTCATTTTACACAGAAGGTCCAACAGACTGTCCCACCCCAACCAATCTGATTGCCTCGGATATCACCGAGACCTCAGCCAAAGTTGCCTGGGATCCAAACATGCAAGTAACCAGCCACGAATACCAATACCGCGTTGCCGGTGGCACCTGGTCAGCATGGATCTCCCACGGACAGATTAACGTTGTATCTCTTACCGGCCTAACAGCAGGCACCACCTATGAGATTATTGTAAAAGCCGATTGCGAAGGTACTGAATCATTAGTCTCTGATGTGTACAGTTTTACAACGCAACAGGATGGCACACCACCAATCTTGACCGATTGGACTGGTAGCCTGACTGTTCAGGTTGGTGAGGCAGCAACTCTCTGTGTAACAGCAGATGGTACTGCGCCGCTTACCTATGAATGGTATCATAATAACAACCTGGTACAAGGTCTTAATTCAGATTGCTACACTGCATTTGAAGAAGCAACCCTTGCTGATAATGGCACCGAGTGCTATGTTGTTGTCTCCAATGCGTACGGCTCTGTGGCCAGTCAGATCATGACTATTTCTGTTGAAGAGCCAAATCTTGCCATTATTGATGAAGACTTCAACACCGGCTCCAACAACTTCTCCTATGTGGATGATCAGTTCCGTGGAACAGCGCAACCCAGCTATGCCTCTGGTGTACATGTGGTTGATGGTGGTCCAACAAGCGACGGTGCGGTTAAAGTCGACCTTGGTGGAATTGACAACGCCTCTATTAGTGGTATGTCTGGAGCATGGCGCGTTTACTTCTACTTAAGTGAAGAGAAATCAGTATCGCTCTCACTCAAGTATAATCTTACCATGGCCAAAGACTACGAGAGCAGTGAATACTGTGAAGTACTTGTTGCAATGGACCAAACTCTTTACGGTTCTGGCAGTAACGACTACGTAGTTCGTCTTACTGGTGATGGTAATGGTGGCAGTGATATGACCACTGGATGGCAGACCTTTACTGCAAACCTTGGTGTACTGCCCACTGGAAGCCACTGGCTTTACATTGGTGGATACAACAACAGAAAAACCTACAACAATGAATACTGCTCTGTAGAGTTTGATGATGTTGTTATCACTGGAGAAGCAGCACAAGAACCGCCGGTGATCACCGAGCATCCTCAAAACCTTACCGTAGGTGAAGGTGAAGCTGCAACGTTCTGTGTTATGGCAACAGGAAGCGATCCTCTTACCTATGAATGGTATCGTGATGGTCAGCTTATAGCTGGTGCCACCAGTAATTGTTACACTCTCTCCTCAGTATCCTCAGCAGACAATGGTGCGCTCTTTTACGCTGTTGTATCCAATGCCTATGGCTCTGAGGTAGCTGCAACTGCAGTACTGACTGTTTCTGCAGGCACTGTTACACTCATCGATGAAAACTTCGATGTACACTCCGGTGTGTTCGCCTACAGCGATGACCTCTTCCGTTCAACCAACCAGCCAGCCTATGCTTCTGGTACCCAATTAGATGGTGCTGGATACTCTGGTGGTGCAATCCAAGTTGCTCTTGGTGGCATTGACGGAGCAGATATCAATAACATGTCTGCCGGTTGGCACGCGAGCGTTACCCTGGATAATGCCAGTCAGGTAACCCTTACGCTTCGTTACAAACTGACCCAGACACCCGATTACGAGAGCAACGAATACAGTGAGATGCTTGTCTCTGTTGACAACAATCTTATTGGTTCTGGTTCCAATGACTATCTTGCTCGAGTAGCTGGTAATGGCAATGGTGGTAGTGAAGAGACCACTGGTTGGCAGTATGTTGAACTCGATTGCGGCGTTCTTGCTGCAGGAACTCACGTTGTACGCATTGGCGGTTTTAACAATCTTAAAACCTACTCCAATGAGTCAACCGAAGTGCTTATTGACGATGTAACACTTACTGCACAAGCTCAGTAATACTCTACGTTAGTAGTTTATATTTAAAAAAGCCCTGCCTCTGGTGGGGCTTTTTTTATGGATCGTGACAGCACTTACCATAGCCTTTGCTTTTATGCCCTATTATATGCATAGCTAGGTTTTTCAAGATGATAAATTTTTAAATAATTGTGAACTCGTTTACAAATTGATGCGATGTAGATTTAATGAACGTTTCATATTCAGTCAAAGCTTGATGAATAATAGAACCGCTTTGTATTTAAAATAATAAATTCCTTTTACTCACCTTTTTTCAGAAACGGTTTTGGCACTTGTGGCCAACCCACCCATTGGGCAATATCATTATACCCTTTTGCAATATCCTGTACAATTCCAATACCATGCTTAACACCTTCCACAGCTTGGTGCAATCGGGATTCTTCGTTACTTAAGTCATCCACTAACCGTTTTAACCGACTGACGATACCCTTTTTCTTAACCTCTTCTTTGCTTTTACATTGTTCTGCTTGCTCAAGCATGTTTGCAGCATTAGTTAACTGCTCTGCCTCATCCTCATTCCCCGTTTCAGAAAGCAACTGAGCCAAAGCATTCAAATTACCCTGTAAATCGATGTTGCAGTTATTAAAATTTAAGACATTTTTTGATTGGTCAAGTGAATATGTATTTGCATGTCCGCCTATCGTTGTATTATCACCGGAAATATTAAATACATTTACCGTATAATGTAAATCAATACGCTGCCGAGTGTTATCTTCATAGTAGGGTTCGTTATCAACAACATGGTTGATAATCTTTTTATCTGGTAACCAAATATCTTTTTTCATATCAAACTCAGCAGCATTCTGTTCAGGTGGTTCTATCCGATATTGTAATTCCGGTTTTTCACTTTTATAACTGGCAAATATATCATTGAGGGTCTCTCTTAATGTGCTGATGTAGTTTGTTTTGTCCTGCCCTTTTACTAAAACACTAATGGTTCGATCTTCTTCTCGCACTAATGCAACATTGCCATTGCCATCATCAAGCACAACACCATAGCGCCAAACCAGATATTCCTGCTTTTCCTTTTTTATATCCATATTATGCCTAACAATAAAACGGGAAATGGTGTGGGGAGGCAGTGGTTGTTCTGCTTTGTACCGCAACATTAAGCTCTCTCCAACAAGAAAATCAGGTAGTTTAGCAGGTCGATCTTCTTTTAATAAATGGGGTATTATGAGTTGGTCTCCTCTCTTTGTTTCATATGCCAACTCATAATGTTTCATCAACTTAAAAAGGAATTTGTGTTTTTGAAAGGGGAAACGACAGGCATCATTTTCAAAAACAGCGATGCAATCTTCTAAAGAAAGTGCATATTTTTTATTCTCGTTTACCCAATTAATAATTTTATACACACCATGGCTTAGCCACTCTGGATTTAGTATCAGGGTGTCAAAATCTTCCATTTTTTTATACCACAAACAGACTCCCAGAAAATGGAGGGCTTCCAGGAGTTTTTCTGTGGTACTTACACCGCTTTTAACAGCTATCTCTTTAAACTCTTTCTTTGAAATATGCTCTTTTCCATGTTTTTTTTCACACTCAGTAAAAAGCTCTTCTAATTTTTCCTTTACCTGAAAGTAGTTTTTTGGTATCTCCTGCTTATTCCATGAGGGATTGTTATTGATATATTCTATTACATCATTTCTGAAAGTTTCTAATTCTTGTTTATCATCTTTAATTGAAAATGTATAATCCCTTATGACATTAAATTGCTCTTTAAGGTTATTAATTGGAATATCAACAGAATGCTGATCTTGTTTATTAACCAAAATAATGGCCTCTGAGTTGCCCCCATAATTTTTCATGTGATTTAGCCAATATTCCAGCCTGTTACGCTCTTCTGTTCGTCCATCATATACTATGATATAAAGGCATCGTTCGGACAAAAAGAATTGATGCACTGCATGGGTGACTGTATGCCCGGCAAAGTCCCATATTCGCACATTTATATTTTCTTTCTTTAATTTCCAAAGTGTGGTATCCACACCGGCAGTACTCTCTTCCTTAGTTGTCATCTGAGCAGAAGGATTAATCAATCTTCTTGCTATACATGTTTTTCCAGCTCCCTTATCGCCAAGAATAATGATTCGTGCCTCATTGAGCCGTTTAGCTCCCTTTTCCAATTCTTCCAAATAATTGGCCACAGCAGAAGCGCCCTGTGCCCTAATTTCTTTGGGAACATTGATACGTCTTACTAATGCATCTGGGTCCAAAATGAATCCAGTATCCATTATGCTCATATATAATCGTCCCCAGTAGGCACACCCTTCTTTTTCAAGCGCTTTTTGAAAATTATCCCAAACCTCGCCATACAAATCAGTAGATATTTGTTGATCAATCTTCTTACCTTGCTGCATAGCTTTTATATCATTTAATATTATAGTTTCGAAATTTATATTAATTTTGGCAGCGGCAGCGGCGGCGAAAGCGGCACGAGCCACATTGGCGGCGGAGTTGGCGGCGTAGGTGGCGTAGGTGGTGTCGGGGGCGTCGCCGGCATAGGCCGCTGTGGCGGCGGCACGGGCCGTGTAGGCGGCGAAGGTGGCACGGGCAGCGAAGGCGGCACGGGCAGCGTTGGCGGCGGTGCTGGCGCTGTTGGAGGCGTTGGCGACAGCATAGGCCTCGGTGACGCTTATGATAGCATTAAAATCTAAAGCAGAAAAAATTGCATACATATACGTTTGTCTAACTTCTTTTCTCCAAAAATTAAAATTACCGCGACTCCCTAAAATGGGCAAGGTATACACAGCACAACGCCAAGCAAAATGTACCATTTGCTTTCTATCAAGTTTTTCTAACTCTTTTCGAATTTTTTCTCTGGTTTCTTTTTGGTTCATTGTTTGGTCCTATACTATCGTAACAATCTTACGAAACAACCTTTTATTCTATGGAAAATAACAAAATTCTTTTTATGTTAAAAATTGGTTAATGTTGTGTAGAGTATTGTTAATAGTTTCCTTCACAATCTTCTTTTACATGTATTCTCTGAAGGGGTGAATCCTTGATCACCTGGATGCTCAAGATCGATTCCACTTCAAGAGCGATGTTTTATTTAGTTGTGTCCTTAAGAACAATAAATACAATCAGCCAACCCCAGAAAAGGCTTGCCACTGCAGAGACACCGATTAAAAACAACAAATCAAATGCTTCGTAAAATCCATTTATTAGAAAGTATGGTATCGTTATTAATGAAAATGGTAGTTCCCAAATGGCAACAAAAATCGAAATTACTTTTCCAAACAAACCTAATTGTTTACCATCAAGAGTACTATCCATTATCAAACTAAATTGAAAACCACCTATGATCCAAAATCCGATATAATGAATTGTTGATGTTAATAGCATACTAAAATATTTAATGTTTTTCTCTTTCATATTTATCACATGATACATTAGTATCGGTTTTTATATTTTTAAAATGTTTTGTTCATAAACTACAACTAAAAAGATTAGCCCTCTCCTTTTTTAAATATAATTCTATCCATGTTACCCGTTGGTGGCTATTCTAAAACATAATCCAACAACAAATCCTTTAAAAAAGAAAAAACACTGAAACCTGCTCAGTGTTTTTTCTTTACCTTAGAGAGCATCACTCTCCTATTCTGCTTTTGAAGACCTTAAATGTATTTAAAGCTATTTGGGCGATTCTCGCTTCGCTCCCGATAAATCGGGATTTGAACAGTATAGTTTTTTCGCACCAATCAGACCAGGCTGCTCCAGGCTCCGCGTTCGTTACGGTATTTTTGCTCTGCAAAAATACTGCTCCACACCTTCCACATCCTTATCGCAAAAGATCAAAAGATTGTTGAAAGTCCAAAGTCATAAAAAATAGTAAACCCATGCCGTGCCCCGACCGTCAGGGAGCGGATTTATAAGTATATAAAAAGTCGGGAGTTCAAAGTGCATGAAGTGAGCTAAAGTTAAAAACCACATAACCGATTCCACTCTCCCATCTCAGTTGCCCAAGACAATAAACCTTATTCAGCGCTGAAAGCGCGAAACATACTAGCCCAGGGTAAGCGAAGCGCCACCCTGGATCAATGTAAAATCCCAAAAACACCCAAGCCCTGAAGGGGCGACATAGAAAACATCGACTTTACATGGCATTATTATAAAATGTCTGAATCAGGATGGCCACGATAAAAGGATACCCAGGATGATAATTAAGTATATCGCGCAAAAATGGTGTGTCTGCTGCCTATCCTAAATCTTTTGGGTTAGCCAGGTGAAGGGTTTAGTCCCGCATATTGCGGGACCGAGGCGAATAGCCGAGCCCGGAGCCACGGCGACCTGAGCAGAGCGAAGGGAACCCCCAAATAAATTTATTTCATTCTATGTAAAAATCACTGAATCTCCCAGGACCCTTGATTTTACCCGTGTTGCAGCACGAACAGCGGTTGAGTTCACGGCTGAACTAGGTGTTGCACCACGTGCAACACATGATTTAGAAACTTTTTTACTAGTTGCAGCACAAACAACACAGGATTTTATCACAAAATCATGAGTTTTAGGTGGTGCATCGGGTAATTTTACCGCTTTTTTAAGAGATGCAAATCAAAATCTTATAATTTTATACCAAATTCCCGTGTTGCACGTGCTGCACCTCATGAGTCAGCCGCTGACTTTGCTGTTGCACGTCGTGCAGCTTATAATTTTATGGCTGAATCATTAGGTGCTCATCGAACAACTCATCATTTTACATCTGAATCATTAGATGCAGGTCGAACAACCCATCATTTTACATCTCAACCATTAGATGCATGTCGAACAACTCATAATCTATACAATCTTATAACTGATAGAATATCAAATCTATACACACACAATCTGCCGCTCCCATTGGGGAACGATATCTTTACTCTGAGTCAATTTTTTGTTGTTTATATATAAGGAATCATGTATTTCATTGTTATTAGGGTACTGCAACTTTGGAATTTGACTAAAATAATAGACCTTTTAAAAATGCAATGATATTCAGGCTGTGTTGGTTGGATTTGAAAACATATGATGAACGTATAGATTTAAGCTTTTACATCAATTGTACAGAGTAAAGTGTAGTTGATAGTGCAGAATTTGGATTTTGATGATAGTGCATCATATGGCCCGTTTGCCGACATACTCCGCCGTATGAAAGACAACAAAACCTCGTGCATGAAAATTCATTTTTAATAAACTAACGCTAATAAAAGAGACAATTTCAAAAACATGAAAAAGAATATAACTAATAATCAAATTGACGTAGCAATAATTGGTGCTGGCATGGCTGGATTGTCAGCAGCTGTCCATTCCAGACTATCAGGATTGTCAGTTAAGGTTTTTGAACAGCACTATCTTCCTGGTGGAGTATGCACAGCGTGGAAAAGGTCTGGTTATACTTTCGACTATTGTATTGATTATTTCATGGGAAGCAGAAAGGGACAAGGTTTCTATAAGATTTGGAAGACCCTGGGTGTAATCGATAAAACCCAATTTAAACATATTGATTCTTTTGGAATTTATAAAGGAATGAATAACCAGGTTTTGAACCTTTATACAAATCATTACCTCCTTGAAAAGGAATTATTAAGAATATCTCCAGATGATTATAAGGAAATTAAAGAATGGTGCAGTGCAATTCGTTCTGCACAGAATTTCTGTATGATTGAGTTCACACCTACTATTGAAGGTATCTTTCAGGTCATTAAGTCACTGCCAACGTTACTTACAATTAGGAAATGGGCTGGCACTTCTTGCAAAGAATGGTGTAACAGGTTAAAAAGTCCATTTCTTCGTGAAGCTATTCCGGCAATAATAGGTTTTTCAGATGTTCCAATGGCCGGTCCAATTATTGTGTTTGGAATGTTGAATCGTGGATATGCTGCATATCCACTTGGTGGTTCGTTACCGATAGCTCTGGCCGTTGAGGAGAAAGCCAAAGCAGTAGGTGCAGAAATAATGTATCAGTCAAAGGTTAAACGGATAATATTTGAAAACAATAGAGCGGCTGGGATTGAACTGGAAGATGGTCGAGTGCAATACGCTAAAAACGTGGTTGCAGCATGTGATGCTAACTTTGTATTTAACACTTTACTTGAAGGCAGAGTAAAAAATGCCGACTATGAATGCTTGTTTCAAAAAAAGGAGATTCATCAGAGCATTGTTCAAGTTAGTATTGGCATAAAAATGAAGGATGAATGGAATCTCATTTCTATGCCCAAAAGGATAAATCTGCCATTATCGAATCCTGTAACTATTAACAGTGAAAAACATGATAGACTTAGTGTTTACCAATACTCAAACGATCCCCAAATGGCAAGTGCAGGAAATACTGTATTAGTTGTTCAATACGCATCTGACTATACTGAATGGAAAAAGATCTATTCAAATAAAGAAAGATACAGGGAAGAAAAGAAGCGCATATTATTTGAAACTATTCGAGGACTTGAAGAGCATTTTAAAGGAATAATTAACAATGTTGAAACAAGTGATGTAGCTACGCCTATTACCTGCGAACGATATACGGGCAATTGGTATGGTTCAACACAAGGTTGGATACTAACAACAGAATGGATGATGAAGTCTTTCTCAGGCTTTCGTCTACCCAAGACCTTTTCCTCTGTAAATGACTTTTATATGATTGGACAATGGACTGAAATTGGCGGTGGATTACCCCCAACTATACGAAATGGCCGTGATGTTGCAAGAATGATCAAGTCAAAGAGAAGAACCTAACATCTACTTCAAATTTTCTATATTGTAAATGAACTAATAGGGTTAGAAACAAGATGCACGCGTTTAAGAATACAGCTGAAAACGATCGGCCAACAGCAAAAAACCAAAATCCCTGCGCAGGTGCAACAGAGGCTCTACGGCTGTTTTACAAAACGTTAGCCGACCATCAAAAACTTTTTTTAAATGCATTTTAATTTTTTTAGAAATCCATGAAAAGATTTATTGATTCCAATAAATTTCTAATTTAAATCACAAAAAACAATTAAATCCATGCTATGTTTATAAACATTAGATTGATAGAATTATTTATTTTCTGAAAAATTGGAAAAACTACTTATAAGAAAGGTTAATATTTCTTCCATTTTAAAGAAAATATGGTATATTATATAATGATACTATAAAATTGAACGGTTTAAACTGCGTATACCAAATTATTTATATAAAACACGAAGATTTTATTTAAGCTTTTAAATTGGAAGGAATTACAGAGCAAATATCCAAAAAATGTAAATAAGGTTTATTCTAAATTAATACATTTCCAATCATTTTTTCAAAGGATGGGTGCGATGGTACCATTATTTAAGCGGGTAAGCTTTATAATGCTTTTTGCAACCTTAGGGTTTGCCCAAGTTTCTAACATCCAGTTTACTACCTTAGATGGAGATTCTTATGATCTCTATAATGATCTTCTAAACAAGGGAAAACCTGTTTATGTTGATGGCATGTTCAATGGTTGAGGAAGCTGTCCAGGGCGGGTTCCCCACGCAAATAGTTTACACAGTCAATATTCATCTAGAGGCCTTTTTGTTGTAACGGTTAATATAAGCACAGGTGATAGCGAAAGTGCTTTTAGAAGTTGGTGTAGTAGAAACAATGTACAGCACCATGCAGTATCCTCAAATAAGGGTGGAACAGATTTTAAACGTGAATTAAGTATAAGTGGTGTTCCAGCATCCTTTTTAATTTTTCCCGATAAAACCTTTAAACGTTCTCCATCAAATAGAGACATCGAAAACGCTTTAAAGCCAACATTAACACTATCCTTTCCTAGTGGTGGTGAGGAACTTGAACAAGGATTGACGTATCAAATAAAATGGTCAAGTAGTGTTACTACAGGAAATGTAAAAATTGAACTTTTTAAAGGTAATTCAGTAGACAAAGTATTAGCAAACTCTGTATCAAATAGTGGTACCTTTGATTGGGAGGTGACTACTGAGTATGCTACTGGTAATAATTATTCTGTTAAGGTAACCCATCTCACTAATAGTTCTTTAGTAAGTCAGAGTCCTGTATTTACTATTAGGAAAGAGATGATTCTTAGTGTTCCCTACAAAGAAGATTTTAATGACTGGTCTACCACCAATAAGGCAACGGGAAATTGGATGCAGAGTACAGACGATGATATAGATTGGACTGTTCTTTCAGGACCAACTCCCTCTAGGACAGGCTCTACACCAGATCAAACAGGACCAAAGGAAGGTGACTATCCTGATGCAAATGGAAAGTACATATATATCGAAGCTTCAGGAGATAATAACCCAAATAAAAAAGCTAGTATTGTAACTCCTAAGTTTGACTTTAGCAAGACTCCAACTGCAAAATTACTATTCTATTATCACATGTTCAGTGGTCTTCAGGTTATGGGTAAGCTTTATTTGGATGTCCAGGTTGGAAAAGATGGTACCTGGCAAGAAGGTAAAGTAAGCTTTACAAATAATGATTATGGTGACCAATGGAATGTGCATTTTCTTGACTTGAATTTTATTACCGCTGGCAATTATACTGTAGAGCAGAAAAAACGTGTACGATTTCGTTTGCGTGGAATAACCAGTAGTGATACAGATGATGGGTGGTGTAGTGATATATGTATTGATATGTTTAGCATTGATACATCCCTGGTTTCAATAAATAATTCTGTACATTCAGCTGTTAATAAAATTGAATTAAGAAATTCAAAATTATTATATACCATATCTGAAAATGAGAAATTATCAAATGTAAATATTAAATTATTTAATATACAAGGTAAATTAATTAACACTCTTGTAAATAAAATTCAAAGGGCTGGCAATTATTCTATAGCTATAAACAGGAATGATTTAGTTGCTCATGGCGTTTATTTATGTAGGGTTGAAATTGCAGGTTTTCAGAAGACTTTTACTATTATAAATAACTAGAAAATCATTAAGTACATAAGCCCAATCTGTCAATTTTGAGGATTGGGCTTTTTTTTATACTATAAGTGTTCACTAGTCAGAATCATTAAAGCCTAACAATCTTAATAATTTTACCCCCTTAAAAATCAGATCATGTGTACCGCCGACTCCAATGCAATCACAGGTGTACTATTTTCATAACCTTTTTAAAAGGTCCTGCCTTAAAGGTTACCATATATAAACCTGTTGCGAGTTTCGATTGCCCACTGTTAAGATTAACTAAATGCCTACCCGATTTCTTTCGTTCATTCTCAAGTGTCTTTATCAATCTACCGTGTAAATCATAGAGCATAATAGTTACGTGCACCATTTTATTTTTCAAATCAGGCAACTGGTAATATAAACAGGATTTGAAATATCTCACATAAAAGGAGTGATTTAAAGCTATATTCTCATTTATTCCGACATTAACGGCAATGTTAAAATCGTCAATGCATATATCGCTGCGCCAACCGTTTCCGATATCGCCTCTGAAACGAATTTGAACCTTCTCTTTACCTGCATAGGAATTCATATTGAAACTCTTTTTATGCCACTTGTCACCCTGGCTGCCGCTTATTGTTACAACATCATTTTTCCATGAAAGACCATCCCATATATCCATATGAAGCGTTCCCATGAAAAAACTCTCTAAATCGAACATATGATAGTAAAATGAGAGTTCAGCAGTTATAACGGAATCAAAAGTAAAAACCGGCGATGCAATATGCATTGTCGTATTTTCATTATCACTTGCCTCGGCATAGAGGTATTTACCCTTTCCCGATGTATGGTCTCCTAGTGGGCCTGTTTCATTAGGGGTCACACATAATCGTGAAGGTGTCGGTCCCTGCCATAGCGTCCAATCTGCGCTGTCTTCTTCCAGTTGGATCCAGTATGCGCTTAGCGAAATTGTACCGGTATCGATAAAAGAGTCAAAGTCCTGAAAATAAGGGACTGTTACTATTGGACTTTCGATTGTTATTGTATTATCACTTTCATCATACAACCACGGCTTGTCAATAACGGTGATTCGAATGGTATAGTCTGTATCGTTTTTTATTCTTTGGGGTACTTTCCATGTAAAGGAACCACTGTTTTCAGTTGAATCCGTAATAGTCCTGCACAGGCTGCCAGATTTTATCAAATCCAACCTCACCTTTCCATTGAGGGAGTCATTCCAGGTTATGGTATACTCTCGATCCTTTAAATAAGTACCACCGCCATTCGGTGTTACCAATGTCAGATGTGATCTCTTTACAACGGCAAAAAATGAATCACTTTGATCAACAATAGTATCAGTGGTTATTCTTATTTTGTAATCATCGGCAAGGGGAATATCATCAGAAATATCCCATGTATAGAGCCCATTACCTGGCACTGAGGAAGCGAGAACTTCTTGAACCATTTCACCCTTTAATAGTTCAATGGTCACGTTATCGGCAATATTATAATCCCATTTGATCTCGAAAGCCCTATTACGCTCCCATTTTTCACCACCCTTTGGTATACTTACCCGTATATAGGGAGTAAGGTCCTTACCTATAAGTTTCACAGCCGGATCGCCAAAAAGGTTTGTCTGTAGGCAGTCATAATGAAATTGCGTATACATTACCCTATGGGAATATTCATTTATCACACCGAAATAGTCCAGGTCTTCATTCCAGCATCCTTCCCAGAATGCTCGGTGTACCTGATATGAGGATCCTTGTAATGGCGCTCCCGGTTTATACCAACCGAACCTGGAGTTGAATACACACCCGAACAATCCTGTTCTGGTACTACTGGTAAGTCGTTCCGCAATACAGTCTAGCTCAAAGTTTCCCGAATAACAACCCGGTGACTTCGCAAAAATGGGTTTGGTATTGGTTAATTGACTCTCATCTCCATTTTCCAATCTCATACAATAGATATTGTTGGCATGCCCATCATGGTTAATGATGCTAAATGTATTGGAGTTAACTTTCTGAATAAGTTGGCTTTTATCCCATTTGACATCCTTATCAAAGAGGCAGTCAAAAGTCCAATCCCCTGAGAAACATTGTTGCAGTTGGAGCATTGCTTCCTTGCCATAAGTTTCAGGATCCAACATTTCACCGAGGCTTAGTGCGGTTGTAACAAAGTTATCTGAAATGGGAACTCTTTCGTATTGAATGGTTTTATAAATCTGATTTGAAAGCTCAGTAGGGTCATTAACTGAAAAACGACCGATAAAGAGCTCAGCCTCAAAATCTTCATTCCATTCAGATTGGTCAAGACACTGGTAGGGTTTATCAGTGGGAATGGGGGTTGGTGTGAATGTGGTGACATCCCAGATTCTTGTTACCGGAATATGTTCAATATCTCCAACGAGCAAAACATATTCGGTATTCCAATCGTTGTAATACTTTTTAATTGCATTTCGTAAACGCGTGGAGTCACAGCCGATAGTATCAATTGCCTCAATCTTGCAGGTCAATCCTTTTAATTTTCTATGCTCGATCAGATCGTGGAGACTCGGTTCTATGGGCGCATCAATAAATGACTGCTTGGCAATTATTACATATTGGTAATTATCAGCATAGACTGGCGGGGAACTAAAGGTATTGAGCGCCTCGGGGTTTTCCTCGGTTACGATACCCTTAAGTAAACGTTTGGGGCGAGCCTTTATATCCGACATACGACCTTTATCCGGCTTTAATTGTACCCTAAGCGAGAATCGTTTTAAGTATGATATTTTTCCGCTTCTTGGATAATAGGTGAGAGGAAAAATATTGATATTAGCAATAGCAACACCGCAACGACGCCCGATCGAAGAGAGAGTACAATTTTTTTCCGGATATGCTTCATCGGAGTCATAGATTAATCTGTTCGCCTCTGCTCGGGCAACCTTATTCGAGGATAATCGCTGAGGGTATTCTCCATAGCTAAGCAGAAATGAGTTGGAAAGCTCCTGAGTCTCATGCGGTATTACCCTTATATACGCGACAGTATATCCCGCAGGGAGGATTACCCGTGAATAGACAAATGGGATCTCCGGTTCTGTTGGTATTGAATAGAGTCGTGTATTTCCCAGAACGCAGCGGCTTGTATTGCTTCCACCTATTTTTTGATAGGTAACATCTTTAAAAGCAGGTTTCGGTATCTTGTACTTTAATTCAATAACACTATTTGATTGTTGCGCAATACAAACCATTACCTTTTCCTGGGAGGAATGATTCAATAAGGCAGCAGCTGGTTTCCACACTCCTTTCGAGTACACGGAAGGTATATATACCAATAAAAGTATAATGAAATATACTACTGCTCTGGATTTTCGTACGCTATACATATGACGACTCATGCCCTCCCACTTTTAATATATCTAAAAAGGTTTATCTGTTTCGCAATCCTATCTTGTCAATAGAATCTTTTTAACGACAACACCATTTCCTTCTATTTGCAAACAGGCGAAATAGGTGCCGTTGGGTATATTTCTACCGTCAAACCGGATACTATGCATGCCCCAATTTTTATACTCATTAACAAGTGTTTTCACGCATCTCCCTTTTATATCAAACAGCTTCAGGGAAATATGGTTTTGCTTCTGGATCGAAAAAGATATACAAATATCAGCGGAATTTTGAAATGCTTTTATTTGATTTTTGATTTTTAATTTTTGTTCTTTATGTTTTTTTATGGGAACACCTCCTTCATTAAAAACGGCCAACCCTCCCCCCTCATGAAGTAGTCCGGTCCCGATCCACTTGCTCCCATTTCTGTCAATAGCCATCGTATTTATAAAACCCTCATCAGGTAAACCTGAGTTATTTTCAGTATACACAGTCCAGTTTACATCGTCAAACTTTGCGAGGCCACGACGGGTCCCGATCCATTTATTTCCTATACCATCTATTGTTAGTGACGTTACACAATTATCTGGCAGGCCTGAGTTGTATCGACTATACACGGTCCATTTCTCATCATCAAATTTTGCCAACCCACCATCATCAGTTCCAATCCACTTATTCCTGGTAGCATCAATGGCTATGGATGTTACAGTATTATGGGGGAGGCCGGAATTGGACATGTTGAATATTGTCCAGTTTGTATCCTCGATCTTTACCAAACCACCCTTATCACGAATATTGCCGGTTCCGATCCACTTGTTTCCTTTGTGATCTATGGCAATTGCTTGTACATTATCATGAGGCAGTCTGGAATTTCCCGTGTTATAGTGAGTCCAGTCTGTTCCGTTAAATTTCATAACACCGGTTCCTCTGCTGCTCATAAAGCTACCGGTACCAATCCATAATTCACCATTTTCCTCGCACGCTATTGCCGAAATTGATTCGATGCGTGAACCGTAGCTTGGGATTGTATGAATTGTCCACTGAGAGCCGTTAAATTCGGCAAGTTTGACGTCTCTTAACTCACCAGCACCTATCCATAGGGTACCACTTTTATCAAAGGCCAGGGCAGTCACATCATTAGAATGCAACTCAGAGGTAAACATATCATAAATTGTCCAATTCAACCCGTCAAACTTAGCCAGTCCCCCACCTGTTTCCATCCATCTTGTAACGCATCCAATCCACTTGTTACCTAAATTATCAATCACTAATGATGTTACGTTTTTACCGGGTAATCCGGAATTGGAGATGTCGACTATTTTCCAGTCCAAGCTATCGAGTTTTACCAATCCAAGGCTTCTCGTACCAACCCATGGTATACTATCACGATCGATAAGTATTGATTCTATAGACTTATCAGGCAGCTTGTTGGATACAGTCCAATCTTTACCGTCATACTTTACCAGGTAGCACCTCCATTCTGTGCCAACCCATACATTGCCCTTTCTATCAACTGTTACTGTTTTCACACGATTATCAGGCAACCCGGAATTGGATGTGTTATAGGTGATCCAATTTGTTCCGTCATATTTCGTAAGACAACCATCATCAGGCTCCAAGGAGGTTATCCAAATGCTCCCCGCACTATCAATAGCAAGCGTATAAATGTCATCATAAGGAATACGAGAATTTGCAGTAGTATAGACGACCCAGTCTGTACCGTCAAACTTTACTAATCCACACATTGTACCAAACCATACATTACCAAGAGGATCACAGGCGAGTGCAGAGATTTCAGATATTATCTCCCTTGATAATCCCGTGTTATTCTCGTCATAAACAGTCCAGTCTGAACCGTCAAACATTGTGGGGTATCGGGCTATAATCCATTTATTTCCATTATTATCTATGGCAATGGATGATACGCGATCATCGCGCATTCCTGAATTTGATCTGGTATAAAGTGTCCAGGAAGTACCATTGAATACTGCAAGACCACCTCTAGTCCCAATCCATTTATTTCCGTTATCCTCAATAGTTATTGAAGAAATCTTATTGTTTGGTAATTTGGAATTTGCATTATTGTAACAGATCGTTTCTCCGCTGGATTTATTTACCTTATAAATCCCAACATCCGTTCCCGCCCAAATATAATCACCTTCCTCTATAAGAGCCGTAACGGTTTCGACGCAGGTGTATTGTATCCATTTCGGATTCTGAGAAAAAACAGAACTAACAATAATAAATAAAAAGAACGGCAACAAAAACTGTAAGAGTGAGTTTTTCATCTTGATATCTTCCTTAACCAGGTGTGTGATTTTTTAACATTGTCCCCGAAAACTGGACATATTTAAAGATTGGTTCTCCTATTATAATTTAATTAAATGGAGGGCTTAAAATGCGTAAAAGTTTTTTGAAGAACAGATCATTTGGATTTTAAAAGAGTTAGATTGTGGAATACCAACAGAAGAGTTAGCTTGTAAACAAGGTGTTCACCATGGTACTTTATACAATTGGTGTAAGAAATATGGTGGAATGGATGTTTCAAATGCCGAGAAGCTCTGGCATCTTGAAGAAGAGAACAAGCCTTTAAAACGGATTGTAGCAGGTCAAACTATTGACATCCAGATTCTTAAGGACGTAAACTCAAAAAACTGGTAAAGCCGCATACGGAGGGGTTGTCTGTGTTAAATTTACAAACCTTAATATCCTGTGGCATTGTACCCCTGAAAAATGGTTCTTTACATTGTTATAGAATATTCAACAACAACAGACGCCAACGCTGAAGGGCAAGTTGGACTTCAACTGGGTGTACTATACATTTATACCGCTTATCAATAATTATGTCCTATGTTGTGTTACGGCATAACTGTTTCTATAAGAGTTTTGTTAAAAATCATGGGACAAAAACTTTTGAGAAACAGTATAAAATCATAAACTTATCGTGTAAATAATTTTAATAAAGTACTATTCATTCTTATTTTGTATATCTTATATTATTCCTATCGTGATAATTTTTTCCGTGACACTCGTCATCTACCTTGCCTTTTGTAATGCGGAAAAATCCAAAGTTTCATTAAAAAAACAAGAACTCTGAGCTCAAGCACCTACGCTAAATTGTTAGAAATATTTTCTATGTATTATACTATTTCGGTTAAAGGTATTTAAATTTGGCCGATGATGTGTTTTTTACCTCATCATTAACAAGGTGGTATTAGATGAATAAAGGTTTTGTTTGCCTTATCCTTCTATCTTTATGTTTGTTAAGCTCCAAAAGCTTTTCGAAACAATCCATTAATCCCAGTAACCAGGTTAATGGAAGTATGCCGTTGACAAAAATAGAGTTTCCATTTTTTGATGATTTTGAGAATGGTCTGGGAAATTGGTTGGTTAGTGGTACGGATTGGGATACTATCAGTGATACATGCATAAATCCTCCAGGGCACTCAATTACTGAAAGTCCAGATGGAAATTATCCGGCTCATTCAAATGCAACAATTACCCTTGCTAGCCCGGTTGATTTATCCTCCAGTGTAAAACCGGTTCTATCCTATTGGCACCGGATTGTGACACACGGAAATAATGATTTCTGCTATGTCGAAATATCTGTTGACGGTGGTATTAACTGGACCGAACTAAGCAAAGATTCAGGAAGAAGAAAATCATTTGTTCCCTGCACTTTTGATTTGTCTGCCTATAAGACGTCTCCGGTTTTAATCCGATTCAGGTTGCGAAGTAATGCCACAGTGTCTTATGACGGGTGGTATATTGACAACGTGTCTATCCAGGAGCATGACACAACGCTTACCCCTTTCCCCTTTACCGATGATTTTGAAAAGGGCCTTGGGAACTGGCTGGCCAGTGGTATGGACTGGGATACCATCAGTGACACTTGCGTGGGTGCTCCAGGGCACTCAGTAACAGAAAGTCCTGTTGGCAATTATTTACCACTTTCCAATGCGACATTGACACTTGCTCATCCAATTGATATTTCTTCCGCAACTAAGCCGGTACTATCTTATTGGCACCGGATTGTGACACACGGAAATAATGATTTCTGCTATGTCGAAATATCTGTTGACGGTGGTGTTACCTGGACTGAATTAAGTAAAGATTCAGGGCGAAGAAAATCATTTGTTCCCTGTACCATTGATTTGTCGGCCTATAAGGCGTCTCCGGTTTTAATCCGATTCAGGTTGCGAAGCAATGCGACAGTGTTTTATGATGGGTGGTATCTTGACAATGTATCGATTCATGAGCTTGACACAACATTAATGCCATTTCCCTTTAAGGATGACTTTGAAAATGGTCTGGATAACTGGTTGGTCAGTGGCATGGACTGGGATACTGTCAGCGATCCCTGTGTGAATCCTCCGGGCCATTCAGTTACGGAAAGTCCCGTTGGCAACTATTTGCCCTTTTCCAATACCACGATGACACTCGCCCACCCCATAGATTTATCGGCAATTAATTCACCTGTTTTGTCTTTCTGGCACAGACATACTACCCATGGCAATAATGATTTCTGCTATTCAGAAATATCTGAAGATGGTGGTGTTTCCTGGACTGAATTAAAAAAATATTCTGGGAATATTACCACCTTTGTTCTTGAAAAGATTAGCCTTTCCGCTTATAAAACATCACCTGTTTTAGTACGATTTAGGTTACGGGATAAGGGCACGGTATTTTATGATGGCTGGTATATAGATGATGTTGAGATCAATGATCCAACAGGGATATTTCATAAGCCCGATGAAAATGTCATAAATTTCTCTTTAAATTACATTCATGTCAATCCATCTAATAATATGGTGAGTATTTATTACACCATATCGAAGCCAGGGCTCATTACTCTTAAACTGTATGATTTAATGGGAAAAGAAATTAAAACATTATTTAGTAAATCTCAAAATCCAGGCACCTATATGAAGCAGTGTAAATCTGATGAGTTATCAAGCGGTGTATATATCTATAGACTGAGATCAAAGGAAAAGGACTTAACAAAAAGGGTATGCATTACTAAATAGACAATTATTTATACCGCTTCTCAATAATTTTGTCCTATGTTGTGTTGCGGTATAACTGTTTCTATTAGAGTTTTGTCAAAAATCATGGGACAAAACTTTTGAGAAACAGTATAAAAGGAAATTCTTATATTCAGAATTGTCAAGGTTAAGTAGTAACGTATATCAGGACAATAAAAATGCCCCCAGTAAACGTACTGGGGGCATTTTTATTTTTGATACTAGTACAAACCTTATTTCAAAACAACAAACTTTTTGTTTAGTGTGAAAGCATTAGCCTGTAATTTTATAAAATACATTCCCTGGGAAATCATTTTATTAACGGTTACAGTGTGCTTACCTTTCGATACCCCTTCAGATACTAAGGTACTTAATTTAGCACCAGTGGCATCATAGAGAGTAAGTTGTATCTTTGATGCAAATGGCACAGAATAGGACACTTGAAAAGTGTTTGCCATAGGGATAATACTATTCACAACAAAATCAGTAATAGTTTTTGTTCCATTTATCTTGATACCGTTAATACCGTTGTTAAAGACAACATCCATACTGTCTATAGATGAATTAAGAGCAGCATCAACAGCTTCAACATAAATCCGATAATTCCCATCATTATACAGTGCTGTATTTAACGCGTTTCTTTGGTGCTCTAAAGTAAGCGATGTGTCTCCATCACTATTTGTTATAACTTGTAAATGATGTCTATCTCTATCACTCCATCCCATACCGGGAAATTGTCGAGAAACATGATAATATGCTGGTACATATTTTTTATAATTACCACCAGTACTATACCCTTTAACACGACCATTCCTGACACAGCCGACTTTACGATTGATAACCATCCTATTCTTATCAAGCCATCGAAGCGAGTAAAAAAGCGAGTGTGCCGGTTGATCCCATGGAGATTTTCCAACCTCATCGGAAATATGAGCATAGAGGTCAACTTTCCCCGAAATTTCTTTCGTTGTAATAAAACGGGGTGAATTGTTATCATTGGTCGAGATACCAAATTTTTGACTGTTGGAAAATTTTAAGATTTGCGGCGGTTTTGTATCATCACTGGGACGGAGGTATGTCAGAGGATTAACCTCATTATCCCATTGATTATTGTCATTAAGTTCCCATCGTATTCCTACATCACTAATATGAGAAAAATGTAAATGAGCGTTATTCACCAAATTAGCACTGGACCATCGTACAATTGTTGCAAGGAATTCGCCTTTCGCTACTTTATCACCGGGTTGTTTTGTAATGGTACTTCTTACCAGATGGGCATAAAGCCATCCATTGGATCTCTCCGCTACATTAACCGTACAGACTGCAATCCTCCAATATAAATCTCCACCCATAGTAAGATTACATTTACAGGTACCCGCTTCAACAGCAACACAGCGATCTCGTGTTGACACGTCAAGATCAGTGCCTTGATGAAGATAGGCACCACTCACACCAGTTGAGGACCCAACACACTGGAGATAGCCATTCCACACTAATTTCGGTTCATTTTGCGGTTCAAAGGGCCAGGGAATTGAATATTCACCTTTTTTTTTGGCTTTTTCATGATCAAAGGTTTCGCCCGGTGTTTTAGACATATAACTGGATTTTGCACATTCTCTTTCTACAACAGCGCGAGTTCCTGCCAAATCATAGGTTCGAATTATTCCATGAGACATTTTGGTTTCTTCATTCCGAAGATGGATGCCGGTATGAATATTGGATCCTTCAATGGCTAAATCAGCATAGGAGGAGTACCCCGATACTAGATCGACAAATTTTTTGGAGAAATCATTAACATTATATACTGCAAGTTTTCTTTTTCCAATGAATGCAACGGTTGAATTATCCTCACTGAATTTAATTTTTCTAACATAGTTTACAGTTACCTTTTCAGTAATAGTACCAAGCAACCCCTTTTCGGAGTAAACACTGATTCCGTCATCGCGAGCAATAGCAATGAGAGCATCATCTTTGGAAATAGCAAATTGGCTTGTTCTTGGAAATTTTTGCACCTTATTTTTAGGAAGGTTAAATACTTCAAATTTACCACGGGAACCAACGCCATATTTATTCCCTGATTGAGAGAAACCAAATAGCGAAGCACCTTGCAATACTTTTTTAAGCACTTTAGAACCATCTTTTGCAAAAACACGGATTGTCAGATCACCACCCTCTTTGTGCTGAAGATCATACACAACCATATAGCCGGAATTTGAAACAGCGAAATCATCACCAGGGATTGCAGATCGTTCATACAAAAGTTTCCCATTTTCGTAAAATTCCATTTTTGAAACTTCACGTCTGTTCAATTCGTTTAAGCTGATTTCAAATTCACAATAGTATCTCCCATTTTCAGAATAGACTCTGTTATCGTCGGTGCGCATATACTCCTTAGGAACAAAAGTCCCATAGGGAAAAACTACAAGAGAATTAGCACTGTTTGTTGCTCCATAACTAATAAAATTAGTCAAAACTAAAAGCCATAAGAGTTTGGGTATACACTTCAAACTACGCCTCCCTTGCTAAAGCAGTTAAACACTATTACTATTAATTTACACAATTTACGCAAATCTTCATCGAAAACTTCAAACTATTATATACAATATAAATAATAGTATACATAATTTGTACTGATGCAGCATATATCACTATTCACAAATTTTAGTATAGTAATTGAGATGATGTTTAAACTTAAAATTGAATAGTGTCTGAATTCGTAAGAATAGATTTATAATTTTCCCAGCTTGCTTCACAGGGAGTGCTAAGCCACCGATTGGAGTCGGTGGCTGTACAAGTGATAAATAATCCTTATCTTTTTGCATTTATTTTATATAAGTTTTGTCTAGGTTCAGCGTGAACAGGAATTCTCCATAATGTAACTTAATATACACTTATTGGAGGATTTTATGAGGAAAAAACGAATCAATTACTCAG
>JANQEN010000026.1 GCA_028278335.1 Chitinivibrionales bacterium | reverse complement strand
TTTTCGGTCATATCACCTTGCAGATATGCCCTTCAAAACCTTCGAGTCTTACTAAATCATAATCTTGCACTTCTGCATCTACTCCTACTGCATAATCTGTGTTTAATAGCTTTTTTAGTTTTCATCAAAGGCTTATTTGTGTAGCTTTGGAGAAGTAACAAGTTATCCTGCTATAATTTGTAAGTCCAAATCTGATTAATTAATTCATTTTTTCTATAGGCATTGAATTTTTGGATCTGTTTGTGAAGTACTGTTTTCTGTGAGAAAACAGAAATTACTTATGAGGCCATATTTTTTATTGTAGAAGTTGCACTCTTGTTCTATGTTTAAATAAAGCAATATTTATTTACCAGATCATCAAAGGAACTCCCATGAAAGCAATACCATTATCAGCACTTCTTGTCATTTTTTCTATCAACATCCTCTTTGCTAATATTATTCCCATTTCAATTGATGGGAGAGATACCTGTGGCAGCTTTACCAAGCCAAGTTTTTCTCAAGATACCATAAAATTTTCAAATGGAGTTACTCTTTCAATGGAGAGTGCTACCAATGGGATTGTGGGTGCTGGAAGTACAAACTTCTTTTTTCTTGCTTTCTTGGATGATGATATTGAGAATTCCTCTGTTTGTTACAAGTATCACACCCTGCTAAAACGGGATACCTTTAACTATAACATGCCAGATCCTGCACCGTATATCTTCTTTTCCCGCACTCATAATAATCCAGATGTTCATTTTAATGATGCAAAAAAGTATCCTGAAAAAAGTTTTGAGTCGGATAAAGCCATTTATGAGGAGCTACTTAATCAAAGAGATACCTGTAAATACACAGCAATTCCTCTTTTTACCAGAGGATACACTGATCCTAACATGCCCTATTTTTGCGATACCTATTCAGGGTATAATAATATTGCCTATGTTAAAAAAGAGGATGCTGCTCAGGGTGTTACCCATGTGAAAATCCAAATGTCCCAGATTGTCATTGATTTCAATCAACATATGGATCCTGAGGTAAAAAGCATGACCTTACGATGGTCAGTTGATGGTAATGGTGATGGTGAGTTCACTGACCAAAATTCCTCTATTATAAAACCCTCTGCACAATGTGCTCAACCACGTATTGTTTGGTCCACACATTTGGCTCGGCTTTCAATTGATCATCACACAAAACAGAATGCTCCCATTGGGTTCCACCTATTTAATCAACTGGGAAAAAGGCTGATATCCTCTCACATCCATCAGGGGCAGACAATTGATGTATCTCATTTAGGGGTAGGGCATTACATTATTGAAGCTATTGATTCAAGAAATGGAAATACCCGTCAGAAAATTGCTATAGTGAAATAGCTGGCTATTCAAATGCAAAAAACTACGATGAATCTTTTTGGGGGTGGACTGCCTCTGATTTGCCAATAGAAAAGTAATTTAATCCTTAAATTTCTATAAATAAAACCTTAAGCATGACATATAATCGTTTCAGGTTTTTTCTATTATTCCTGGAAAATATCTTATTGACAGATTATATTAATACCATATGTCAAAATTGTTAATTATTGGAAATAAATTTCTAAATAATGATTTTCGAAATATTGGTGTAGATATATGCTGTATTTCTGATATCCAAAAGTATTCTAGTCCTGATGATATTCAGTATCCTCTATACAGAGACCTTAATGCAACCCAGGATTTCATTTGTCAAACGATTGATCGATTCAAACCCGACGCGCTTCTGGAAGTTGATAGTTCCAGACCTATTCTTTTTTATACTCAAGAAGAAATCGGTATACCTAAGTATTGGTATGCTGTAGATACACATCTTCATTTTGATTGGCACCAGCACTATGCCTATATGTTTGATGGGGTATTTTGTGCACAGCAAAATATTGCGGATACTTTAAAGGGGGAAATTGAGCATATCACCTGGCTTCCACTTTTTTTCAAAGGAGCAGTTCCCGCTTTCACTCCCTGGGACAAAAGAAGTAGATCAGTAAGCTTTGTGGGAACATTAAATCCAAAACTCAACCCAGATCGTTGTATATTTTTTAATTCTCTGAAAAAGGAGGTCACCAATCTTAGTATTGAGGCGGGGGATTTTATTCCGATCTATTCTGATTCAAGACTCGTGATAAATCAATCCGTTTCAGATGATCTAAATTTCCGTTTTTTTGAGGCCCCAGGGTGCGGCGCTTTTCTCATTACCGATAGGTTATCACATTCATGTAATGATATTCTTGAACAGGGAGAGGAGTACTTATCTTATGAATTTGGTAATGTAAAGGAGTGCGTAGAACATATTAATTTTGCTATCCATGATTTTGAATGTGAAAGAAAAGCACAAGAGGCTTATGAAAAAATCAAAATGCACCATACAAGCTTTAATAGAGTACAATCAATTATTGAGAGTATTACTAATAAAAAATGTATTAATAGTATTCCAAAAAAAACTATACTAGAACACTATATTTCTGCTTTATCCTTACTTTCATTGCTACGATATCCTCCATATCTTATCAAAACATATCGAGAGAAGATTCTAGAACTCCAGAAAAAATTGATCTAATCTTGAAAACTCTTAGGATAATTTTTGTAATAGTGCAACTCCGTTCCAAAAGGTCGGATGGGAGTTATGAGCTGTATGTTGCTCAAATAGAATCTGATAAGAATGAGCACTTTCTTTGATAAATTGAAGTGTGCCCTCAATAGGTCCGTCATCGTTTATGTCGTCAATTAAAATATAGGCACCCTTTGCTAAATGGGGCTCTGCAATGCGTAAACCCTCAAACTGATGCTCGCTTTTATGATTTCCATCGTAGATATAAAAACCAATCTCTCCAGTATGTTTTAATGCAAAATAATCTCTATAGTCAAGATCAAAAAAAATGTGATGTTCACTTTTGTATTGATTAAATCGCGATATGAATTGGTTCTTTGGACCACCAAATTGGGAAAAATTATCAACACCAACACAGGGTTTTGTTGGATTGTTGATTATCCCTGAAAGGAAGGGAAAGCCATGCCACACACCGACATTGCAAAAAGATTGATCATCGGGAAGGGCTGTAACAAGTTGATTAATAAGAAATCCGATTGCAAAAGTGCACATTCTTGGCATCATACATAGGGGTTCAAACAGCTGCCTATAAAAGTCATTCTTATAGGGAAGCTTGGTAATACACATATCAGCTTTAGTTAGCATAGGATTATGTGTTTGACCACAAAGGAGGAGTAAACCCGGATCAAGGGGACTGAGTCCGGAAAAGGAAATCTCATTAATTATTTTTTTGAAATCTGTCATATCTATCTCATTGCTTTCTATATAATTATACAGTTATGAACTTTCCTTTTCTATCATATATATCGATCGACTTTATTAAAAAGGTTAGTAGAGTAAAAATTCCTTCAATATCTTACTTATCTCTCTTTCCATACGGTATATTTAATCCCACTACGCACAGCTATTATGGCATAAGCTGAGTTTTTCCACCACCATTTTAATCAAAATAAGAAATACAATTAAGCCGAAAGTATGGTTAAATAGTATAATTGGTAAATAGTATTATCACCAGTAACATGTGAAAAAGGCAACAATGACTGCACAAAACAACATACATTCGCGGATGAATATCATTGCTATCACGTTTCCTATATTGATAGAGAATATGCTTCGCTATTTCTTTTCCTTTGTTGACATGGCCATGCTAAGCCACCTCTCTATTGATGGCATTTCCTATGGTGATGATGCTGTTGCCTCTGTTGGTTTAACTGCCTCCTTTATGTTTTTTATCATAGTTATTCACATGATGGTCAACTCTGGGTCTGGTATAGTAATTACTCAGTATAATGGAGCAAATAAAAAGACTGAAGCTACCAATAGAGTAATTACTAGTGTTGTACTGTCTCTGATTGTAGGGATTGCCATTAGTATAGCTATGTTTTTTCTCGCTGAACCAGTTCTATCACTTTTTAAGCTTAGTGACATTCGTCATAAATTTGCTGTTGACTATTTACTGGTCTATGGTTCGCTCTCCTTGGGTGTTGCGCTTAACTCTGGGTTCAGTGCAATTTTACGTTCCTATGGCTATTCCAAAGAACCTATGCTTCTCAATTTTTTAGGTAATATTATCAATGTTTTTGGGAATTACTGTTTCATTTTTGGTGCCTTTGGTTTTCCTCAATGGGGAGTTTTTGGTGTAGCTCTTTCAACCATTGTAAGTCAGTCAATTGCTGCCTTACTCATTTTTATTATAATACTATCTAAAGAGGATATTGATTTTCCCTTTAAACTGTTTTTTAAAATCAAACTGGCCTGGGCAAAGGAGATTTTGAGGGTTGGTGTTCCCACTGCTGGTGAGTTTATGTCCTACAATGTTGCTCAAATTGTCATGAATTTTTTTGTAGTTCAAATGGATCCTGCAGCACTTCCAGCATATAACTATGCCTTTCTGTTCGCCCGTTTTATTATCTATTTTGGCTTTTCCATCGGACAGGGCACGCAAATAATCGTTAGCTATTTTGTAGGAGCTGGAAAATTGGATGATGCCTATCATGGCGTTTTTAAATACTGGTCATTCTCTTTCTTCCTAGCAATTTTTCTGGCTATTGTTGTTTCAGTATTTCGAAAATCTGTCTTAGCAATGTTTCCTATGGATCCAGAGGTGTTTTCTATCTGTAGCACCTTGATCCTGTTTACGATGCTTTTAGAACCGGGGCGCACCTTCAACTTGGTTATCATTGCTGGGTTGAAAGGTGCCGGTGATGTACATTTTCCGGTACGTTTTGGTATTCTCTCAATGTGGGGTATTGGTGTTGTTTTTGCCTATCTTTTAGGAGTCAAGTTTTCATTGGGTGTGGTTGGTATTTGGATAGGTATTTCAATGGACGAATGGATTCGGGGTATCATTATGTTTTTCCGTTGGCGATCCCGAATTTGGGAAAGTAAAGCTATTGCCACCAAGGAGTAATCGAGCTTAATCAAAGGGTTACGACTCTAAAAATCCTTCAATCCTACTGGGGGGGGTATTGAGTGACTCAACTACGTGAACAATAATAAACCGGTTCCTGGAACTTAGGGAGCTGTGGTGTCCTCTCTATTTGACTCGCAGAGTCTAATGTTACCAGGGTAAAATAAGAAATATAGAGAATTTTTATGGTAACTATTATATCATAAGAGAACACTATTCGAGGGTATAGTGTCTTTATACATAGCATTAATATAGGATAGATTAGATGCCTGGACCATTTGAAATTACCAGAGAACAGATTGATATTGCCGTAGATTTACCGGAAATTGGTTTTGCCTTTTGTGACTCAATAGAAAAAATGCAACCCGAGCAATTGGGTGAACCGGAAATAAATTTTCTAGAGAGAGTATCAAAGGCAGTACCAAATGACTTAAAACTTCGAGCAGTAAAACAATTGGGTACGATTGTCTCTGTGGAGGAATACAAGAAAGGGTGGCGCCTTGCTGCGGTAAAATCCTTAAAAGATGTGCTTACAGCAGAGAACGAAATATTAGTACGGATGGAAGCATTGAGGGTTTTTCAAAAAAAGAATGACCTTTTTGATTGCGAAGAGGTAAGAAACATTACTCATTGGCTATCCAATCAGCAAACCATCAATAAAAACAAAACAATTCTATTATCTGATGATGATATAATGCGGTCCGAGTGTATGATTGATTTTTTAAAATATGGTGGATTTGAAAACATCCTCTATGAAAGGGACCCCTTTGAAACATTGGATGTTGTAAAAAGGGTTAAACCCGATCTCATAATTACTGATATGAGCAAACCGAGAATCAATGGTTTTGAAATGGCTCAAGCAATTAAGAGTAATCCCGAATTGGAGCATATCCCCATTTTGCTATTAAGCGCTCTCTACTTTGAAAAGGATCCAACCCATGATATTTTTTGTGCGACTATGACACTACCACAAAGTCTTGAAAGAATATTGTTACTTGTAAATACCATATTAGCAGGGAATTATACCAGTAACAAAAAATAGAGAAAAGAAATTTTCAGGATTGTCTAAGGGGTTCATTCAATCGTTAAGGAGAAGACTTTTATGATGACTTTCGTAGTCAATTTGTTTTACTTGATCAATAAAATCTGTTAATTCTGACAAAACATTTGGATCATCCCAGGTTGAACTACTGAGAATTTTCCTGGGAATGTCAAAGTAACCCAATAGTAAATCATCCAATTGCGAATAGAGGAGGTAACGGTTACTTCGTAGTTGATCCGGTGTATATTCAGAGACGATTTCCCATCCCCGGGATATACTATCCTTTGTTAACCCATTTAAATTACGGGCATCATTAGTGCTGATCGTAAATATGGGCATAGTGTCATAGGGGAGATAAAGAATGTTCGCCATTAATGCAAGGAGAGAGAGGCGAGTTTGCTGGAGTAGTGTTGCCAATCCTTGATTTCTGTGTTCTGGCTTTACGACAATACCACTGAGGCGTCCGATCCAAAGTGTTTCCAATAAGTCAAATGGTTGCGAATAGAGTTTGTCAATAAATTGGATGACCATAGATTCACACAATGAAACAGGGGGATACATGGTAGGAGAGCAGCCAAAAATGACATGCTTGATGTATTTGTACAATTGGTCAGTTTTGTCTTTATACTTATTCCGTTCGAACATAAATAGCAGAATTCGAGCAGCGCCAATTATTGTGCCACTCTTTTTGTCAATTAAGGCAAGACCAATACTATTCTGAGGAAAGTCTGAAATTGTATTGAGGAGTTCTTTAAAGATTGCCTTAAGATGCTTTTGGGCATTAGAGGAATCAATTAAGCTAATACTATAGGAATCATTTTCAAAAAGTGTTTGCATAGAGGAGTCATTCTTTTTGGTCAATAAGTTTTATCTGTTCTATAGCAGCAGAACGCATGTCTGGATGGGTGTGATAGAGCGCTGCTCGAAGTTGCCGATGTGCTTTCATCGGGAAAAGGACGGTAAGTAGTTGTAAAGCCTCAATTTTATCAGGAATAGTTAATAAGGAATAATCATAATGGAGTATTGCAATCAATCGATCGCATACACTAAGTTTCTGCTGCGGAAAGTAGGGTGCGACTTTCTCTAAACGCTTGGTTAATGATAGCTCTTCAAAAAATGGTACAACCTGCACCCGTAGATCAGAATCAACCATGGTGTCAAGTAATTCTAAAGCATAAATTGTTGTAGGTCCATAGACGCTCCCACCAGCCTGTGGATTGGTACCTTGGTTCTTTTCAGGATTTAACAACAAAGAACGAATTTTACGCATCAAGCTATTGTCATACAAAATTGAAAGAATGTCAATAGCACACATATAGGCACGATCAAGATTATGTCCCAATTCATCAATCACTACACGGCAATGTGACTCATCCTTCAAGTCTCGTAATGAGCCCATAAGCCATGCCATATGTTCCAAGGTACGTCTAAGGATCCGTAAAAGAATAGTTCTATGCTTTTCTTCACGTCCGATACCCAAACAAGACAATTTACTAATACAATATTGTTGAAAAGAATAATTGGTTGACCTTAAGGTCTTCCAGAGTTGTTTTGTACCTATGGGCCCATTGATGTATGCATAGATATCAATTATAGTTTTGTATGCAGATGAGTTGTTGCCAATCTGGAGAGCCCTTGATGCTAACTTTGGGATAATGGGATAACCAATAATAGTACAGGCTGCAAAAACAGTTCCCTGCAGTTTTGGATTTGTAATAGGCTCTAACATTTTTTCCCAATATTGTGGTGCATTTGCAAGGGCTATGGCAAGGATTGTCAAACGGCAAAGGGTGGCGTCTTTATCTTCAAGGGCCTTAAAAACCTCTACCGCGCTTATAGTATCAATGACAGTGGAGAGTGACAATGCTGCTCTTTGACGCTCTGAAGATTGATTAGACTGTAGCGCTTTGCTAATCTCGCTTTCTGCGGTAATTATGGGTAGCTCTTCTTGTAAGGAAGAGATAATGCTGATTTCCTTTGGTGTCAAAGAATTAGAGACATCGATATTTTTTATCCACTCGAGCACCAATGACCTAGGAAGTTTTTTTAATAATACATACGCCTCTTCTGTAATATGAGGATCTGTATCATGCAACCACGTAAAAAGGAATTGATTACTCTTTAGGGGGAAGCGATCAATAAGATCAGCCGCACTGGCAAGACGTTTCTTGATTGAACCTTTTTGTGTTTTTTTAATAAGCTGCTTGTATTCATTTTCGATTAGATTTCTTTTTTCTTCACCAGCTTCTTCAAGGAGAACTGATTTCAGTTTTTTGCCATACAATGCAATGGAACGAAATGTAATAGCTATCCATAGGATAATGATAACAAGCAAGAAACCTGTTATGAAAAATCTAATATGGTGTGTATCTAAATTGACAAGGCTAAGAATAATAAATCCTGCAATGAGTGTAGCCCCACTCCGTGAAAGCCCAGTCACTTTTGATTGAAAATTGAATCGAATGGATTTATCTATAGGTTGTTGAAGTATTTGAAGCACCGGAACATTGATACCGCCACGTAATGCTAAAATAGAGACGCGACAGAGTACTATGGCAATAAAAAAGAGTAGCGTATTATTTAAGGGGAAAAGAGAAAAAGCTGCAAAGAGTGCGAAAAGGAAGAGCGAAGAGGGTAACAAAGAGATTGCAACTCGTAATTGTTGTTTGGAAAGTAGTTGACCTGCCAAAAAGAGCTTGACAAGAAGCTCAAGTATACGTGAGATGCCAAAAATGATACAAAGGAATGAGGCGATGTTTTCTTCATGGAAGATAGTTACTTCCTGTAAAAAGACAAATTGTACAATAAAGATGCTTAGAATTGGTGCAAAGGTAAGGGCTAAAATGGTACAGTAATAGGGATTGTATAGTATCCCTTTCCAGGATATCTCCTGTGCTGTTATACTCTTAGATTTTTCTTTAATGGAGCCCTTGTGCTGTGCTCTTTTAAGTGAGAATTGGACCGTGAGAGTCCAAACGATTGAGGCAAAAAAGCATATGGTTACTAAGTGATACAGCTCTATATATTGTAAGATAAATCGAGATCCAAAATAACCAATAATTGAGGCAATTACCTCTCCTGAACTTATAATACCAAAGAGACGCTTTCCTTGACGGATATTAAATTGATTGTTTTGAACTCCCCAAAAAAAGGTAAAGCAGGCAGAAACCAATGGACGATGGCATAAAAACATTAAAAAATAAGCCCAGGTTCCCAACATTCCCCGTGAGCCAAATATGAATACTAATAAGACGCCTGTCACTAAAAGAGAACTAAGAGTGAGTGCCTTGGTATGAGTAAATTTCCTGTGGATCCACGCATTTAATCGAAGCTGACCGTAGATGAGTGGTGCTGAAGCTATGTAGGCGTAGGGTAGCAATTCTGTTGCAAAATGTTTTAGAAAAAGTGTTGTTGAGGAGATATAAAAGAGGGACACAATTATCCCATACATCAACGATTGTATAAGAGCTAACAGTACCGGGTACCCCTCACCGGGTTGCAAGGATGCTCTATTTTGAATTGATTGGAGGAGGTTTTTATTTAATGTCATTCTAAAACAGATAGCCCTATTTAATACTCTAAAAAGAGACGGAAAATTATTTGTCTCTCATTTTGCGGTACTCTGGTTGGATAACCCTTATTATTGGCTAAACGAATACCTGGACAGTATGCTTTTGTATCGAAAATATTATTAATAATGCATTGAATGCGTGGATGAAAGGTCTTAAAAAAGGGCTGTTTTTTAAACTGCGATGAGAAGGAGTGGGTAATGGTTAGATTTGTTAAAAAGATTGGATCAATAGTTGGATATATGGGCTCGACATAATCATCTAATTTATCCTGTCCAGTTTTTCGTTTCCCCACATAATTCAAGCGTAGATTGATATTGAGTGCTTTCCAGAGCAGTGCATTGCACCCAAGGTTTGCTTGGAAACGAGCTATATCGCGGATGGATTCAAAGGATGCCTCAGAATCTTTTTTCTGCTTAGCATAGGTTATTGTACTATTTGAAAAAAGTGAGACATTCTTAAAGGTATACGAAGCTTGCGTTTGAACACCTTTTATCGATCGTTTTCCGGTGTTAGCATGTTGCAGAGTTGATGAGTCTGCTGATAGCACTGTACCTATGGCATTGCTATATTGGGAAAGATAACCAACAACTTCCAAAAGAATCGATTTATTGGGTTTCCACGCACCAGAGAAATCGAAGTTATGTACTTTCTCTGGTTTTAATGAGGGGTTTCGTTTTTTGCGACTCCCTGAAGTTGAGTATTTTGCCCAGTTGCTGGGCTCTTTAAAAGCCGAGGAGTAGATGGATTTAAAGACGAAAGGACCAGGGTAATACACAATTGCCGCACGACTGTTTATGTCATAAAGGTCTCTTGAAAATCCTTCATTATAATAGTCAATACGGCCACCTAAAGAGACTGTGACTTTTTTAAATGGTTTAAAAGAGGTTTGACTATAAAAGGCAAACTCATTGCTTCTACTATGATTTCCCTCAGGTAGTTCATCTTGATGTTTAATTTCTAATTTTTTACCATCACGAAACTTTAAATATTCGCACTGAATAAAGCTGGATCGGTATTCAACACCACTGACGAGATCAAAGCGAGGATTTGGATAGAAGTAACTTATCAACTCTTCTCGAAATTGTTGTGAATTTTGATAGTAGTTTGTTTTATACCAATTTCCTGATTGATTATCAATCAAGTTTCGCATTGATAATTTATTATTATAATATCCTTTATTTGAGATAATGGCGCTGGCATCTTCATAGTCATGAATTTTATATCGGATATTATTGATAATGGAGAAACGTTTTGTATAATCCCATTGCATCTTTCCAAAAAAGGAGGTTTGGCGCGGAGCCCAGATGCTTGTCCCATCGCTAAATGAACCGTGGGGATTTACCTTTGAGAGTGTTGTACCCTCGCTTCTGGTCCAGTGATGAACACCAAAAATAAAATTACCGACTTTTAACTTTGCATTTACAGAAAAATCTTTTGTTGGATTATCATAGGTAAAGTCATTGTAGAGTGCACTATCTAACTGTTGGGCTCGTGAGATACCAGCGTCACTTAGCATTACCACCGTATCTGAAAGACGAGTAAATAACGTTGGAGCTGCAGATACCCAGGCATCAATGGTATCTTTGATTTCAAAATAACTATGATTATACCAACTACGATTCAAATGGGGGAAATTGCTTTTTAAAAAATCGCTCAGGTCCATCTCCTCTGATTGAAAATAGCGGCCGGTGCATGAGAAGGAGATGTCGGGGTTTTTTTTGCTTCTGAGACTGAGAGTAATGTCACCTAATCCAGTGCGCCATTCACCAACAGTTCCATGAATATGAGCTCCAAATACATTGGTGTCACGGGTGAGCTCCTGGGGCTCTTTGGTAATGATATTAATAACACCTAAAAAAGCATTGGGGCCGTAGATTGTTGATGCTGGGCCATAGACCACTTCAACTCGTTTAATATTACTGAGTGCATATTGTCGTGATAATCGTATTCCATGGGTAAAGAGGTCGTTCTCCTCTACTCCGTCAACTAAGAGGAGTGTGCGGTTGGGAGAGTCTGAGCGATATCCTCGTTGGTAAAGATGAGAATAATAGATTGAATTTGTCCGAGAAATGTCAAAACCTGGAAGGTCGTGAAAAAAGGCCTCTAAATCAGTATATCCTCGACGGAGTATCTCCTCTTGGGAAATGCTTATGACCGTGGCCGGAGCCTTGTGGAGATCCTCCCTTTTTTTTGATACTGAGGTGACTAAAAGAGGCTTTTCCATAGTGAGACGCTTCTTCTCAACAAGGTTCTTAAAACCTGTTGGTGCCAAATCTGGTATTTCAATCGTTGGATATAGTTCGAGCATCCGTGAAATGGCCTGCATGGCCTCTTTCTCATTCTCTTCAATAAGGGCAATATAGGCAATGAGTCTATAGGCTTTTGCACTGAGTCGTCTACTCTTTGTTTTTGTCAAACAGGGTGTTAAAAGCTCTTTTGCCTCGTCGAATAATCCAATTGAAAACTTTTCCTCGGCAACTATCAGAGCCTGCTGGCAAGGATTTCCAGGCTTGGCAAAGCTTGACATATAAAGAACTAATAAACAAATTACTACGGTGTAGTAAGAGGGGAAGGGTATACGTATCTGACCCATTCTTAATCCTGACAAAGAGGGTGTAAGGGGATATCTGCACCGGCAAATTTAATCCAAATATCCTTTGATAAGGTGTCGGACACTCTTTTACAGAGCTGATTGTACAACAAATCCGAAGTAGTATGCCAAAGGTGAACCTTTTTATCATAACCGCCAGAAACAAGCTTTGTTCCATCAAAGGAGCGAGCGATAGCCCAGATCCAACTAGTATGTTCTTTTAGTATTATCGGTTCACTTTTACGATCTTTCATATTCCAGATACGGAGGCTATTGTCCCAACTCGCCGAAGTAAGTGAGTGATCATTGGTGCAGAATAGGAGTTGGGTGATTCCTGATCGATGCCCTTTTAGCTGTTCAATGAGCTGTAGTTTATGGTTAAAAAGATAGATTACACCAGATTTATCTCCCACAGCAATAGATTGACCATTTTCACTAACGGCTAGAGCTGTAGTTGGCGCTTTAAGTATTGATTTAGCAGAGTTTGTCTTTTGGTATTCCCAAAGCATAAGGCCACTTTTCCCACAGGTAAAGGCTAGGGATGCTTGATGGGGAAGAAACACTAACTCTTCTATCTTTTTAGAGGTTTCAATTTTTTTATACGCCGTAGCAGGTGAGGTCCTATCCCAGATTTCTATCTCGCCTGTTGCCGATGCAACAGCAAAGTGTCGTGAATCATTGTTAAAGGCGAGTCGAGTGATTGAGCGTTTTTCAAATAGTTTTTCGAAAATGAGGCGTTTCCCCTCATTTGAATAAAGCGTGACAAATCCATTCTCTGTGACAATGCCAATAATATTACGATCAGGTGCCAAAGCAATATCATTAATTATACCCTTTGCTTTGGGAAATGTTGGCACAGTGGCTTCCCTAGCAATGCTCCAAAGAATGGGAGATTCGGAGTTTTTGTTTTGCACAATTACTGTATTTTTATTTAAAAAGAGTAATCCATTAACCGGTAAGTCAGCGAAATACTGTTGCTCTTTGTACTGATTTACACAAATCTTTTTATAGGCAGCAAAAAGTGCTGAGAATATGTCTGCCTGTTGTTTAGGTCCACGATAATTTTTGTTTAAAAGAAAGGCTTGCATAGCAAGGTGAGCACCGATTTTATGGTTGCCACTTGATATTTCTGATTGTGATTGGATTGCAATGCTTTGAGCAACCGCTTGCATCCTTAGTTTTTCTGCTTCTTCTCGTAGGTTATCCGATTGAATTTTCTCTTGGGCAAGACTATCCTGAGCATTGTTGGCAATGGTATGTAGCTTTCGGGCAATTGTCAGGGCGTCCTTTGCCTTCTTCTCTTCCTCCCAAGCTTGGATAGTCGCTTGCTCTGCAATTTCTCTCTGTTTTTCAGAGACAAGTCTTGCCTCTTTTTCCTTAGACTTGGCAACCATGGAAATATGTAAAAGACTATCAGCCTCTTGCCGTTTTCTCTCAGCAATGTTACGCTGTTCGTTTGCCTCGATCCTTTTCGCATGCTCCTGTTTTCGTGCTTCCTCTGCGATAGCATTAGCACTTTTGGCATCTCCCCATAAAACAAAGGCAGCTACCATGAATCCAAGAAATACCAAGGCGGCAAGTCCCATACAGGAAGAGAAAATGCGTGCAGAGCGAAGCTGCTTTTTTCGTCGAAGCTCCTTTTGCGACTCTTCAAAATCATTTTGTTGTTTACTATAATCAAGAAAGGTGATTGCCCGATCATAGGCTGGATGATATCGTTTCGCCCAGGCTTGAGTGGGGCGAAATCGCTCTCGCCAATTGATAGCTTCTTGCAATTCGGGATTCTTCCAAACGCCAATTCTCTCTTCTTGGTAAAGTTGTGAGGCTTCTACAAGCCGAATATAGGTTTGCGCAGAGGTTGCCTCTTCTTCAATCCATTTTTTATATCGAGACCATACTCGCATCATGCTCTCATGAGATATGTCAAGCAATGAGTTTTCCTCTAAGGTAACATGAGCTGCGGGCATAATAAATGATCTACCAGGAAGACGGAAGCGTTCAACTACTGTGCGAACCTCTTCCAAAGAGCCCTTTGTCAACTCTTGAATTTCGCTAATTTTAGTTGGGCGTCGAATCTCTGAACTGTTGGATTTCTTTTCTGCCAAAGATTGAAACATACGTTTCGCTATATATTTCTGCTTGTCTGTTCTTAGCTCACTATACGCTTCATCCAGGTGGCGAGAGAGTGAGTCACTCATACCCCCGATCTCCTCATAGTGCACTATATCAATGGCATCTCCATTATGAGCTTGTGCTTTCCAAAGATCCCAAGTGCGCATAAGCGCATGTTGCATAACTGGTAGTTGGTCCGGGTCGTCCTTTACATCATTCAATAATCGCTGTACCAAACGGGGGGTGATGGAAGAACCACTTACAGCAATGGGTCCTTCAATAGCCATTTTCTTTTGTTCCCGTGATAAACGGGGTACTAAATATTGTCCATCATTAATTGCCTCTGGTAGTCCGTGAAACTGTGTGCAATTGCTTAAAAAATCAGAGCGCATGGTCAGTACAACGAAAATTGGTATTTCTGTCTGTTGTGTGCTTGTTAATAATATTTTTATAAACGCTGCTGCTTCATCAACTGAAGAGTCGCCACTGTTTTTTTGACTGAACCGAAAAAGTTCCTCGAATTGATCAACAAAAACTAAAAAAGATTCATCAGGCAGTAGGTTTAATTGTTCGGCGTATTCAATGAGTCCTCTATTTCCTCGCCGAAGGTTCGCTTCAATAAAGGAGCGCTCCATAAAAGCTCTTTCTGGATCCATTTCACTCTCTTTGAGTGCAAAGATGGCATCGGCAAGATTAGCAATAGGGTTAGAACCGGGGCGCATGGAGGCAATCTTCCAACGAGAGCCAGTTTGAGCCATATATCCTGCATGCAAAGAGGGGAGTAGACCAGCGTGGATGAGTGAGGATTTGCCACTACCGGAGCTGCCAATAACAGAGAGAAATCTGGTGAGCCGTAATCGGGTGAGGAGGTCGTTTAAATGAATATCACGCCCAAAGAAGATATGATTTTCATCAGGAGAGAAACTCCGTAATCCGGGAAAGGGGTTTTCTATTATTTCCTGATTAGTATTCATTATGGTTTTAGCTTAGTTGACTAAGGAATGGTTGCAAATGGTTTTCCTCAAAGGAGTCAAATCCTTTCATGACTATTGCGTCATGAGTACGATACTGCTCCTTTCGATTTGTTCGTTCACCACCGATATATAATCCCTTTGCTTTAAATTGAGATGTTCTGCCATATCCTGCGATTTTGATTAGTTCACGAAATTTTGCTCGAACCCATAACTCACTTGATTTGCCATAGTAGATTATGACTGCCTCGCAGGTTTTTAAATTTTCCAAATGATCTTCCCGTATGCTTGATTCATCGCCCTCAAAAACTGGTAGTATGACCTCATAATTATTATTAAAAAGACAATCACCAATTGGGGCAACAGCATTATAATCGGATTGATCATGTATTAAGTAAACCGAAGAACGATGTTCATCTAATGTGCTGTTCGGGGACTCTTTCTGATCACGGGAAAGCTTTACATGAATAATATTTTTTAGATCTTCTATAGAGTCGGTGAGTACTTCCGCACCCTGTTGTATAGCACAATTATTATGGATAAGGTCTAAAAATTGTACCTGCCGTTTGTCTTGACAATCTTTGGTTGTGTCGAGCCAAAGGAGTCGTTGCATACCCTGTTGCTGGCTCAAGGTTGTTGCTACCTCATACTGCATTTGAATAATCGATTTTTCGGTTCCCTCAGGCACTGCACCATAGGTGTCACCAATCATATGAATTGACAAATCGCACTGGGTCATCTGTTGCTTAATGTCTGATTCTAAGGAGTTGGAAATAACATTGAGTGGTTGATCCGGTTTAACCAAATATCCGTACTGTACCATCTCTCTACGAATGGTATCTCGTTTTAATTGCATGTCTAAGCAGGTATCAGCAAGGTATATAGTCGGTGTACTTTCGGTAGCAGTGGGTGCTTTGGGAGCAGGTGTTTCTGGTTTGCTCTCCAATTCCTTTAAAAGATTACAGAGATCATGGGCAAGATCATCCAGTTTAATCCAATAGAGTTGTTGATATTCCTGGCCTAAAAAGGAGTTGAACTCTCGTATTCGACCCACCTCTCTATCCATTGTAAAGAATTCATAGCCTAGAAGGTTATGGAAGTGGTTCGGTTGTTCTTCCAAGGGGACAGGAGTCTTTACAATTTTGAATATGCGTGACTTTTCTTGTGCGGTAATACCTAGTGTATTCTCATATTGTTCAATGAATGTTTGGCACTCTCGCATGCACCATTCTGATTGGACATACCGGGGGGTTACAATTACAACTAAAGCGGCGACAGTAGGAAATTGATTTATGATTACCTTATCAAAAAAATCATTTCCCTGAAGTTTATGATCGCGCCAAATCTTAGGTTCTCGTCCAAGAAGCTGTGATAGTCGCACAGAGAGCGCACTGTGGAACTGCGTAATCCACCCCTTTTGCCCTTCTAAGAGGGGTAGGTTATCTAAATGAGCATAACTGATAAAAAGATCGTGGTTCATAGAAAAGAAAATCTTACCAAAGGGCATTGAAAAGCTGCATGTAATGTTCCTACAAAGCTAGTTTACCGTTAGAGCTGATGTAACGCAGGCACAGTTTCCATAATTGGGATGTAAGCAATGGTAATAAAATATTTAAAACCAAATAATTATCAAGTATTTCTTGTAGAGAATTACTAATTAATTGCTGAGAGGATACCCTGCATTATACAACGAGGAAAATTATGTTATTTCATTACATTTGGTAAATTATATTTACATAGAGTGTTTTTAGATTGAGTAGAAAAACCCAGGTTATAGAGGAATGAATACACTAAGTTATCTTTACAACAATACACATTGATTAACACTTAATTTCCAAGAAGCACAATATGGAAATGGAGAACCCTATGAGTGAAATAGAACAAGCCCTTTGGACTGATATAAAGGATGAAGATAGCTGGTACGATCGACACCTCATTGAACAATATAAGCTGTATGTTGAAATGGCTGATCGTATTAGTCAACGGCGAGGATCGACAAACACCTTTTTTCTTACCTTTAACACCACCGTCGTCGCAGCATTGGCTGGTTTTTATGAGAGTGTTCCCAGCTATATATCGATAGTGATCTATCTTGCGGCAACAATAATGGCAATTGCCTGGGCTATTTTTTTAAAATCCTATCGTAATATTAGTTCAGCAAAATTTAAAGTTATTGGTGCCTTGGAGAAGAAATTGCCGGCTCAGCTCTATTACGCTGCAGAATGGAAAGCTCTTGGAGAGGGTAAAGATTTTCGAAAGTATGTACCACTTTCAATAATTGAGACTATTGTCCCACTTATTTTCTTTATGATTTATCTGTATCTCTTTATGCAATCAATTTAGCCTGCAGAATACTAAAGGACTACCCGAGCAACCGAAAAAGGGTTAGGGTTTACTCAGGCAGTTTCTAAGGGTTCACCGGTCTTTTTCACCCCTAACATGAGACGTATTTTACGAAGCAATTTTTCTGGGGAAAAGGGTTTTTCAATAAAGTTCGATTTATTGTAATAAATACCCTGTTCAATGAGCTCGCTATTGACAAAACCGGACATGAAGAGAAATTTTAAATCCGGATCCTGTTCTTTTAATTTTTGAACAAGTTGTTTCCCATTCATCTCAGGCATAATCATGTCTGTGAGTATGAAGTCGATGTTATTCTGATTATACAGTTCTAATGCTTCATGAGGGTGATTTGTTTTAAATACTGTGTAGCCATTTTGTGAGAGTACTGAACTGACATATGATTTTATCTCATCCTCGTCATCAACCACTAAAATAGTTTCATTACCGGTCAATTCAATTTCAATGCTCTCATCATCTTCTTGATCATCGGAAATATCGATTCGAGGCAGATAGATGTTAAACGTGGTGCCTTCGCCGATTTCACTTTCAACATAAATATAGCCATCCATCTGTTTTATGATTCCATACACTGTTGAAAGGCCGAGTCCTGTCCCTTTTCCCTGTTTTTTTGTGGTGTAAAAGGGATCAAAGATATTAGGGAGCACATCCGGTTTAATTCCTTGCCCAGTGTCTTTGACCGATAGTTGTATATAATCACGTACCTCAATTTCTGGACGGTTTAATGAAGAGATGTTCTCTTCAGCAACATTTCTACTGGTAATAATTATCTTTCCACCATCGGGCATTGCATCCTTGGCATTGACAACGAGGTTCATTATAACTTGTTCCATTTGAGTTCTGTCAAGCATGGTTTTCCAAAGGTGCTCATACAGATCGCAGTCAAGATCAATCTGTGATCCTAAAATAACATCGACCATATTTTTAATTGAGACAATTATTTCATTGACAAATAGAGGTTTCTTGTTCAGGTGCTGCTTTCTACTAAAGGCCATGAGCTGTTTTATAAGGCCGGTCGCGCGATCACCGGCTTTTTTGATTTGGCTGACCTTGTGGTACAGCGGATCTTCTTTATCAAGCCGCTTTAAGAGCATGTCGGAATACCCCGATATGATCAGTAAAATGTTGTTGAAATCATGGGCTATGCCACCGGTAAGACGGCCAACCACTTCCATCTTCTGTGTCTGTTGCAGTTCGGCCTCTAAGGACTTTCGCTTGGAGATATTTTGCTCTAGCTGACCAAGCATAGAATTAAGGTCATTATTCTTCTTATTGATAATGGTATGTAAAATTGTGTTATTGTAGGTGGCCTGAGCATTTTTAATGAAGACCTTGACAATATCATAGAGTTCACTGTTAATGTTACCCTCAAGGCAGAGAATCGTGGACTCATCATTGAATTCATTGATTAAAGGAAGATACGCCTTATCCTCTTTTAGGACAATCTCCTTTTTCTTCAGTGTTTCCCGTATTGGTTCAATACAATCACTGACAATTTTTGTATACAGCTCCTTTGCATCAATTTCATAGGTTCCTACACCTTGCATGATTGATACTTCCTCAATGGGTTGGACTGTATCTTCCATACAGGAGATGAAGAATCCATCTTTAAGTGTGGAAATATTGAGAACCTGCTTGAGGATATTAAGCACCACGTCATTGAGTGGATTACGAGAGTGAAGGCCGGGCACACTATCGATGATTGTGTTCATTCCCTCATGGAATTTGATAAGTTTTCTGGTAAGGGTTATCGATTTTACTGCGGACTCAATTAGAAGCAGCAGTTGGTCAAAACGATCACTCTTTTCGCAATAGCCCTGTATGTCAAACTCAATCAACGTTTCGATGGGCGGTGCCATGTCCTTATACCCAGTGAGCAAGATAATGTAAATATCGTTGTTGAATTTACGCAATTGCTCAACAACCTCTTTACCGGTGACCTTTTCAAGAAGGAAATCGAGAATCATGATATCATAATTTTTATTTTTCATTTCATTAAAGGCATCGTCAGGATCAGTATACCCAGTAACACTATACTTCTCTTTATTGATAACAACCTTTAGGGTATCAATAATACCTGGGTCATCATCTACAATTAAGACTTTGTATTTGTTGTTATCTTCGTTTTGTTGGTCTTTTAGTCGCATAGCATACCTTCTTTAGCAATCGTCAATGTGAAACATAGGGACATCGATTGAAATGAAATTTAAGGAGAAGTAAAAGAGCATCATTGTTGTTCAGCAGTATCATCAACTTGAATTATAACAGGTTTTTCCATTAAAGTCTATATATATATGAAAAAAACATCTTATCCGTTTAATCCAGATTTATGAGTTTTTTTTAATAACAATTGACTTTTTTACACCAGCAGAGATGGGAAACAATCGTACTCGATATAGGGTGTGATATGAGATAATAGGAGGATTTATAATAAATATGCGGTGCTGTATGAATTCCTTTTTAAAATGTGGTTTTATAGTTCTTGGGTTCTGGTGTTTGGTTGCTGGAAATGAATCAGAAAAGTTCAATCAATTCTGGAACGATATAGAATATTAAAATGGAGCGAATCCGATGAAGCCAATGGTGAGATTTTTACCAGCATAAGGGAGCCATACTGAATATCCATAACAACAGATTTGTGCCATTACGGGAAAGCTTTGGTTTGAGTTATAACGAAGAAGAGCAAAGTAGGCTTATGCCATAGAATCAGGCATTTTTACAGCAATGACCTTCCCCTTTGCACAAAGCGTGTTACGAGCAGAAAGGGTAATGGTCACGATAATCTTGCGCTCCTTCACCTCTATAATGGTTCCTCGTAGTTCTAATTCTACTCCTAAAGGCGTGGGTTTTAAATAGTCGACTTGGAGAGAGGCGGTAACAAAACGCAGTGCTGGCTTTGACCCCATAGCTCTACCCTCTGCGCGATAGGCTGCTGCTGAGGCAGAGCCTGTACCATGACAATCTATTAAAGATGCGATGAGCCCACCATATACATAACCGGGGAGAGCGATATGATAGGGTTCCGGTGTAAAATGAGCTACTGTCTCATCCCCATCCCAATAGCTTTTTAATTGATGCCCCGCTTCATTTTTTTGGCCACATCCATAGCATTGACTTAATTCATCTGGATAAAACTCTTGAAAGGATTTCTCTGTCATAGTTGATTCCTTTTACACTATCGATTTTTCTATTGTTTGCTCTGCCTTATTCATCATTTCTGTTATGGGAAGATTGTAGGGACAGCGATTCATACATTCACCACAGTGCTGGCAATCACTAAATTTTTTCTCAAGCGGTGCCAATCGATCTAAAACCCACTCTTTAAGATCGTATCTCTCCCAGTAGGCGTCCAATAGTAGGAGAAAGGGTATTTTTAAACCTGCCGGGCAGGGGAGACAGTAGCCGCAACGACGACAGAACGATCCTTGCCATCGCTCTTTTTCTTTGCTAAGCTGTGACTCTTCATCCATTGAAAGAGGAGAAATGGCAGGAAGGATTGAGCTATTAGCCTCCACTTGACTTGTGGAATCCATCCCTGGAATAGCAATGGTTGAGCCTGCATTGAGAATAAATCTAAGGTTAAGGGAGACCACCTCTTTAAAAGCTCCGCCACCCACTGGCTTCATGGCAATCACCGGGATATTCTTACTTTTACAGAGAGGAATAAGCTCCTCTTCGCACTCTCGTTCAATGATGTTGTGTGGAATTTGTACAGAGTCAAAAAGCCCTGTTTTTACTGCTGTTACTAGTGTTGCTGAAGTGTGACCAGTAATCCCAATGAAGGTTATGCTCTTGTTTGCTTGAGCCTCTTGCAGTGCTCGCAATGCCCCTGTCTCTGGGTCCAATACCTGTTGTAAATCATCGGTTGTGCCTATGCCATGTAATTGATATAGCTCAATATGATCAGTATTCAAATTTTCCATGGATAGGGAGATGTCTTGTTTCATCGCCTCATAGGATCGTGCCATGGATTTTGTGGCAAGAAACATTTCCTCTCTTCTCTCTTTGGCAATACGTCCTATTTTGCTCTCCGAATCACTGTAGCCGCGTGCTGTATCAAAGAAATTAATACCTCTATCCAGGGTATAATTGAGAAGGGTATCTGACTCTTTTAGGCTTAAACCTTGAAGAGGAATGCCACCGAAACCGAGCCGACATAGTTTATTTTTAAAGGATTGTTCGAATGTTTCCAACTGTTTCATAGACTACAGCACTCACTGGTAATTAAGAGTTAATACAGATTTTTAACAATATTTTTTGTTGCTACAATATAGTAAATGTCACTGCAATTTTATTCCAGTTGTTTCCGGTTTTAGTTGAAATTCAAAGGAATGATAATTTACATAATAGTCCATCTCAGTAAATACAATAAAGTAATTCATTTAAGATTAAAGATTCATTATTTTTAAAGGGTAAAAAGATTGGAGAAGTGTAGATAGAAATGAAATATTTAACCCAGATTATGCAATAGGAAGCAGCGCAGAAGCACACCACGACATTGACCGGATGTACGCTTGGGAAGTAGCCTGTAATTCTATGCCCATTAAGACTTTCAGGCTTCTTGGCCATATCACCGTGTAGATATGTCCTTCAAAACCTGCAAGTCTTACTAATTCATATTCTTGCACTGCTGCATTTACTCCTACTGCATAATCTGAGTTTATCCTGGCGAGAGTTGAATAATTATTCATATCCTCACGTCTAAATCATTGTAACAATAAACACCACGTATTTATAACTTTTTTCCAGGGGAAAAGTATGGAATACTATCATGCAAAGGATGTTTCCGTATCCTTTGAAGAAGCAGTAGAGAAGGTACAATCCTCATTAACTAAGGAAGGATTTGGTGTATTAACTGATATTGATGTTTCTGCAACTCTTAAAAAGAAGCTTGATGTCAATTTTAGACAATATAGAATTCTTGGGGCTTGCAACCCGCCCTTTGCGTATAAGGCTTTACAACTTGAGGATAAAATAGGTGTTATGCTTCCCTGTAATATTATTGTGCAAGAAAAGATTGATGGGGGAGTTGAGGTCGCCTGTATCAATCCAGTGACTTCTATGCAAGCTGTCAACAACAATGCCTTAAAAGAGGTCGCCTTAACAATTAGTGAGAAACTTCAACGGGTTATCAGTGCAATTTAATGGGTAACCTTTAAAAGGAAATACATGAGCAAAAAACCAACAATTCTTATAACTGGAGCAACTGGAAATATTGGAGGTGGTGCTGCTATAGCATTAGCCAAACGGGGGGCAAAGATTGTCCTTTTAGGACGGTCAAAGGCAATGCTTGCTGAACGAGAAACAATGATTAAAGAAGCGCTTTCGGAAAAGGGTATCGCTTGTGAAGAAAAAGATATTGAATCCTTAGTTATTGATTTTACCAATTTTGACTCAGTAAAGAAAGCTGCTGACCAAGCAATTGAGCGATATACTCAGATTGATTGCTTGATTTTATCAGTTGGTCGACTAAAACAGAAGGGTCCCAATATACTTCCCAATGGACATGAGCAGATGTTTGCTACCAGTGTTATCGGCCCCTTTTTGCTTACCCAACTACTATTGGAACGATTAGCTCACTCACGTGGAATGATTATGCAGGTGGTTGCCCCCTTTTACAAAGAATTGAATTGGTATGATTTAGAGAGCATGAAGAAGCATCGCACTGTGGTTGCTTACAATAGAGCAAAAACCTGCGAGAGAATCCTGGCTGGAGAATTTGCTCGACGCTATGCAGGATGGATTTCAACAGTTGCCTTTGATCCAACCTTTGTTATTGATAAAAAAGACCCCCTCATCCGGGCGCGATGGCCAAAGGGACTGATGGGAGCATTTTGGAAGGTCTTTGCAATGGTTTTAGCTCGGAAACCAGCCACAGCCGGGGAACCCATGGCAGATCTCATTCTCTCACACCATAATCACAGTACGATCAACGGGGCTCTTTTTAGGTTGAAAAAGCGGATATTAAAGCCCGATAAGGCTATGCGCGATACAATCTCAGCACAGAAACTCTGGGATGCTCTCTTAAGAATTGTTGAAGATGTATAGAAGAATAACATATAAGAAAAGGCTTGTTTGAGTTGTCTATGAAAAGAATTATAAAAATCATCAGTGTTACAGTGTTGTTTGCAGTAATGATTGTCTGCTTAATTCTCTTCCGTCAAAATGGAAATCCCTTTACCGATGTGGAGTGGATTAGAAATGTTCCTAAGGAGAACGGTGCTTTTGTCACCTATACACCAGTATTAAAATCAGATCACACTATTCGACTTGGACCTACAATGGGCGTTGATTATGGTGAACTTCTCTTTAAAGACCTTAATAATGATGGGATTAAAGAGGTTATTATAGAGACGAAACCACCGAAAAAAGCGGTATTGGAGTATACCCCTCAACGACATATCCTGCGCTATAGACGGGATGTTATGGGGCTTCCCCATTTTGCCGTAAACAAGAGCGAAACACTCAGTAAATAACCACTGGAGGATAAAAATGAGTGAGTGGTTTGCAAATGAGGAATTCTGGCATGATCTCTACGGATACCTTTTTGATAAAGGTCGTTTTGCCAACGCCAAGGAGGAACTCGATCATATCCTGACACTGCTTGACTTTAAGGGGCAGCATATCTTAGACCTCTGTTGTGGCCCAGGGAGGCACTCGCTTGGCCTTGCTAAGAGGGGATATACGGTTACTGGCGTTGACAAGTCACCCCTGCACATTAAAAAAGCTCAACAGGCAAAAAAGCAAGCAAAGGTTTCTCTCACTTTAATCGAAGAGGATATGAGAACCTTTTTACAACCCAACTCCTTTGATTTGGTCCTTAACATGTTTACCTCCTTTGGCTACTTTGATGATCCCCAGGATGATGTCCAAGTAATGCAAAATATCTATCAAAACCTAAGAGTGGGTGGACGTCTGATACTTGAAACCATGAGCAAGGAAATTCTGGCGCGGATCTTTCAAGGGACTATGAGTGAGTATCTTGAGGATGGCACACTGCTTGTTCAAAAGCATGAAGTCTCCGATGATTGGAGTATGATAAAAAACGAATGGTATCTTCTTAAGGATAACCACTATAAAATGCATGCCTTTCGCCATAGGCTCTATTCAGCCATGGAACTAAAAAGAGTAGCCCAGGATGTGGGCTTTTCTAATATCACCTTCTATGGCTCTCTCAAAGGTGAACCCTATAATCATTCTGCAGACCGATTAGTAATGGTTGCATCAAAGGGTAATGCTGTATAAAAGTATTACAGCGTTTTAAGCAATTTTTTAATCTTGCTACTGGTGCCACCCACATCAAGATACTTCTGGTAATACTTTTTGGCCTTCTTAGAATCCTTCAATTTGTAGTAGTATGTATCACCGATGCGTGGATAGACATGTACTGCCTTGGTGCCATCATACTTAATTGTATTAAGAAAACTCTTAATAGCAGATTGAAAATTGAGATTATCCTCATATTCTAAGGCCAGTACAAAATGAGCATCAGGATTCTTTGGCTCGTATTTAAGAGACTTTTCTAATGAATTAATCGCAGCACTATGTTTTCCCATTTTTCTAAAGGCAAGTCCCATTAAGTTATGAGCTTCGGCATTGTCCGGTTGCTTCTTTATAACGTCGGAAAGAAGCTCAATAGCAGCATCAAAGTTGTTCTGCATAAAGTAGCCCTTTCCCATACCAATCCAAATAGCCACATTATCTGGTTGCTCTACCATCGCTCGGCTAAAGGAGGTAATGGCCTTGTTATATTTTTTTTGCTCCAATTGTACCCGACCCATTCCCATGTGAGCATCGGAATTGTTGGGCATACTCTTTATTGCAAGTTTGTATGAGGATGCCGCAAGTTGCATGTTGTTTGAAGCTTCTAAAACGCGGCCATTAGCAAGATGGTTCCAGCCACTTTTAATTTTTACAGAGTTTTTTCGAATGAGTGCTTCTGCAGCTTTAATATTTCCAAGCTCAATATTGGTTGCGCAGACCCGGTAAAAGGCCTCATCATTTTTACCATTGGCAGCGTATGCCTTATTGAAATAGTTTAGAGCCTGTTTTTTCTGCTTTCGGATAATAAGAGCATTGCCGAGTTTAATAAGAGCAGCATCATTGGTTGGATCCTTGGTAACTGCCTTTTTAAGATAGGTGATTGCCTTTGGGTAGTCGGTGCGATTAAAGTAGATTGTACCAAGATGTTCATTGCAGCTTGCACAGGAGTTGTCAATCTTGAGTGCCTTAAGCAAAGTTGTTTCAGCCTTTTTAGGCTGATCATTCATGAGGTATAAATTACCCTGCATGGCAAGCATCTTAGCATTGTTTGGATCAATCCGTAATGCCTTGTTTACACTCTTCATAGCCAGCTCTTTTTTACCCGCCAAAAATGCTGTTTCGGTTAATTCCAAAAGGTAGTCGGCATTACTCTCCTCTATACGCGACGCCTGATTGAAATGATGATAGGCTGCTTTATAATTTTTATCTGATTTGAGTAGTTTGCCATATTCAAAATGGGCCAAAGCGTGTTCTGGGTTCAGTTGAATCGCCTTTTTTAAGGAGGCCTTTACTTTGCTATCAAGACCTGATGAAAGCAGATGCATTGCCTTTTCATAATGTAAATCAGCGTTATTTGCAGAGTAGCGTAAGGCTGTGTTGATATGTTCAATCTGTTTCTCTTTATTGTTTTCATAAAGAGAAATCAGGGTCATATGGGTATTGATATCAGCAGGTTTTGCCTTACTTGCCTTTTCCAACGTTTTGATTGCCTGAGATGTTTTGTTGGCAGCAAGATACATGTTACCTAATTGAAAAAGAATCTCATAGTTATTGGGTTCCTTTAATGCCCGTTTCTCTAAGATTGCAATAAGCGATTGGGTATTACCCGTTGCCATGTAACATTGGGTTAAAAGTCCCAATATTTTTGTATCTGTTTTATTAAGCTCATAGGCTTTCTTTAAAGGGGAAACAGCCAGTTTAAATTGCTCTGTTTTGTAGTAGGCATTTCCCAGTTTAAAAAAGAGATCACTATCAGAGGGTTTACCCTTTGTTGCTTTATCAAGGGCAGGAATAGCCTCTTTAAGCATACCAAAGCCATAATAAATGGTACCTAAGGTAAACCAGGCATCATAGTCATTGGGTGCCTTTTTTAAGTAATTCGCATAGGCTGAAGAGGCAGCCTTTTTCTTACCCTGTTTAAGGTAAATTTCAGCCAAGGACTTATCCATTGCAGAAGAGGCTCCCGGTAATTTTACTGCCTTTGATAACACCTTTATGGCATTGTCAAATCTTTTTGCATTGGTGTAGAGGGTGATAAGATTTTCATAGTTTTTTAGCTCTTGGGGATAACTTTTTATGTTTGCTTCATATTGAACAATGGCACTATTAAACTGTTTCGTTTTTTCATAGAGGGATGCCAGGGTAAAGGAGTACTCCTTACGCTTAGGTGCTGACTTGAAGGTGAGATACTTCTTGTACATGGAGGCTGCAGATTTTAGGTTGCCCGATTGTTCATAGGCTTTAGCTGTCATCTCTACAACCACTATATCATTGGGAGTACGAGCTGTTAATTGCTTAAGATAGGGAAGCGCAAACTTAGCTTGATTGGTATTATTGTAAGAGAAGGCCAGCATTTTAATAACATCTGTTTTACCAGCATACTCTTTGGGTAACGCCTTAAGAAGGGTTATTGCTTTTTGATAATTCTTTGCTTCATACTCCATGGTTGCTAAATTGTAGGATGCTTTGCTGTCTTTATAGCCAGAGGCAATCAATTTTTCATAGGCCATTTTTGCCTGGCTCTTCTTTCCGAGTTTATGATAAAGATGAGCAGCCTTAGAAAGATTGACCTTGTATTTGGTTGGCGCCAATTCATAAAGCTTGAAGTGTGCGTCGGCAGCATCATTGTTCATTTTAGAGGCTGTATAAAGGGAGATTAGTTTTTTAAGGGCCTTCTCATTGGTAGGATCGTTGCGTAGTCCATCCTGATATTGAAATAGGGCTTTGTTCTTTTGACCAGACTTCTCATAGGCCGAAGCTAAGGTCAACGAGTAATTGCTGCTCCGTGGCTGAAGTCGAGCCGCCTTTTCCAAAGCGACAACAGCCTTTTTATAGTTGTTGAGGCTCAAATAAATTGAGCCCATGTCAAACCAGGCACTATCGTCATTGGGAGCTTTCTTGACATATTTTTCATAGGCTGCAGCAGCAAGAGTCTTCTTTTTTTGTAGTTTGTAGATGTCAATGAGCTCTCGGTCAAAGCGGACTGATGATGCTGATTTGGCGGTAACTTTCTTTAATACAACAACCGCTTTGGCATAGTTCTTGGCCTTTTTATACAGCTCAATAAGTTTCTCAAAGTTTCTAAAATCATTGGGATACACTGTTGTATTGGATTCATATTGAGCAATAGCCAGAGAAAGAGCCTTTTGCTGCTCATATAATTGTCCCAGATGAAAGGCATAATCCTGACTCTTCTCCGTTTTAGGGAAGGTAAGGAATTTTTTATACATTGCTGCCGCAGATTTCAAATTCCCGGTCTTCTCATATGATATGGCAGCAATTTCAGTGATATCCCGATTTTTAGGTACCTTTGGTAAATAAAGTTTTAGATAGGGAACTGCCAGGGTATACTTTTTCAGGTTGTAATAGGAGACAACCTGCATGTTCAGCACCTCTTTATCGCTTTTTTGTGCACTGGGCAAATTCTTTAAAAGATCAACGGTCTTTGCATATCGCTTGTTCTTAAATTCCAATTTAGCGAGGTTAACATTAATTTTTGGATCGGTGTGTCCCTTGGAAAGATACCGTGAGTACACTGCCTGTGCTTCCTCTGTCATACCCTGCTTATAATACAGATGGCCAGCTTTTGAAAGATAGGCGCTGTTTTTCTTAGGGTTCAAGTCAAAGAGCTTTTTGTAAATATTGGCCATATCCTTTTCCCGCTTGGTCTTTTTGTAAAGTCCAGCTAAGGCTAAAAGGATTGTTTCATTACGCGTGTCATACTTGAGCGCGGTATTGTACGTTGAAATCGCTTTAGAGGTATTCTTGGTTTTTTCATATACCTGGGCAAGGCTAAAGAGGTATTCACTCTTTCGTGGCTTGAGTTTTACAGCTTTTTCTAAGGGAACAACAGCCTTCTGATACTGTTTCTGTGAGGTGTAAATCGTTCCTAAGGCATACCAGGCAGAATCCTCATTTGGTTTCTTTACCAGGTACTGTTCGTAGGTTGTTGCTGCAAGGGCTTTATTGTTCTGAAGAGTATAGATGTGGATCAATTTTAGATAAAAATCAGGGGGAGCAATTTTTTTTGCAATGGCCTTTTTAATAATACCTGCAGCTGCAGTGAAGTCTTTTGAGCGGGAATAGAGCGCCACCAGCCGTTCGTAATTGACTAACTCAGTAGGGAAGAGAACCATATTTTTCTTATATTGTGTAAGTGCGAGCCCTGTGGCTTTCTGCTTTTCATAAAGCTCAGCTAAATGCAGGGAGTACTCCTTAAGCTTTTTCTTTGGTTTCAAATCCAAATAGCTTTTATACATAACCGAGGCACTCTTGAGGTCACCTGTTTTTTCATAGGAAAGCGCTGCAATCTCAATCAACTCTTTATCACCGGGTTTTCGGGGAATAAGCTTTTTTAAGCTGGTGATGGCATTGGCATGTTTATTCGTATGGTAGTAAGAGAGCGCAAGCATACGTAATACAGTGGTACTTTGTGCATTCTTACCAGTAAGTCCCTTCAGGAGGGTGATTGTTTTACTGTAATTCTTCTTGGCAAATTCTATGGTAGCTGATTTTTTATTAACTTCAGCATTTTTAAACCCCTTTTGTACGAACTCATTGTACGCCTTATTTGCCTCATCTTTAAGCCCAACTTTATAGTAAAGATTACCAGCCTTTGACAGATAGGAGCTATTTACTTTTGGATTAAGGTTATAAATCTTTCGGTACACACGAGCCGTGGCAGTATCATTTTTAGTTTTAACATAAATTTTGCCCAGGGCCTTCCACTGTTTCTCCTCCTTTGGCGCATAGGAGAGAGCTTTACGATAGGTGCTGATAGCTTTGCTGGTGTTACCAGACCGGGTGTAGGCCTCTGCAAGGGTAAAGAGGTATGTGACATTGCGGTTTTTCAGGTTACTTGCTTTTTGTAAAGGAGTAATAGCCTTGGCATAGTTCTTCTGCTTCATATAAATAGAGCCAAGGGCATACCAGGCAGAGTCGTTTTTGGGCTCCTTTTTCAAATACTTTTCGTAGGTGATGGCTGCAAGCGTGTAATTCTTCTGCTGATCATAGATCATAATAAGTGTTGTATACAACTTGATCGGGGCCTTTGGTTTAGTCAACGCCTTATTGATAATTTTAATCGCTGCAGCATAATTCTTTGCCTTCACATAGAGATCGACCAATTTTTCGTAGTTGCGGATATCATTAGGATAAAGGGTAATATTTTTGCGGTATTGGTCCAATGCCAGAGATACGGCCTTTTGCTTTTCATAAAGGGTCGCTAAATGATAGGCATATTCTTGATGTTTGCTCGTTTTAGGGAAGGTCAGGAACTTTGCATACATAGCTACCGCAGCTTTAAGGCTACCACCCTTTTCATGGTTGAGTGCAGCAGTCTCAATAAGCTCTTTATCCTTGGGAAGCTTTGGGGTCAGCTTAGTAAAGTAGGGTGATGCTTCACTATACTTTTTTAGTTGATAATTAGATAGAGCAAGCATTCTGAGTACTTGTGTATTCGATGCTTTGGCACTGCTAACTTTTTTTAGCAGGCTAATGGTGGTCTGATAATCCTTTGCTGCATATTTTACTGATCCATGATTGATGAATACCTGGTCCTCTTTATATCCCTTGGTAATAAATTGATCATAGAGAGAGCCGGCCTTGGTTTTTAAGCCCTTATTAAAGAGAAGGTGTCCGGCCTTAGCCAAATAGGATTGGTTTTTAGGCTGATTCAATTTCCAAATGGTCACATACACTCGAGAGACACTACTATCCTTTTTAAGCGTCTTGTAAACCTGTGCCAAAGCCTCCCATCCCTTTTGATCTTTGGGAGTGGCTGTTAAATATTTGTTATAAAACTTTATTGATTTTGCATAGGATTTTGATTGAAAAAGAACCTCGGCCATCTCTTTATAGATTGTGGGGTCAACCTTTCCAGTAACTTCAGCCTGGGAAAGATACTTTTCCGACTGGGCCATTTTTTTTGACTTAAGAGCAATGATGGAGAGCTGGAAATAGGCCTTTGAGTAGGCCGGCATAAGTTTAACCAGTGCCAAAAGCTCTTTTTCTGCTTTGGGATAGTTGTTGAGGAGAAAGTAAATATCTGCGATTTGGGTTTGAAGATACTTGGTATTGCCGTGCTTTTCTCGCTCCTTAAGATAGTGGGTTAGGGCTGGATTAAACTGCTTTTTTTGTCTAAGCACATCTGCATAGTACTGATTTGCCTTTGGATAATGAGGCTTGGAGGCCAAAATAGTCTTCAGTTGACTTTCGGCAAGTTCAAATTTCTTTGTCTGTATATAGAGATTTGCCAGGGCAAGTTTAATACGTATTTTGTCCTCAATAAGCGGCTCTGCCTTTTCATACATCATGGTTGCCTTGATGTTTTCTCCTGAGGCAGCATAGATATCACCGAGGGCTAAAAAGACATCACCGTCCGGTGGTTTGATGTTGACACAGGTTTCTAAAAGGCTCCGCGCCTCAGAGGTGTCTCGCAGTTGAAATTTTAAAAGGCCGATCTCCTTGGTAACCACCTTGGTATCATAGAAATTTGATTTATATTTTTGTAGAATTGCCAGAGCATTCTTGGTATCCTTTGCTTGACGATAGGAGTTCATAGTTTTAAGGAGCAGGTCAAGATTGGAACTCATCTTTGTTAAAGCTTTGCTATAATTATAGGCTGCTTTGCCATACTTTTTCTTGAAAAAGAATATCTCTCCCAGCAGATAAGGAGCGCGAGGTTCGTCAGCTAACAGTTCATGGGCTCTGGCCAGTGATTTAAGAGCATTTTCATATTTCTTTTGAGCATACTCATTTTCACCTTTTTCAAGATAGGCCTTACCAAGATGTTTCCCCATGGATATTAGCTTATTTGCTAAGGTGAGCGACTGCTCGTGATTCCCATTATCTCTATGTTGGCGTGCCATAAAGAGTAGTGCCTCAGGCTGATCTGGGTCTAAGGTATGGATCTCTTTAAAGAGCTTGAAAGCCTCGGACCGACGATTTGTCTTCTCGTATACGTAGGCCTTTTCCAGCATAAGCTCCGGTGTTTTCCATCCCCTTTTGGTAGCTGAAAGCAAGGTACGGAGTGCAAGATCATAGGATTGGCAGGTCCGAAAATTTCGTGAGGCACGTAAATAAAGTTTGGGATAGTAAAGGCCATTGCGCAGAGTCAGCTGGTTGTAAAGACGAGCTGCTTGATCGCATTGCTCCATTGACTCGTAACTGACCGCCGCAGCATAAGCTGCAAGGGCAAAGGTCGGCTCCTTATCAACGATCTTCTGGATCTTTTTTACTATTTTGGGATCTGTGCTGTTTTCCAGTTTTATGAGGAGTAATCCCAGATTTTTAAGATTATTGACATCCTGACTGAGAATAGGGCGCTTAAGGACTTCCTGGATCTTACTTGATGGTGTGATAGCAAGTTTTTCAATAATTGCTTGGGCACACTCTTCCAAGTTTGGTCCAATACCATTGGTCATAAAGCTTTTGTCAAAGGTCATAACTACAGATCGGTCTTTGACCTTGATTATTTCCAGTAAATAGTTAACCTCTGTTCCAGAAACCTCATAGGTGTGTATAAGCATATAGTCAGCTCGAAGCTCCCGTGCGGTTTTTGTCAACTTCTCTTCTGGTACGGTTAATCCATAGGGGATTTTTTTACCAAAGGCCTTAGCAAAATCCTGTTGTGAAATAACATCGCACTTTTGGATAGGTTCTAAGCGCAAATAATAGTAGTTTTCCGATACAGCAGAAAACCATCCCTGGGAAATACCACTCTTTGAAGTGGATTCTCCTGCGCGAGTGATGAGGATTTTAGGCGTTGCTCCAAAGGAAGAGGGGAGTAATAAACAGACAAAAAGCAGTGAAAATGCTAATTTTTTGGTGGCCATAAGCTTCTTTACTATTTAGAGGTTAGAATAAAAAAGGAGCTGTGTGAAATTTATCCTTTTTAATATATTATAACTTATATAAAATATAATTAGCTACGAGAAAATATGATCACTTAAAAGTGCATGATTTTATTCTTGTAAGGGGAACTTTCCTTATGCCAAAAAATTATTGGAAAAACTGGAAAAAACAACCCTTTCCAAGGTTACTTTGCATAACAGTCCTTGTTTATTGTCAAATAGGTCTGGTTTACGCAAGAAACTATCAGGTAGGTCCATCAAAACCCTATGCAAGAATTGGTCAGGTACCCTGGGATTCACTCCATCCCGGAGACTCTGTTCTAATCCATTATAGAACAGAGCCCTATAAGGAAAAGTGGGTTATCTGTACAAAGGGTACAAAAAATGCTCCCATCGTGATTAGTGGTGTTCCCAATGGACAAGGTGCAATGCCAATCATTGATGGTAACGGAGCAGTGACCGATTCTAAATTCAATTATTGGAATGAGAATAGAGGGCTTGTAAAAATTGGTGGTGCCAATAAACCCAAGGACACCATGCCCGAGTACATTATTCTTCAAAACCTCGACATTAAGAGCGCCCGGCCTGGCTATACCTTTACTGGAAGGGATGGTGTAACCGATTATATAAAGAATGCTGCAGCCGTATACATAGAAAAGGGGGAGCATATTGTCATAAGAAATTGTCGATTACGGGATTGTGGTAATGGGTTATTTGCGGCATCGAAAACTAAGGATCTCTTAGTGGAGCATTGTTCCATTTATGATAATGGCATTGAAAATAGTATCTATGAACACAATAACTATACCGAAGCACAGGGAATTGTTTTTCAGTTCAACCACTTTGGCCCCCTTCGGAAAGATTGTCCGGGAAATAACCTCAAGGATCGATCAAAAGGGTGTGTTATCAGGTATAATTGGATTGAAGCTGGCAACCGTCAGTTGGATTTGGTCCATAGTGAAAAGCTAGAGTTTTATACTGATACCACCTACAATAAAACCTTTGTCTATGGTAATATTTTGATTGAGCCAGAGGGAGCTGGTAATAGTCAAGTGTGTCACTATGGTGGTGATGATAATAATGCCACTCATAGCTATAGAAAGGGTATGCTCTATTTTTATCATAATACAGTCATATCAACCCGGTCGTCGAACACAACTCTTGTACGGTTGTCAACTGATGATGAGCACGCTGATATTCGCAATAATATTGTGTATGTCGGTGCCAGTGGGTCTCGTTTAGCAATACTCAATGATAAAGGCCGTTGTGAACTGGGATACAATTGGTTTAAGGAGGGGTGGCGCAAAAGCCATAGCAACAGCAATGCACAGGTTTATGATATGAGCGGAAATCAAATCGGTAGTGCACCAGGATTTATTGAAGCTGCAAAGCATAATTACGGTCTAGTTGCCACTTCCCAATGCAGAAGTGGTGGAACTCTTATTGCACCTGCCTGCATCAAACATCAAGTACTGTTTGAATATGTGCACCCCATAAAAAGGCAAGATCGACCTCAGGATGCAATTCCAGATATTGGTGCCTATGAGTATCGGCCAACAGCAATTAGGAATCAATCTTTTAATTTTAAAAGACCTTTTTCTCTATATACTTTGGTTGGACCGAATAAAAAAAATTCAGGAGTCAGAATTGTATTAAATAGCAAAATATCGATCAATGAGGTAGATATATTTGATGTTCAGGGGGTATTGGTACGATCAATAGTTCCGCAAAGAGTGTTAGAAAATGAATACTGGGTACGATGGAATGGCACATTGAATTCAAAATATCCTTTGGGCAATGGAATGTTCATTCTAGTCTTTAAAGACGATAAGAATAGAGCATTTTTTCACCGTGTATTGCCATTTATGTTTTGATACATAGTATTCACATTTTGAAAATGGTTTTAGTCTTTGTGGTTACTTAATTTCTCTGCATCTATTGAATCTTGGGCTCTTCCAGATTTCAATTTATTAGTAATCAATTGAGTTCTACCAATAAAATTAACCTCCACAGTACCATATTTTCCTCTAACACAATTCTTATATGCCTCTTGAAAAGAGACACCGTCAATTTCATTTATTATGTCTACTTGCAATGGTACAACACCAAATTGAATAATATTTCCAGGTTCTTTAAACAACTCTTGTGGTATGTCTTGCTCAGGAAAACCAAAGCTAATTAGAGCTTTTTGAATTGTTGCAATGTTTTTATCTGATTTATTAAAAAAAATATCAATATCTTTTGTAAATCTAGGGTACCCATGAAATGCTACAGCGTATCCTCCAACAATTACATATTCAACCTTGTTTTTTTCTAATAACTTTAACAACTCTTCGAAATGTGGTTGGGTATTCATATAAAAATTTTCCTGCTTCAATTCTTAGACGTTCAACCATGTCTAAAGACTCTTCTGGGTCTTTAACAAATTCATCTTCAAGTTGAACCTCGTCTTTTTTTCTAACGGTAATGGTTAATTTCATAATTATTAGTACTTCAAAATGATTAAAGTTGTCTGTTTTTTGGAAATTAAACTAAGCTGTTTCAATATTCTAATATATTCAATTTCTTATAAAATATCAATCAGTCAAATCTGATACCTTAGAAACCTTTGAAATAGACAAAAGATGGCAATGTAACAAATATTAGGAAAAACAATGTATAAAACGAATAAATGTTGTAACATTATTCATACAAAAGTATTAATAGTTGATAAAAAGATGCAAAAGACGATAATAATTAGAAAATAAACTTGCATACATGTAGTTTTAGGAGTATATTTAAAGAGGGAGGTGTTACTAAAAGGATTAAAATTAATGAGCCAAGTTGCGGAAATAGTAGAAACGGATCAATATCTTAAGGAATCACAAAAACTTCTCCTTGGTGATGAAGCATTAGCACAGGCAGCATTGGATGCTGGAATATCTGCTGCCTATGGGTATCCAGGAACTCCCTCTACTGAAATTATTGAGTACCTTCAGCATAATAACCAATCAAAACAGCGTATTATTGCCAAGTGGAGTACCAATGAAAAAACAGCCTATGAAGAGGCTGTTGGCGTCTCCTATGTTGGAAAAAGAGTTTTAGCCACCATGAAACATGTGGGGCTGAATGTTGCTGCAGACCCCTTTATGAACTCGGCCTTGCTAAAGATCCATGGTGGTCTTGTTTTAGCTGTTGCTGATGATCCTGGGATGCACTCTTCCCAGAACGAGCAGGACAGTCGCTTCTTTGCTGATTTTGCAAAAATTGTCTGCTTTGAGCCACGCAATCATCAAGAGGTCTATGATATGACCAGAGAGGCCTTTGACCTGTCTGAGTCTTTTAACATCCCCGTGATGATTCGATTGGTGACCCGCTTAGCCCATTCACGGGCATCTATAATGACCTATGCAGAGAGAAGAGAAAATACGCTAGAAAAAGCCCCAGATAGAAAACAGTGGATGGCCTTTCCTGAGCTATCTCGAAAGAATTGGGCTTCCCTTTTGAAAGACCAAAAGCTGTTTAAACGATATTCTGAAAATTCACAGCACAATTCCTTAACCTTAGGCACCAATCGTCACACCATTGGGGTGATCTCCTCTGGGGTTGGCACCAACTATTTCTTGGAAAATTGTGCTGATCTTCCAGATAAACCAGCCCATCTTCATGTTGGCTTCTATCCCATACCAGAAGATAAAATTCGGCGTCTGGCCCATGCCGTCAATACAATTATTGTTATTGAAGAGGGATATCCCTTCATAGAAAATCAATTACGTAGTACTCTTCCTCAGGAAAAGACAATTTTTGGAAAGATGGACAGAGCAGTGCCTCCGACCGGTGAGCTCAATCCTGATATTGTTCGTGAAGTGTTGGGCCTTCCCCCAAAGGGTGATACTGTTTTAGAGCTTGATACTCTCCCAAAAAGAGCACCCCAACTTTGTAAAGGATGCTCACACAGAGACACCTTTGAGGCAATAAATGAAGCGCTTTCCTCCTGTGAGTCAAGTGTAGTAACCTCTGACATTGGGTGTTACTCTCTGGGAGCCTTACCTCCCTATAGCAGCATCGAGACAATCCTCTGTATGGGAGCTTCTATAGGCATGGCCAAGGGTGCTGCAGAAGTGGGACAGCAAAACGTTATTGCAACCATAGGTGACAGCACCTTTTTACATTCAGGAATTACTCCTCTTATTGATGCAGTAGCAGGAAAAGTGAGTATGACGGTTATCATTTTAGATAACAGTACCACAGCAATGACCGGTGGTCAGCAAACTTTGTTAACCTCATCGCAAATCGAACAGATTATTCAGGGCGTTGGTGTGGAACCTGAGCATATTCAAAAAATGATACCCATAAAAAGTAAAAAAGATGAAAATGTTGCCATAATTAAAAAAGAAGTCGCCTATAATGGTGTTTCAGTAATCATTTCCCTGCGGGAATGTATTCAAACCTTGCGAACAAAAAAAGGGAGTCACTAAGATGAAGTGTGATATGATACTCTGCGGTGTTGGTGGACAGGGCGTGCTTTCCATTGCCAATATAATTTCCCTCAGTGCGATGAAGGATGGTTTATTTGTACGTCAATCAGAGGTCCATGGAATGGCTCAACGGGGTGGACCGGTGGTTGCCCATTTACGGGTATCTCAAAACCCTATTGAAAGTGACTTGATCCCACAAAAAAGTGCCCAGTTAATCATAAGTATGGAGCCGGTAGAGGGGCTACGCTATCTTAAGTTTCTTTCTCCCAACGGTACGCTTGTCACTTCAACCAATAAGATAAACAATATCCCCAATTATCCTGCAGAGGCCTCAATCAATCAAACCCTTTCTTTACTTCCCAATAACTTGTTAGTGCCAGCAGAGGAGTTAGCAAAAAAAGCAGGAAGTGCAAAAACTGTTAACACGGTGATGGTCGGTGCGGCCTCAAAGTATTTGCCCATGAGTAAATCGAGCCTTCGTACCGCTATTAAGGAGCGCTTCAATCAAAAGGGTGAAAAAATAGTTGCGGTAAACATAGATGCCTTTGATTTAGGACGAGCTGTTCAACAATCTCTTTACGAAAGAGAACCTGTTTTACATTTTTAGTACCTTTTATTCTATCCGATTGAACGAATACCTATGCTTGTAAAAGTAGTTGCACTCTGTTTATACACTGCACTCATTATTATTATTGGTATTGTCGGTCTAAGAAAAACAAAAACCTTTTCCGACTTCTTTTTAGGTGGAGGCAAAGTCGGCCCCTGGATGACAGCCTTTTCCTATGGTACAGCCTATTTCTCGGCAGTACTTTTTATTGGTTTTGCTGGAAAAATTGGGTGGGCCTTTGGCTACTCCAGTCTATGGATTACCCTGTGTAATTCCTTTATTGGTGTATTGGCTGTATGGGGATTGCTCGGCTGGCGTATAAAGCAGATGTCAATTGAGTACTCCATTTCAACGTTGAGTGACTTCTTTTTAATACGATACAGCAGCACCTTTTTAAAGATCTTTTCAGCCTTTGCCATATTCATATTTCTTATTCCCTATTCTGCAGCAGTATTTATGGGATTGTCCTACCTGTTCACCGTAAATTTTGGTGTAGCCTATTGGGTTGCTTTACTTTTTATGGGATTGTTAACCGCTCTCTATTTGGTCATGGGTGGTTATAAGTCAATGGCAATGATGGATACTATTTTTGGTATTATTATGACTGTTGGTGTGATTACACTCTTTATTAGCACAATCATAAAGGGAAACGGATTTACAACCATCTCTGCTTCGCTTGCAGCAATTAATCCAAAGCTTACTGAGGCAGTTGGTCCCCCTGGCCTTTGGCCACTCTTCTCATTGGCTTTTTTAACCAGTATTGCACCCTTTGCCATGCCCCAACTTATTCAGAAGTTTTATGCAGTAAAGGACAAAAATACCATTAAAACCGGGATGATCGCCTCTACCTTTTTTGCCTTACTTATTAGCGGTGTTGCCTATTTTGTTGGTTCCACAACCCGGATTTTTCTTACCCCCGACTCTGCTCCCAATGCCTTTAAAGCAGGCAAACCGCTCTTTGATCGACTCATGCCGGAATTGTTGACCAATGTCATTCCCTCGTCCCTTTCTGTTCTTATTCTACTTCTTATTCTCTCTGCCTCAATGTCAACATTGGCCTCGCTGGTATTAGTGTCCAGCTCTACCTTTGCTAAAGATTTCTATGCTTCATACATAAATAAAAAGATATCTGACCAAAAACTCACCCGCCTCATGCGCTATACCAGCGCACTCTTTGTATTACTCTCAGTGCTACTTGCCTATGCAAACTTTGATACAATCGTGACAATCTTAGGCATCTCCTGGGGTGCCTTAGGTGCAACCTTTTTAGGTCCCTTTGTCTGGGGACTCTTTACAAAAAGAGTTTCTAAAGTCGCAGCAATAGCCTCCTCTGTATTGGGACTCTCGTCATGTTTGATACTCTACTTTCTTGGTATGAGTTCTCCTGAGGCAGGGACCATAGGTATGCTTGTGTCTTTGATAATTCCTGCTTTTGATTATTTTCGATTCAAGATTTAAAATTTTGTATATAGTTAAAAAGAATTTGGGCGTGCCCCTCGCAAGCTCGGGTCGGGCTTCTCCAGGCTCCGCGTTCGCTCCGGTATTTTTGCTGCGCAAAAACACTGCTTCGCACCTTGCAAATCCCTCACGCAAAAGATTAAAAGATTTTTGAAAAATTAAAGTCTCAAGTTGAAAAAAGCGCTGGAAGCGCGACAGATACTAGCCCAGGGTAAGCGAAGCGCCACCCTGGATTGATGAAAACCCTCCCATAGCTCCCAAGCCCTGAAGGGGCGATATAAAATTTATGCTGTGCCCCGACTGTCAAGATATTATGTTCAATAAAAATAAATTTGGGTGTTCCCCTGCTTTGCAGGGTCGCCGTGGCTCCAGGAACAAATTCCTCCCTAAGGGTCGGGTTCTCCCTCCGGTCGGTCCTCGCTTTGCTCGGACTGGCCTTCGGCCACCTTCCACCTGGCTAACGCAAAAGAATATACCTCTAAAAGTCAATTAACTAATAATGTGACCAGGATCTGTGATCCTGGTTTCAATACGTTATGTTTTGTAAAAGTAAAGAAATTTAGGCGTGTCCGTCGCAAGCTTGGGTCGGGCGTTATCAGTCCAGATTTAAAAATTATATTTTCAATAAAAGCATAAACGATTTGGGCGTTCCCCTGCTTTGCAGGGTCGCCGTGGCTCCAGGCTACCCTTCGGTCGGTCCTCGCTATGCTCCGACTGGCCTTCGGCCACCTTCCACCTGGCTAACGCAAAAGAATACACTACCAAAAGTCAATTAATGAATAATGTGGCCAGGATCTGTAATCATGGTTTTAATACGTTATGTTTTGTAAAAGTAAAGAAATTTGGGTGTGTCCGTCGCAAGCTCCCGATAAATCGGGATTTGATTTTTATAGTTTGTTAGCACCAACCGGTATATTTGCTTTGCAAAAATACTGCTTCGCACCTTGTAAATCCCTATCGCAAAAGATTGTGCTATACCGTGACCCGACTGTGAAGGAGGGATTAAATACAGTTATCGTTTGTTAACTGGCAAAGATATTTCTTAATTCAATTTATAGCCACATTATGAGTCAATCTAGTGGGGGTAGCGGAAAAGAATTACCGCAGTGCGAGTAAAAGGTGTTAGTAAAAAGGGGATTTGCGTTTAGCGGATACCCTTTTTACGTTACAGCTTTACGAGTAGGGAGGTAATTCTTTAAAGCGAGGGGGCGACTGCCCCCACTCAGAAGCATTATTATCAATCCTGCAAATTCCATACAATCCCAAATGCCTTTTTATCACTTTGTTATATACCAAATAATATTCGTAAAATAGAAAAATCAACTTCATCAAAATCAAATACCAAAATCCTTCTCAAGAAACCTAAATTTTCTCTTCATTTTTCACAAAAGTACCACAAAACCGTCACATGGGTTTAATACCTTAACTAATAGAGACAGTGAGGCAAGAGAAACAAAGCTCAAGCCCAACTACTCAAAGCCCTGGCCAAGGCAAAACAAATAAAACTTAAACACAATTCCCTTAATTGGGAGAAAGGAAGGTGGAAAATGACTATTCAGTACTACCTTTTAAACAACCAGCTCAGTGATGAGCCAAACCAACAGATAGCCCGGGTGCAAACCCGTGGGAAAAAGGATTTGGACGATATTGTCCGGTTGATTGTCACCCGAGGATCAACCCTGGGAGAGCCAGATATCCATGGAGTATTAACCGAGCTTGGCCATGTAATCCTCGCCATGCTTGAAGAGGGTAATGCTGTGTATCTGCCCTTTGCTACCTTTAAGAGCAAGATCAAGGGAACCTTTGTCAACCATAATGACGGGTATGATCCCTCCCGGCATATGCTTTTACCCAATATTGCCAAGGGACCAATCCTTAAGAAGCTCTATGGCGGGAATATCCTGCGGGTAGAGAAGATTGATCACCCGAACAACAAACCAGAGCTTAAGAGTTTTGTTGATATGAGCAGCGGCGCATACAATGAAACCGTAACTCCCGGTGGCATGGGCTCGCTTATTGGCAAGAGAATGCGCTTTAATGAAGAGGGTGACTCTGAGGGTGTCTACCTTGTTGATACCACAACACAGGAAGCGACCAAAGCCCCCTTTGTTGGTCTTAACAGCGCAACCAAACAGGCATTTTTGATCCCCAGCTCTCTGAGTCCGGGAGAGTACTTTTTAGAAGTGCGTGTTGCCCATGGTGAGAAGATTGCTATTGGTAGGTTAGATGATCGACTTACTGTTGCATAATTCCAGTTTTGGTGTACTCCTTTCTTAGCCTGCTATCTCGAAGAGATAGCAGGCCTTTTATTTTGTCTATTCCCTATTATATTAAAAACTTTGATGTTAAATTTATAAAGCACTAAACCTCTCCCCTGGCCCCTCTCCAGCGTGGAGAGGGGAGTAGGATAATCATAATTTGACATATAATACCGTGCCCCGACTGTCAAGGAGGGATTGAGTACATTTACCCATTGTTAACTGGCATGGATGTTTCCTCATATAATATAAAGCCACATTAAGAATCGCTCCAGCGGGGTAGCGGAAAACATGCACCGCAGTGTGAGATATTGCTGTTAGAGAAATGGGGATGAGCGTTTAGTGAATACCCATTTCTCGTTACAGC
>JANQEN010000290.1 GCA_028278335.1 Chitinivibrionales bacterium | reverse complement strand
ACCCAAATTAAGCGATTTTAAATTTACATCAAAAAAAAACTGAAAATTGTTCAATTCTTCCTGACAAAACTTATTTTGGCATATCAACAAACTCTCTCTTACCAAAAACATTCTTTAGGATTGCATCTTTGATTTAATTTCACAACACACGTACGTACCATTCCTACCGATAATTTGCTTTCACCTTCAATACCGACACAACTAAATAACTATTGGTATGGGAGTTTGACTTCGCTGCCATAATATATCAAATCGTAATGTGTCCATCACTGCCCATGTTACTTTAAGGATTAATCGCCTACCCGTGTCTATTACTTTCGATGCAAAATCCAACACCTTTCTCCTCACTGTTGTCGCATAACTTCCAATTGGTATCACTTCTTTTAAGACGTCCTCTTTGTAAGTCTCAAATAAAAAAAATGATATCAGCATACAATAATATACTACACTATTGGGTACAAATCTCTTAAACGGTAACTCTTCAAATCCAAAATCCTTTAACCCTCGATGCGGTAACTCATCTGCTCCTCTCATGTGATGGCTCTCTATAATTGTTTCTGTAGCCACCAATCTTCTCTCTTCCAACTTAGTGCTGCAGTTGACTAATACTTTCGGGTTAACTCCTATATTTGTGATAATTATATTATCCGGTCGCGCAAAGTCCAGCAACCTTTGCTCTCCTTCATAACTCAATCGAGTGTATATCGCTCGATAAAACTTCTTCCACGATTCACATCTATAACCAAACTCCAAATACTTCCAGTCCTGGTTCCTATTACTATAGACATCCCACCGACTCTCTGGCTGTACACCAACATATTCCTTCACTCCCTTATACATCTTACCAGTACAGATGAACCCTATCCCCAGTTTGTCACATTCTCGCAAGACCTTCTCGTCAAAAAAACCACTATCCAACCTTACTATTATAGTAACTCTCTCGCAATATTCTTTACGTATCGCTTGTACCAGGTCCCTCATCATATTCACTACAGAATTGCCATGGTTACTGTGCTTCTTCCCTCCACGAAAAATCGCATCTACTATCTTACCTTTCCAAATTGCCTGTAAAGGTTGAAAACCTTTTACTTTCTTGTAGGTAGGTTGTACCCCATAGCGCTTCTGTGCCTCATCGTTATCCATTACCATGGTATCTAATGTTAATTCTATGACTTCAGGATTTTCCCGCTTCAACCTCCAGATAAACATCTTTCGTAATATCTTCCGAAATGACCCTCCACAAACCCAGAAAAACGATTTATAAAACCGTTTTATCTGATGCGATGACACCATCTCTTCACGACTATTCTCTATTACTGACGCATAACCCTCATCTACTTTTAATTGATCAAATGAGTTGAGATGTCGACTCGTTCCATCATAGAACCAACAAAATATCTGCTTGAATATATTCCACACAGGAAGTCCTTTTTTGCTTTTTCTGATATCTCCAAAATACTCTTGTAATAACGGGTATATTTCTACACTATTTAAATACTTTACGAATAAAGACATTCCACCTCTACCGGTTAGTGTGTCATTTGTTACGCCTATACAATTAATCTTGCACTTGCTTTTAAATACATTTTTGGTCATAATGCGTTCCTCACTTATTGGGTGATAGTTTTGTTTTTTGCAGACTCATTATAACATGTATCTATTGCCCTTTTAAGTGAGGTTAAAGCTTTCTTCTCGATTATTAATCGCTTAACTTAGGTA
>JANQEN010000212.1 GCA_028278335.1 Chitinivibrionales bacterium | reverse complement strand
TAATCTCATTGTTGCGTACAATAACTTAAACAGCATACAATTTAGTATTCTTTTCTGTTTACAAAATAGGATACAAGTATGCCATCCACAATAAGAATCAGCGATTCTAGCAAAGATATTTTGCGTGAGGTATCAAAGCAAGAAAATTTACCCATGCAAACAGTATTGGAAAAAGCCATTGAAAATTATCGACGTTATCGATTATTAGAAAATACTAATAAAGCTTATGCCTTCCTCAAAAAAGAGCCAGAAAGCTGGGAGGAAGAACTTAAGGAGCGCAAGAGCTGGGAAACAACTTTATCTGATGGTTTGGAGGAATCTTGATATGCCATTGCGGCACCTTACCTCCTATCAGTTTGCTGTAACTCTTTAATATATATAGAATATTAAGACTATGTAGCTCTCTCATAAAGCATTGGCAAGGGTAATAAACATTGAGCCTTATATCGCAGTAATCGAAGCCCTCTTTTGAACCAAGAAAGTGCCTGGCGTACAGCACGACGCACAATGGAATCATTATCTGGATTTTGTTGTGCCTTTTTTTCGATAGGCAAAGGATTTTTTAAGGCATCTTGTCGTCCAGTACGTGCAGCCCAATGAATAGCTAAACTGAGAATAAGTATTAAACGGGACAAACGATCTGGATAAATCAATTGGCTTTTTTCGAGATCAAATCCTCTCGTTTTAAAATCGCTAAACAGGTTTTCAATGCTCCTTTGTCTCCCATAATCTCGTACTCGATAATAAGTTGCTGGAACATCCATCGCTATGATCCAAGCCTCTTCATGTCCAGGTTCATGTAAAATTCCGATATATGTTTCAACTAATTGTTCAGTCAAAAAAACTTCATCTTTTAGATACAAACCATGTTTACGTTTTTTACGTGCTTTTTTAGCTAATTCCCCAGTGGTAGTGCTGACTGAACCTGTATAAACGGAAAGCGTTGATTTTAAACGCAAACGATAATGCCATTTATGTTTTTGACAATAGCGAATCAAATTTACTGTACCATAAAAACGGTCCCCAAGTAAAAGTACTCTTGCATTTTTGGGAAGACAAGCATGTATATTGTCCAACAAATTTTTTTGATATGGATCAAAACCCATATTGCCTATCCCTGGTGAAACACACCATAATAAAGGCAAAGCACGTTCCCCATAACGGAGGCTTACCATTAAAATACTGTGACGATCTTCCACTGAGCTTTGATCTATGGATAAAATAATTGTTTCACCCTGTTGACAAGCTTCGATAAGTGATTGTTTAGCGAATGGAGTCATAACTTCATCAGGATCAATATGCTCATTAGCTAATAAACGACTAAACCACTGATAACGCATATCAGTTCGTTTGGTATCTAATGGTAATGCGCTAGCTATTTCCATCGTATTACCAGTGCGTGTTTCAAATGCGGCTGCTATCGCTAAGCTTAATTTTTCGCGTTGAGTTTTTCTTTGGTTAGGTAATGCGGCTTTGAGACTGGCCTCAACTTCTTCAGCAAGATATTTTATAGTACACATTTTTAAACGACTCTTAGTTAAAATATATCATGATATCACATCTGATTTAAAACTGATAGGAGGTAAGCCATTGACGGATTAAAGGTTGCCATTTGGCATCTATTTGTTCTAAAATAAAATCGTGGTTGATATTATCAAAACATCCTTTGATATCCGCATCCAGTACCCATTTGGGTTTGAGGCGTGTTGCATTCCAGATGGCTTCGATTGCATCATTCGTGCTCATGGCTGGTCTGAAACCATAGCTACAGGGTTCAAATAAAGCTTCGTAGTGTGGTTCCAGTGCGGTTTTAACAACATATTGAATGACTCTGTCTTCCTGCGTTGGGATTCCTAATGGGCGTTGTTTGCCATTTGCTTTTGGGATATATTTTCTTTTGGCAGGTTGCGCCCGGTATGAATGAAACCCATCGCGAGCTTTGTCTATTATGCACTTTGCCAAGCGTTCACGTTTGGCCACTGAATCGGCTTTTATGCCGTCGATACCCGCTGAGCGCTTGCCTTGGTTATCTTGCGTTATTCGCCTGACACCAAGAATTATGCCGCATGTTGAGCGGGATAAAAGCTTCATTAAACTTTTGGCTTTTTTTTCTTGCCCAGCTTTGGGGGCGAAGTATATCCGCTTTTGTAGATTGAAGACTCGCTTTTCAATTTTTCGCCACATAAGCTTGCGCCAGTCCCAGTTGGGCATGGTGTAGTCGCTTGGACGTTCAGGAATCGGCAATGGTAGAACGTCACTGCCGGCGCCGGCGTTAAATTTGGTGATGAATTCCATCTGCTTGTCTATCATATTGTTATCCTTATTCTTTATCCGGAGATAAAGCCGAATATCTACTCAAACCTTTATTGATTATCTACTACTTGCTTGATACAAAATCTTCCTAGTGAGCCAGTCAGCTTATCCCCTTCATTACAAAGGAACATTTGCTTTTGACTCAATCCTACCCAACAGTGGCGTTAATGTTTAGCTTACATCCTCTCGCTTTCCTGCAAGTGCCTTACACTGTCGTTTTTCCTTGTTGATAAATTATGTTTAGAGTCTTTGCAAACTCTTTATCTCTGCTTAGGTGGAGTCCATACCCCAGGGAGACTTTTGATTGGTCGGAAAATGACGGAATAATTTCATTAT
>JANQEN010000255.1 GCA_028278335.1 Chitinivibrionales bacterium | reverse complement strand
GGTTGAAAACAGGGGTCAATGGGGATCGTCTTTAGGCTTTATCTTTGCCGCGGCCGGAAGTGCTATCGGGCTGGGTAATATCTGGCGTTTTCCCTATGTAGTTGGGCAGAATGGCGGGGCCGCCTTTGTGTTGCTGTATCTTATATTCGTGGTAGTCATCGGCGTACCTTATATGATAGCCGAGCTTGCCGTAGGACGCCACGCGCAGAGTAATCCCGTGGGCTCCATCGAGGCGATCAGACCAAAATCATGGTGGAAACTGGTGGGCTACCTTGGCATTCTCACCGGGGTTGGGATCCTCTCTTTTTACGGGGTGGTAGCCGGCTGGACCTTAGGGTTTATATTTAAAATGGCAACAGGCAATGTCTCAGATTTCGGGACCTATATCGGTAACCCCGGACTTGTCATACTTCTTTTTACCATATTTATGGTTATCACCACATGTATTGTTTATGGCGGCATTCAAGCGGGTATAGAACGGTGGTCAAAGATTCTCATGCCGATCCTGCTAGTTGTTATGATAGGCCTTATTATTTACAGTCTCACCCTTAAAGGCGCAAGTAAAGGGCTGGAATTTTACCTGAAACCCGATTTCTCTAAGATCAACGGCAAGGTGGCGCTCATGGCCCTTGGGCAGGCCTTTTTCTCATTGAGTTTGGGTATGGGGCTCATGATCACCTATGGAAGTTACCTGCCAAAATCGGATAACCTTATGAAATCGGCACTTCTTGTCAGCGGCGCAGATACCCTGATCGCCATTATGGCCGGTCTTATGATATTCCCGGCCCTCTTTGCAATGGGTGGAGAGCCTACTGCCGGTCCGGGACTTGTTTTTGTGGCACTTCCCGAACTCTTTATGAAGATGCCCGGTGGCATCGTTGTGGGAGTACTCTTTTTTGTACTGCTTTCAGTAGCGGCCCTCACATCAACGATTTCCCTGCTGGAAGTTCCCGTCTCCTTTCTGGTTGACCAGAAAAAATGGAACCGTAAAAAGCTGATTTGGCCTACGGCCTTGATTATTTTTATCGTCGGAATACCGTCGGCACTGTCCCAGGGTGCATCGGAATTCTGGAGTAACTTTGGATTAATCCCAAAGCGTCTTACATCTCCTGACTTTCTCAGCCACATGGACTTCATCTGGGGCAACCTGTCATTGACCGTCGGAGCATTAATGCTGTCGATCTTTGTCGGCTGGGTGTGGGGTGTGAAAAAGGCCGGAGCAGAGGTATCAAGCTCATCCCCGGGATTTGCCAAATTCCAGGGTTTCTGGAGTGTTATGATTAGATTTGTTATCCCCGTGATTATTTTTGTGCTACTTTTGAATGTGTTTGGGATTTTTGAATAGATCAAAAATTGTTTAACCCAGATTATGCAATAGGAAGTAGCGCATAATCTGGGTTAAAGAGAAATAAAAAAAGGCAAAGAGAAATCTTTGCCTTTTTTTATCGTATTATAAGATTGTTATTTCATAATAGAAGAGGAAACAACCAACCTCATTATTTCATTGGTTCCCTCATAGATTTTTGTAATGATGGCATCACGAAGATAGCGCTCAGGATTATACTCCCGCATATAGCCGTAGCCACCATGAATTTGAATTGCCTTAAGCGCGCAGTCCACGGCAACCTCAGAGGCTTTCATTTTTGCCATGGCAGCTTCCTTGGTGTAGGGCTTTCCTTGACTCTTAAGAAGAGAGGCTCGGTAGGTAAGAAGCCATGCCGCATCGTACTCGGTAGCCATATCAGCAAGCATCCATTGGATAGCCTGCAATGCGGCAATGGGTTTGCCAAACTGTTCACGCTCTTTGGAGTACTGAATGGATTCCTCAATACAGGCCCGGGCAATACCTAAGGCCTGTGAAGCAATGCCAACTCTCCCGCCGTCAAGAGTCATCATGGCGACTTTAAAACCCTTGTTTAATTCACCTAATAAGTTTTCTTTGGGGATTGCACAATCCTGGAAAACCAGTTCTGTTGTTGACGATGACTTAATGCCCATCTTTTCTTCATGTTTGCCAATGGTATAGCCTGGGGTGTCTTTGTCAACAACAAAGGCGCTGATACCTTTAACCTTTTTCTCCGGTTCAGTCATAGCGAAAACCACACACACATCTGCTTCGCCGCCATTGGTTATAAAAATTTTTGATCCATTAAGAATCCATTTATCACCCTCAAGCTTGGCTGTTGTTTTTATGCCACTGGCGTCTGAGCCTGCTCCAGGTTCGGTAAGAGCCATGCAACCCAATTTTTCTCCTGAGCAGAGATCAGGCAGATACTTCTGTTTCAGCTCCTCTGTCCCAAACCTAAAAATCGGATCGACACAGAGTGAAGAGTGGGCAGAAACGGTTACCCCCACTGAAGCGCAATAACGGGAAAGCTCTTCAATGGCAAGCATATAGGAAACAAAATCCATCTCAACACCACCATATTCCTCAGGATAAGCTACCCCCATAAGGCCAAGTTCAGCAGCCTGTTGAATGATCTCTTTAGGATAAATTTCCTTCTCCTGGTTCTCTCTGGCCACAGGTTCAATAACTTGCTTGGCAAATTTTGCAACCGTATCTTTCATCATGACTTGATCTTCAGTTAATAAGTAGTCCACCACTCCTCCTTATGCATTGGTATGAGGTATATAATTACTGCGTGAGATACGTTGTCCCCAGCATGTGTACTTACTACGTTATTATAGCAAAATAAATGTATAATTATATAAAAAGCAATAAAAAGACTTGGAAATTTTACCGTTTATGCAAGAACCACAGACCAGCAAAATTATGCGAGTATGAGCGTTGAGAGAATTATTTTAATTGAGCCTTTAGAAAATTAAATGAATGGAGCGTTATGGATTTTTATGAGGTCTTAAATGCAAGAAGAAGCATTCGGAAATATTTGGAAAAGCCAATAGAACCTGAAAAACTTGAAAGACTTTGGAAGGCAATTCAAATTGCTCCGACAGCGTGCAATCTACAGCCCTTTCGCTTTCTCTGTTTGCGCAAGGGAGAGCAGCGAAAAGCTGTTGAAGAGGTACTTAATTTTGGTCGTGATGGAAAGGGTAAACAGGGTATGCCCTTTGCAGCTCAAGCCCCCTATATTATTGTTGCCTTGGGACACAGAAACGATGCTTGGAAACGCTTTGATGGTTCAAGCTCACACGTGATAGATGTATCTATTGCTATGGAACATCTTGTTTTAGCAGCCACACAGGAAGGATTGGGTACTTGCTGGATCTGTGCATTCAATCAAAACGCCCTTGCAGAGGCGCTTGGATTATCTAAAGAGTGGGAGCCCGTTGCGCTCACACCGCTCGGTTATTCAGATCAGCAACCAAGGGAGATTGTGCGCAAGCCCGTTGACACACTTATTGTTGAGCAATAGTCTAGAATAATTCTCTATTGAGTAAACCCGTATTTTTGTTTCAGTTTTTTTTGAACAACCGGAGGCACGAACTTTGTGACTTCACCATTGAGCTGAGCAATTTGACGAATCATGGTTGAGCTAAGGTAGGTATACTTAGCTTCAGGCATAAGAAAAACCGTATCGGCTCGACTATTGAGTTTTCGATTGGTAAAGGCCATTTGAAATTCATAATCAAAATCAGAGAGAGCCCGTAACCCACGTATGATAACCGAAGCATTAAACTTTTTAATACAATCAATAACCAGTCCTCGGTCTTTTACCACTTTGCAGTTTTTAACATGGAATAAAGACTCTTTTGCCATTTCCATGCGTTCCTCAATAGAAAATATACAGTTTTTGTTTGGGTTATCAGCTACAACAGCAACAACATTCGGAAAAATATTCGATGCGCGTTCAGCAATATCTATATGGCCAAAAGTGATTGGGTCAAAGGTTCCGGGATAAATTGCGGTTGGCATACAATATCCTTTTAGGTTATGGTTTTAGATTGTCCTTTTGAGTATAAATATCCACAAGGGTATCTCCAAACTTTTTCTCAACTCGTTGCCAAGCTGTCTCCTGTTCTGAATAGTCCTTTGCTTCAGTTCTTTTCACTTTTCCATGCTCAAAGAGCACAATTCCATCTTTGGATGCAATGGAAAAAAGTTTTGGTACATACTGAGTCAGAGATGTGTCTAAATAGGGAGGGTCAAAATATATGATATCATATAGATCTACACTGTTTTTTAAGAAGCTTCTTACATCGCCATGAATAACATTGCATCGATTATCAACTTTAAAAAGCTCTGCGTACTGTTGAATTTTTTCACACCGGCGTTTGTTATTTTCAACAAAGTGAACGCGAGCAGCACCTCGACTAAGTAACTCAAATCCCATAGCGCCGCTTCCAGCGCAGAGATCCACAACCGAGGCATCACGAACCTTCATAGAGAGTGAGCTTGCTATAGCTTCTCGAACGATTTCCTTTGTTGGTCTAAAATGCGCAGCACTTTTTGAAAGGACTAAGGTCCTGTTTTTCAACTCACCAGCGATAATGCGCAGTTTCATATTAGTAAGCTGTTGTGATGATCAAATCCGCTTCGATGGTTACGGCATGCTCGCTTTTAGCCGTAACTTTAGCAGACTTAAAGGAACAGGGGATATTGCGGGTATAGAGGCTATTAACAAAGGCAACGAAGTCTTTATAGGTTGCAACTCCCTTCAGCCGATACTGAAATTGTCGGAAGTCACCCTTTAAAGAGGAATCTTTCTTTGTCAGTTTCGATGATAAGTTCAACTGCTCATCCTCGGCAGTATTTTTTACCTTTTCTACTATATGAGATAACTCTTCATAAGCAGGGAGATCATTGTGGCCCAAAATAAAGGGTGCTTCAAGATTGAGACCAAAATTGGTTTTACAGGCCAAGGTAAAGGAATACCCCTCATTATTTTTCTTAATGAGTGTTTGGGGTTTAGGAAGAAGCTCTATTTTTTTGCTTCGTAATGACTTAAGTAGGGTGACAATGCCTGCTTTCGATGAGCTAAGTCCGGACCCCTTAAATGTTGTAAACTGTTGCATTTCAAGGGTTTTGAAGTCAACACCGGGCAATACAGTGTTCGATAAAAGGTCGCAGACATTTTTGGCAAAATGAATTTCATAGTTGATCTTTTCAATCAAAGACATTTCAGAGTAGGCAATATCCAGAAGTCCTCTTTGATTGAGCTTGTCCTTTGAGTGATCCATATCTCTAACTGGCTCTTCTATAGCGTTGGCATTGGTGAAGGTAGAGGGCATATAGTCATCCTGTGCCATCATCACCTCTTTTTTCGGCCCCACAAGGAGAAAGCTTTTAATCACGAATACTATGCCAACCAACAGAACCGCACCACCAACAACAGAGAAAAGGAGTATCACATTTTTTTGAGATAAGCCTTTTCTGGCAACCTTTTTTTTAGTAGTCTGCTTTAAGAGATTTATTCGAATCATACCAGACCAAGCTCCGAATCTCTTAGAGCAAGGCCAACAGCTACACAAAGCTGCGTTGAAAAAGATTTTAACTTCTCTTCATCCATTGCCGCACTGCAGGATATCTTTCGAAAGGGCATAAGTATTTCTGAACCCTCGATTTTTTCCAACAGCATATCGGTGATATCGGATTGAAAGAAGTTTGAACCAGTTAAAAAAGTTTTAAAGGGGGCCTTGTCAGAATACTCTTTATTACAGACAACCAGCTTCTCAATAGCTTTATCTAGATTATTCATGAAATCCACAGGTGTTACATCTTCATTGGGATGATCAAAGATCTCTAAATCAGTGAAGCTTCCATTGCAGGTTAAAATCAATTTTGTTCGGGAAAGTTCCGAAAAAATTATCAGGGCCGGATCACTGATAAGCTCGGGGTAGTTCATTTCAAATAAGTTTATCAAGGCAAATATGTCCAAATCAATAACAAGGGGATGAAATTTCTTACCCTTAAGAAGCTTAGTGACCCTATCAATGGCAGTTGTTCTATAACCAACAACCAGATAGTGTTGAAAAGTATCTTCTCCATTGCCTACGATGCTTTGATAGTCATAGACGTACTCATCAATTGACCCAACGATCTGTTGACTCAACTCCCAGTCAATTGCGCCCTCTACGTCCTCTTCATCTTTATCCAAGATGATTTTCTTGATTATCGCATATTCGCCGGGCAGCGAAGAGATTATGTTTTCTCCTGGAAGCTTTAGCTGTTTAAAAAGCTGATCAAAACCGGCGGTGACTGATTGCCAATAATCTTCTGGATCAACTTCTAATGGTTGTACACTAACGCTGGAGATGGTCCTCTCTTCTAAGTTGCAGCGGGCATAACAGATGTTTACACTGTTGATATCAATTCCGCTTACTGTATTATTTTGTGAAGGCATACAATTAAATTCGTATTAAATACTCTAATACATTAAAAATAAATATATGTATAAAAAATAATGATCGGATTACATAAAAAATACCAATTTGCTAAAATAATTTACCGTGCCCAATGAGGTACAGTTTTTAAGGAATTATTTACCCTAGGTAAGAATTGATGGTAACCTATTAGAAACAGAGGCGTTTTTCTATTTTTTTAAGCTTCTTTGGGCCAATACCTTTTACTAACATAAGGTCCTTAGGTTTGTTAAAAGACCCCTGCTCTTTTCGATAGGCAATAATACGCTCTGCAAGTACTGGTCCAATTCCGTGCAAAGTGATAAGAGTCTCTCTATCAGCAGTGTTGATTTTAACACAGGGAAGGGGTTTTGTAGATAAGGAATCTTTATAAGGCAAGGCGTCTACTGCTTTCAATTCCTGTGTCTTTTTTTCTATAGGCAAGCACTTGTTTTGAAGTGACTCTTTATTCTGTGTAGTACTATCTTGTGCCATTAAAGGAGGTGCTGGATCAATGATCACGGTATCCTTTTGTGCACAAATGATTTGAAAAAGAAAAATAAGCCAAAAAAGGGCAGCGAATCCCCACAAAGCCTTAAAGAGTGCTCTTTTTATACGCATTACGTAGAGCTAACCTTCATGACATCTAGAAATGCTTCGACTACTGTGGGATCAAATTGATTGTCTTTCTCTTTACTCAGGATTTCATAGGCAACCTCATTGGGCATTGCCTTGCGGTAGGGACGGTTTGAGGTCATGGCCTCAAAGGCATCGGTAACGCTGAGAATCCGTGCACCAAAGGGTATCTCCTCCTTTGCCAATCCATCAGGATAACCTTGGCCATTGAAGTATTCATGATGGTGCCGAATAAGCGGTATCAGTGAGTCGAAAAAGGGGACATCGGAGAGTATGCGACATCCCAGGTCTGGATGCTGCTTGATCTGCTCAAACTCTTTAATAGAGAGCTTTCCCGGTTTGTTGAGAATGGCCTCGTCCACACCGATCTTACCAACATCGTGCAGTAATCCAGCATATTTTATCTGTTCAATCTCACCGTCCGAAAGATTGAGATGACGAGCCAGCACTACGGTGTACTTCATGACATTCTCAGAGTGGCCCAGTGTGTACTTATCCTTCGCCTCAACAGCCAGCGCAAACCCACGGATCGTTTTAAGGTAGTTATCCCGAATATTTTGATAGAGTCGAGCATTCTCAATGGAAATGCTTGCCTGAGAGGCCAACACATTGGTAATCTCAAGCTCAACATTGGAAAAGGATATGCTGTCTTGAACACGGATGAGGTTCAATGCACCTAAGCTCTTTTTGGGTGTTTTAAGAGGGAAGACAATGTAGGATTGCACATTCTCCGGTAATTGGGGAATTCCCTCTGGCGCGTCATTCCTTGAGGCATTGAGGGCTAACGATTCCCTATTCTCTATTGCCCACATTGCTGCAGATTGAAAGGTTGGGTGATCCCAGAAGCTATCGTGAAACGGTGGTGGTGACGTTACTGATGTTATGAGACGATGTGCTTCGTTGAGGTACATGAGCGCACCAGCATTGGAGCGAGAAAGCTTTACTGAGTAATCTAAAAAACGATTGTTCAATTCAACAATATCATGGGTTGAGGAGAGTACCTTGGTGACTTCATGGAGAGAGACCAATCTAGAAAAGAGGAGATTGTCCTCTTCTAATTGGCAGGTCTGCATGGCCCGCAATACCTTCTGACCAACCTCTTCTAAGTGAAAGGGTTTGGTGAGATAGTCGTAGGCGCCAAGCTTTAGACCCTTAATTGCCGTGTCCAGTGTGGGAAAGCCTGTACTTATAATGACGGGAAGAAAAGGGTTAAACTCTTTTATCCATCGAAGCAGGTCAATGCCACTTTTTCCTGGCATTTTAATATCGGTTAGCACCAAGTCAATTTTTCTGTTCTTGATGATCTCTATTGCGTTGTCTGCATTAAAGGCTTTATAAATAGTGTAGCCCAAGCTTGACAAATAGCTTGCAATGATTTCACAGATTGACTGTTCATCATCAACAACAACAATATGGCGATTTTGTATCGTGGAGTCTGTCATGGCCTTTGCACCACTGCGTGCTAAATTATTCGCTTTCCTGTTCTATCCTACACTTAAACGCATCCAAGTCTTCCTGTGTGTCAATGCCCGGTGAATCATAGTCTCGCACCAAACAATGAATGGGCATACCCATTTCAAGCGCTCGAAGTTGCTCCAGTTTCTCCGTTTGTTCTAAAGGGGTGGGGGGATAGGAGCAAAAGGCCTTGAGGCTTTCCTGTGTAAAGCCATAGATGCCGGTATGCCTATACCACTGACCCCCAGTATCACCATCCCGATTATAGGGAATTGGTGCTCGGGAGAAGTAAAGCGCCTGATTATCTCTGGTAAGAACCGCTTTTACCACATCAGGGTTGTGCACCTCTTCTATTGTAGCATTCGAGACACAGGTAAGCAAGCTGGTTTTGGGAATTTTTTTAAGCGTTGAGACAAACTCTTCAAGCAAATCAAGCGGAATTAGAGGCTCGTCACCTTGCAGATTTACGACGTGAGTGCAATCGATTTGTTGAGCAACTTCATTGATCCGATCGGTACCGGTGGTATGCTGTGCACCGGTCATAAGGGCCTTACCACCGGCTTTTAAAACAATCTCTTCAATGCGATGATCGTCCGTCGCAACAAGTACCTCATCAAAAACGTTTGCTGAAAGGGCACGAAAATAGGTCCAAAGGATAAGTGGCTTGTCCTTGACTTTTAAGAGAGGTTTTCCTGGAAGGCGCGTGGACCCAAAGCGAGCAGGGATAATACATACGATGCGATGGATGCTATTGTGTGTCATGGTGGTTCATACATTCCCCGGTAACAGCATCACCGGAGATCGTCCCTATTAGGATATTACCTTTGGTATAGCAAAGAAGTTTTTCTTGACCACCGGCCCATTTTGTAATGCCTTATCCAAAGGAAGAGACTCCTTTTTCACATCCTCTCGAAGGGGCGTCTCTTTTTTTGCCATGAGCGAGGTCGGTTCTATGCCTTCGGTATCAGCTTGATCCAGCTGTTTCACATATTCAAGAATCTCATCAATATCTTTTGAGAATCGATTCTTTTCCTCTTCTGTAAGGGAAAGGCGTGCTAAGTTAGCAATATATTCGATCATCTCTTTATCTATCATAGATTCCTCTCAAGAACAAAGTTCGTTAGGTCTAATCCAAAAAAATATAATATCCCCCTATTGAAGCGAGAATTCAATGTATAGGAAAGTTCTACTGAAGTTTCATTTTTTTGTTGAGAAAATCGATTTTTCTCTATACAATATAAATACATGGTAATACTACTGTTACCTGTTATATATCATTTATCACATCTCCCTCTTGGAGTAGCTCTGTGGAACAGACTCTCATACCGGTGAATCTGGGTACAAGACTTATACTCCAGCTTCGTCAACTCTCCGATAGGATTCCATCAAAACTTGTTGGGCTTGAGCACGGTAAATACCTCATTCTTTCCATTCCCACGCTATCACCTTCCGACCTCAGTGCCTATTTTAAACAGGGGAAATCAATGGTCATTCGCTATGTCCATGAGGGCGCAGCCTTAGGTTTTGAATCCTACGTGATGGGAATAATCATCCAACCAGTTCGCCTAGTCTTTATCAGTTACCCCGACACCGTTCAGGACATGAACCTACGGAAACATAAACGGGGTGACTGCTATCTTCCTGCGGAAATACTCTTTGAGGATAAGCCGGTGCATGGATTTATTCTTGACATTAGCCGAGGTGGTTGTGGCTTTACTGCAAAGATAAAGAAGGACTTTAACACCGACGCCCTGGCTGTGGGAAGCTCGATCTTTTTAAAGTTTCCCATTCCTGGAGTAGAGGGCAAACTCTCCATTGGCTGTGTTATTCGCAATGCCCGCACCGACCACAATGGTCTCTTTTTAGGGCTTCAATTTTGGGAATTCATTAGTGATCAAAAGGAGAAGCTCTTTACCTATTTAGAAGAGATGGAGTTGATGGAAGAGAGTGAAGAGTAACTCTCTTTGCAACCGTCATCCCAACTCTATTACACAAAACCTCTCTCAAACCATACCATTTAGTGAGTAACATAGAAGGGTGAACGCAGCATACCCCAAGATGCTTTTTTGTCAAGTGGTACAAGCTGGGCAATATACTTTCCGCTGGGAACACTCTCTCCTGAAGTTGTCCTGCGATTCCAGACAATCTCATTATTTTGAGAAAGCCGATGAGTTTTTGTATAAAGAAGTCGACCACTTATGGAGAGTATTCGAAGCTGTGCTCGGTTGACACCGGGCATATGATAGGTAAAATGAATTGAGCCATTGCTTGTCAAAGGAGATGCGACAAAGCTTGGATTGCCTTTTTGATTAGAGAGATTTTTGGGTGCCTTTGACACCACATCACCCACAACAGAAAGGGTGATAGTCCCATTGGTAATTGTTGCTGGTGTTTGCGTACAGCGATACTCTTTGGCCTGACCGCTGGTATAGTCAATCACAGAGAAACTATCCACCGAGCCCCTGCTAGCTCCTTTAGCTTCGATCTGCAGAAAGAACCGGGCCTGTTTATTGACAATATCCTTAACAAAGTGAGACACATCCAACCCAAGCTCAATGGTTTCACTCAACTGGCGCCCCTGCATGGGATGCTTACCACCATCACTAAAGCACTCTCGATAGCGATAGGTTTTGTTTGGTGTTGTTGCATTGATGTTGGTCGAAAAGCCGCGTACTATCTTTATGGCATTTCTGGTGTCATGGGTTAAGGTTACTTTAAAGGTAAGCTTAGGGGTAATCAATTTTGGTAATACGGTAATACCATAGACATTACTACTTTTCATGGCACCATCTAAAAAGAGCTTATAGGGCACATAGGCTCGACCTTCGGTTCCATAGTTGGTGCCATAGGAGTTTACTAAAAGAAAACCACCCTTTTCACTGGCATCAATGGTTCCATCATCATTCATGTCGTATTCAATGTCGTCGTTGTATCCAACGAGGGTCATACAGTGGCCACCACTGGTGTTGAACCTTTTAACATAGGTGTGTCCCGCTTCCGGAGAGGTGCTGGGGAGCCTATCTCGAGTTTGACCGGACCAAGCCAAAAAACCTAACACACCACCCGGTTTTGACCCGTCACCGCGATCAAAGAGCCACTGCTTCATCTTCTCGATCCCATCGGCAGTAGTACACTTAATGCGGTAATTCTCTTTATACCGATTCTGCATAGCTTGATAGTAGAGTTGATACCCATTCATCCAACTGGTTTGCCGGGCTGATCCCTCCAGCTTTCCTCCATAGCTTTTGAGCGTTGGCATGCCCAACTCCTCAGCCATGCGCCAGCCATCAGTGAAGCTCGAGTAGGTACTGGTAACACCACGATTAATAAAGTTGTAGGCAAATCCATAGGGATAGATGTTTTTAGGATTTTTCGCATCCAGATCACGGACCCGACACATCTCGTAGCTAAAAATGTAGGTTACGCCACTGGCCTGACAACAACTGGCCCCCTTCTGAGAAAGAAGGGGCGGAAAGTATTTGTTTCTTGAGTTATCCACCTTGGTGGGTAAGGGATATACCTCACGATTTTTATAGCCTTCTGCCAGTTTAAACTCTGGGATACATTGAACTTCAGCATCGGTTAAGGCGCGTCCACCACCAGAGATCCAGGGCTCACCCAAGGGATCGGGATTAACATCATAGAGACCGGTCTCTTGGCCATGCTCATCAAGGATTGGCCTGAGGAACATAGCATCATGAGAAAAAACAGCAGAAAATAGTAGCGTGAACCCAACAACTAATTTAATAAGAACAACCCTCTTCATGACTACCCCCCAGTAGCAAATGATTTGTTTTGTGATCTATTAAATAAAGTAATCATTTTATATAGATTTTTCAGGTTAATATTGTTTACGATAACAAAAATGATTTATCCTTTGATTGCCATTGCAAACGAAGTGAAGCAATCTCAATACAATTAATAGTCTGAACATTCGACGATACAGGGTAATGCATGATTTTGGATGACAACTCTTTTAGACGTTGTGTGCTTAAGACTGCGGGAGAAGCTCTCCCACAGTCTTTCTGATTTCTTTTTATGAGGAGCTGCAGCTACCCGGTTTGTCACAGCCATTCCAGCAGAAGGTGCACACCTTTTCCCGGGGCATCCCGATCGCTTTAACCATATCATCAAGCTGTTGGTACTTAAGCGAGGTCAGTCCAATTTTATCACCGATTCTCTTGACCATAGCCTGATACTTGTCTGAAGACTCATCACAGTACTCATCCAGATTAATGTCTTTCTTCCCCTCTTCCAGATCCTTAATGGCCATGCGAGCAGCAAGGTCCATCTCTGAACGGGAACGGGAGAAGTTAAGGAATTTACAGCCAAACAACAATGGAGGGCAGGCTGGACGCATGTGCACTTCCTTTGCACCAAAATCAAAGAGGCGTTGCACAGTATCACGAAGCTGAGTGCCCCGTACAATTGAGTCTTCACAGAAAAGAAGCCTCTGTCCTTTAGTAAGGTCCTTAATAGGGATCAACTTCATCCGCGCCACCAGATCACGAATCTTTTGGTCCTGGGGCATAAAACTGCGGGGCCAGGTTGGCGTATACTTCACAAAGGGGCGACGATAGGGTGTGTTGGACCGGGTTGCATATCCCAGAGCATGGGCAGTGCCAGAATCTGGCACTCCTGCCACATAGTCGACCTCAACATCATCACGGTCGGCAAGGGCCGCGCCACAGCGATAGCGGGACTCTTCCACATTGATCCCCTCATACCCTGATGCAGGATAGCCATAATAGATCCACAAAAAGCTACACATCTGCATTGTGTCACCGGGTGGCACAATCTGCTCAACACTATCCGGTGTTAAACAGGCTACTTCGCCGGGTCCTAAATCACGGACAACCTCGTAACCAAGATTGGGGAAGGCACAGGATTCCATAGATACTGCATGACCCTGTTCGTTTTTACCAATAATAACTGGTGTGCGCCCAAGTTTGTCCCGGGCAGCATAGATGCCCTTTTCTGTGAGGATTAAAATTGAGCAGGAGCCCTCTATCTGTTCATGGACGCTCTTTATTCCTGCTTCAAAGCTCTCTTCCTCGTTGATGATTGTTGCAACAAGCTCTGTGGGATTAATTTCATTACCGCTCATTTCGGAAAAGTGGGTGTGTCTTTTCTGAAAAGCCTTTTGAGCAAGTTCGTCAGCGTTTTTGATCACGCCAACCGTGACAATAGCATAGGTACCCAAATGGGAGCCAATAATTAGTGGCTGATCCTCATAATCACTAATCACACCAATACCGGAGGTGCCGAACATCTTAGAGACATCATTTTCAAATTTGCTTTTGAATTGTGAATTAGTAATATCATGGATAAAACGGGTAAAACCGTTATCAGCGAGGGTCGCCATCCCACCGCGCATGGTTCCTAAATGACAATGATAATCTGTTCCGTAAAAAAGGTTAACCACACACTCGTTCTTAGAGGTTACGCCAAAAAAGCCACCCATAGTGCTCCTCGCTTTGTTTAATGATTAAAGTTTTATGTCGTTGTACTGTTTGTTTTCGCTTTTCGTGATAATTCTTATTGTAGCCTAATGAAAATATAATAATTGGAGCTCTTTTTCATTTTTAAAATATATAGGAACACTTTTCCTGTCATTGCGAGCGAAGTGAAGCAATATTTAGGTTTTTTTGTGTCTTATTTTACTAACTGCTTTAAAAAATATTTGGAGGTTCCCCAACTCTAAATATATGAATGGTTTTTATTTGGGCGCCTTCTCGGATATTTAATTGAAAGATTTAAAAGCATTTTGGGGGTTCCCCCGCTAACGCGGGGTCGCCGTGGCTACGGGCTCGGCTCTTCCGCCTCGGTCTGGCCTTTGGCCAGACTAAACCCGCCGCCTGGCTAACCCAAAAGATTAAAAGATTTATAAATGTCTAGCCGCATTCGTCATCGCGAGCGCAGCGACGCGATCTATAGCCTCTTTACAAATGTAGTGGCGCTTCTTGTCTGCGCCCTTTTCTTTCTAAATATTACCTCCATAGAAAGATCTTTTTCCCCCTTCAATCGCACCGCATAGATATTTGGGGAATGCGAAGATCTGTTCGAGCCCAAAGGGCGAGTTATCGAGCGACCAAATATCTATGCGATAAAGTGCGATTGCGGGGTGGCGTCTTGTCATGTTTGCCATCCTGGCAAACACCTTACAGGCTGCGCCTTCGGCACAGTGCTCTCCAGCCATCCCTGGCTTCCGAGTGCTTACTTTTC
>JANQEN010000221.1 GCA_028278335.1 Chitinivibrionales bacterium | reverse complement strand
CGGCCATATCACATTGTAGATATGCCCTTCAAAACCTTCACGTCTTACTAAATCATAATCTTGCACTTCTGCATCTACTCCTACTGCATAATCTGGGTTGAATTTATCGGGGGGAAATTTCCCCCCTCTATAAAAAAAGCCCCTCTAAATAGAGGAGCTTTTAAAATGTCTGGTTTTCTTTTAAATAGTAAATCGTTATTTATAGAGCACCCGTGTAGTTGACCTATATTCTCCAGCCTTCATTTTTAGAAGATACAATCCTCTGGCAAGAGGAACACTGTTGCTTGTCAAAGATACTGTATACTGCTTACCTGTTGTATGAAGTCCATCAACAAGAGTTTTAATACGTTTACCCTGAAGGTTATAGAGTTCTAAAGAAACATGAGTCTTTTTACCATTATTGAGTCCAGGTAAGGTATAAACAATTCTGGAATCTACATAGTTGATATTAAATGACGAGTAAGTTTTAAGAGTAGTGTTAACGGGAATTGATGCATCAATCTTAAAGTCATCAATGCAGATATCGCTATGCCATCCCTGACCGGTGGTGCCTCTAAAGCGTACTTGAAGCAATTTTGTGCCGGAATATTTTGCCATATCCAGTTTCTTTTCAAGCCATTGATCACCGGCATTGCCACTCAGTTTAATAACATCATTCTCCCAGGTTCCATTGGCATTGATGTCCATAGAGAGGGTTCCCATCTCCTGTTCGGTTTTATCGAACATATGATACCAGAAAGAGAGAGTCGCATTTGACACATGGGTAAAATCAAAGATAGGTGTCACAATGTTCATTTTCTTACCAGGGCTGTTGCTTCCCGATGCTTCAGTAAAAAGGTATTTACCTTGACCACTGGTATGATCAGCTTTGGCTCCTGTTTCGTCTGGAGGATCATCAATGCGAGAGGGAGTGGATCCGCTCTGTACGGTCCAGTCAAGGTCCTCGCCTTTAATTTGTTCCCAGTATTCACGAAGAGGAACTGATCCATTGTCAAATTTGTCAAAGTTTTGAATATAGGGAAATTTAGCAATAATTGGATTGCGAATAGTGAAATTTTTCTGACTTTCGTCAAAGAGCCACTCTTTGTCCACACTGGTAACTCTAACGCGATAATCGAGCCCGCTGTTTACTTTATCAGACACTTGCCATTTATAGGGGCTTTGACTGGCGACATCTTCAGCAATAGTTGAATAGAGTTTTCCATCCTTGTATAATCCAATATTTACATTGCCGCTAAGATTATCACTCCAGGTGATGTTAACAGTCGAACCCTTTTCAATCTCCTCGCCACCATTGGGAAGGGTCAGATCTAATTGAGATTTCTCTTCAATGGTAAAGGCTTTGTCACTTTCATCTACCTTAGAAGGATCGCTAAGACTGGATACACGAATTTTAAAATCCGTTCCCAAGGCTTGCCCTGCAGGAATGTCCCATTTGTACGCGTTACTTCCGGCAGGTACTGAGGCTGCAATAACTGACTGCACACTGCTACCTTTAAGTAGTTCCACTTTGAAATTCCCTGAAAGCGCAGTACTCCAGGTTACATCAAAGGTTCTACCCCGTTCCCATTTCTCTCCGCCATTAGGTGAAAGTGTTGTAAGTGGAGCAAAAACTTTTACAACAGATAAATAGGTTGTTCCAGAAATAGAAACATTGGTTTTATCACAGACAGTTTCCTGTACTTGGGTGCCAGTATAATCTAAAAGGGACATACTAACTACCGTACCACTGGAAGACTCTGCCTTTAAAAAGAATTTTCCCTGGGCCATACCGGTTGTATAAAATTGAGTCACATCAAGCCCAATTTCTATAGTAGAGTTTCCACCGCTTCCCTCCATTGGGTGACTGCCACCAGCTCTGTTAAAGGCTTTGCCATAACTCTTAGTTTTTGAGGGTGTTGTAGCGTTTATGTCGCTGGAAAAACCGGTTGTCAATTTAAGACTACCGCGACTTCTGTGGGTGACCTTTGCCTTGAGCATCATTTTTGTTTCAAACTTTTTAACCTTTATACCAAGGACATTTCTTCCTTCAAATCCACTGTAAAGCACCCAGATTTTTCCAGAGTTGTTCCAGCCACCACCCCAACTGTTGATTAGCTGCCAAGCGCCACGCTCTCTATCACGAAAGTCAACCTTTCCATCACGGGTTACATCAACATCTTCGGTTATTATACCATCACCATTAATATCGTGCTCAATTTCATCACTATATCCCGCAAGGGTCATGGCGTGCGCTGAGCCACTTTCGAGTCGTCTACTCAGCTTCTGTCCCCGAAAAGGACCTGACTGAATAGTGGTTATATTAAATTTAGTACTTGAACCAAAGGTAATAATACCGCCATTTTTACCGGTTCCCGTACCTTTATCATAAAACCAGTTCTTCATCTTCTCAACATCGGTGGCATTAAATTTTACTTGCTCAACCACATGGCAATCATTTCCATTATAGTAGCCTTTATAGCCATCCATCCATGCAGTACCGCTTCCACCATTGTCTGCATTGTTAAAATCAGCCACATGACCACATCCCATTGCTGCAGCAATAGTGTACCCAGAGCTTGGCCAAGAACCTGTGCCGGATCCTCCGTTTACAAAATTCCAGGTGAAACCGTAGGCGCAAATGTTGTTTTTTGAAGTAGGGAGCGTGCCCAGCTCAAGGTTTCTCTCATAGGTGAAATGATACCCCATACCACTTGCTTGACCGCAACTTCCTCCTTTTTGGTTGAAGATTTTGCGAAATTGAGGTGCCTTTGAATTGTCTACCGTTTGCGGAAGAGCACGACCTTTAAGATGCTCTGGGATTTGAAATGTCGGTAGACTATTATACTCGGCAATCTGCTCTGCTGTGAGAGGGCTAAGTCCACCTGAAATCCATGGCTCGCCATCTGGATCGGGATTCATATTCATTAATCCGTTCCAGTTGCCCTGGTCATCGAGTATTTTTTCTCCTCTAAAATTTTGTTCAACACCATTTAATGTTTGGCTAGAAAGAAGAGAATAGGAAATAAAAATTGAGATGATACAATAAAAACTGAATTTGTGAAGCACTTTAAGCATTTGATCCCCCCTGATGGAAACAAACATGATTAATTAATTATACATATCTAGTATTATATATGTTAATATATCATGAGATGATTAATTTTGCCAAAATATGTTAAACCAGAAGGTTATATTTTTATATATTACAAGTATGCTCATTCAGAAAATATTTTAGTGAAAATTAAAATTTGATTGAATCATAAAGAAGAGTTATTTTAACAATATTGGTTTTATATAACTAATTTGAATAAAAGCAAACATTACAATACATATTTAAACCTAAAAGGACGAACTAAAGATGTCAGTTACAAATACTAATTTTCCCACAGTTCCAAAAATTACCTTCGAAGGTCCAAAATCAGATAATCCATTGGCATTTAAATTTTATGATGAAAATAAAGTTGTTGCAGGTAAAACACTTAAAGAGCATTTACGTTTTGCTGTTGCATACTGGCATACCTTTTGTGGTGATGGTTCCGATCCTTTTGGTAATAAAACCCTTTCAAAACCGTGGGATGACATTGCAAATCCCCTGGATAGAGCAAAGGCAAAGCTTGATGCAGCCTTTGAATTTTTTACAAAGCTTGGTAATCCCTTTTACTGTTTCCATGACAGAGATATCGCTCCTGAGGGATCCTCTGTTGCTCAATCTGAAAAGAATCTTATGGAGATTGTTGCCCGCGCTAAGGAGTATCAAAAAGAGACCGGTATTAAATTACTCTGGGGAACCGCCAATGTGTTTTCAAATCCTCGTTATATGAATGGTGCTGCAACTAATCCTGATATTGCAGTGGTTGCCCATGCAGCAGCTCAAGTAAAAGCTGCTATTTCTGCAACAGTAGAGTTAGGTGGAGAAAACTACGTATTCTGGGGTGGACGTGAAGGATACGCCTCTTTATGGAATACCGATATGAAACGCGAGTTAGAGCATATTGCTCAGTTTTTTACTATGGCCAGAGATTACGGAAGAAAGATAGGCTTTAAGGGAGATTTCCTTATTGAGCCAAAACCAATGGAACCTTCAAAGCATCAATACGATTTTGATGCAGCTACCACTATTGGTTTTCTCCGTCAGTTTGGTCTTGATAAAGATTTTAAATTGAATATCGAAGCTAACCATGCAAATTTAGCCCGCCACACCTTTGCCCATGACCTTCAAGTTGCAGCTGATGCTGGTATGCTTGGTAGTATTGATGCAAACCGTGGTGATGACCAAAATGGATGGGACACTGATCAGTTCCCCACCAACATTTACGATGTTGTTGAAGCGATGATGGTTGTTCAAAGAGATGGTGGTCTTAAAAAGGGCGGACTCAATTTTGATGCTAAGGTCAGACGTAATTCTACAGATCTTGAAGATCTGTTCGTTGCTCATATTGGTGGTATGGATGCCTTTGCTCTCGGATTGGAAATCGCAGAAACCATTATTCAGGATGGCAAGATTCCTGGAATGGTTAAAGAGAGATACAGCTCCTTTGATTCTGAATTCGGTCAAAAGTTTGAACAGGGTAAGCTTTCATTGGAAGAGCTTAGTGATCATGCTGCTCAAAATGGGGAACCAAAGGTTACCAGTGGCAAACAGGAGCTGATTGAGAACATTCTCAATCAGATTTTATTTGCTCATAAGTAATATTTGCTTTACATCAAAGGGAACTGCTGGATTCTATAGCTAGTAAGTGGTATGATTCAGTAGTTCTCTCTGAAATTGTTTATAAGGAGTTCGTTCATGTGTGCACAATATGCATTGTCTATCTTTGATAAAGTTGTGTTTAAATGTAAAATTATCTTCCTTTTGTTAATTTGCACTCTTATAAATCCAGTTCTATCTTCTTCTAAGTTTACTAATGGTAAAGATGAGATCTTGCTAGAGTATCTTTATTTATATGATTTTCTTGGGGATTCTGAGAGTGTTCCTTATTATGATCTCGATGATTTAAAGAGGCATGATAATAGACTTGGATTGGTGTTTTCATTTCCCTTTATTAATGAATTTGTTAGAATTGATTTATTAACTGCTTATAGCTTTTTATATGTTAGAAAATATAAGTTTAAACGGGATTTTATTGTCTATACACCTGCAACAGGTGAACATTTTTATGGATCTGAAGTTGGATCAGAGAGAGCAAATATTATCGTTATGGGTATAATTCCGGGGATTATCATTGATAAATTTCAATTTGGAATTGGCCCCTGTTTAAGATTCATTAGATGGAGAGTAACCGGCCAAAGATCACATATTTATCCCGCAAATCCATCAAAGAATGAACAATTTCCAATAAGAGATAAACATGTCTATACTGAACCTAACTTTTTAAATATTCGCTGTTCACTGAAATTTAGCAAATTCGGATTTGGTTACTCTTCTGATGTTCTAAAGAATAAACACGGGATACATATCAATTATGTTTTAAAAAGAGGGTTAGTTTTTAAAAAATAAAGATCTATCAGCAATACATTTAATCTGGAAAATAAAACATAAATTAAGTACAAATTGACGATTTACTTAAGGCAAATATAATCAACATTGATAGAATGATGGAGATACTTAACTGCATCATAGGGGAGAGGATTCTGGATCCTAAAAAGGGGATAAGTCCCCGTTTGCCATAGGATTTATTGATGTAATTTTTATAATAATCCATATCTTCTCCTAATAGAGCAACCATCTTCTTACCCCAGTAGTGTTGGATTTTTCTTTGAAAAGATAGGTTGTATTGAATCCAACAAAGAAAGATGGCATGCAAAAAGAGGATAATAGAGAAGAGGGATATTATTTCTATCTTCATGCTACAAAGAATCGCATGAATATTTGCCTGTGTAAAGGAGATAAATACCGAGGCCAGGGCAGCCCAAAGACTAAAGCTCACCTTCCATTCAAAGGCGACCTTTTTGTCAAATTCCTGCATTGCCTCCATGCGGAGAACATCATAGGAATCGAAGGTTTTTTTTGTTTCTTCTTTCATAATGCATCTTGATTATCAATGTTTTATAAACCGAGCAATCTTTTTATTAATTTTTCCTATTCATTACCAAATATTTATCCCTCATACATTTTTATGCATTCATTTATGTATTGATATCGTCACAGATAGTGATATTGAATTTTGTGATCCACCGATTGAAACATTTTGAAGATTAATTTTATTTCGATACTCTTTTACTTTACGAGATCCAATGCTACTTAAAACAATACCGCTGATTGTTGAAGGTATTCCAAATAAAATAAAAAAAATCCCAGCCTTAGCATCTTCTCCATAGTAATTAATCTGTATGCCTCCAGGTTGATGGATTGTTTCAGATTCCGATTTTGCTAGTTTTGTTATTCCAACAGGAACACTTATCAGCCCAAGCCCTAGGAGGATGCCACCGGCAGATGTCATTCCTTTATAGGTGCTTAATTTTTCGTGATAAACGTCTAGCTTACTTTTCGGCTTAGTTATTTCTTTGGGGATGCTTTTTGACCTAACTGAATCCTTTACTTTATGATGGGCACTTTTTGGAGCGATAAGTGGCTCATGTTTATGTTGACCATACAGAATATTGTCAGATAATTCGATTGGATTAAGTACTGGTTCAAATGAATATCCAATTCCCAGTCCTAAGAAACAAAAGATAACGAATAGCAAGCAGCTAAGCTTCATACTACAATGTGCACTCTCCATATTTTATGCTCCTAAAATGACGGAATATTTAAGATGATACCCCTTGTAATAAACTAAATGTATAAAACTATTAACTCCTATTATGCTTATAAAATAAATTGGGTGTGTATAAAATCAAATTTTATTAAAGAGAGTCTAAAAATCCCCTCTTAAAATATATTCAAGAGGGGATTGACAAATACAAAACTATTTAAATAATTGACGATTATTTGTTCAATAGAAGATTGATTGTTTTTGAGTAGCCCTTGGTTTCCATTCGGCACATATACATTCCTGCTGCAAGACTAATCCGAGAATCAACCGCCACAGTGTAGATGCCAGTGGTGTAATTTTTATTTACTAAGGTTTTAATCATCTTTCCTTGCATATTAAAAAGTTTAATGCTCACATGATTGGATTTGATTCCATTATCAGGAACCTGAAATTGAAGTCGTGAACCATTCAATTTTAAATCAAAGGCCCTTGGTTTTTGGGTGAGGTACTGACCAATAGGAATCGCTCCATCAATCTTAAGGTCATCAATAGAGATGTCACTCTCCCAGGAGTCACCGGTTACAGCACGGAAGCGGAAGATAACTCGTTCACCCTTGTAAGGAGTAAGATCCAATTTTTGTTCGATCCATTTGTCTCCCTTGTTACCTTGGATTGTGATAACATCATTTTTCCAAGTACCATCAACACTGATATCTAACATGAGTTTTCCCATGTGATCCTCACCAGCATTGTCACTAAACATATGATACCAGAAGGAGAGTTCTGGGGAGCTAATACCCTTAAAATTAAACTTAGGTGTCAAGTAAGTAAACTTCTTGTTTGGGTTACCATTATTACTCGCAGAAGCCTCAGTATAGATGTAGTTACCTTTATCTGTTCCTGTAGTATGGTCAGCCTTGGGACCGGTTGCATCCGGTGGGTCATCGACTCTGGAAGGTGTGGGGCCATTGTAAACAGTCCAATTCAGATCATCATCTGCAGCTTGAACATACTTGAGTGGTAGCACCTCTGTTTTGGGTGTTAAGGTGTCAAAATTTTGAAAATAGGGACACACAAGAATGTATTCAGGAATGATGCTGAAGTTTTCATTACTTTCATCATTAAGGGCAGAGCTGTCTACAGAGGTGATTTTTACTTTATAGTCAGCACCGGTGGCATAATCAGCTGGAATTTTCCATTCAAAGGTACCAGTACTTGGTGTGGATGCAGAAAGCACCTCTTTCATTGACCCACCTTTAAAAATTTCAATTTTCATATTACCATTGATATTATCGCCCCAGGTAATCTGTTGGCTAGTTCCCTTTTCCCATAGCTCTCCACCATTGGGTGCCATGACCGTGGCAAAGGGAGCGGTGTTACCTTTAAGAACGTTAATAGAGGGATCACCAAACCAGATGTACATGGCAGCATTCTTTCTTGACATGGAACCACTCAACCGCAATGCTTCTGCATCAGCGTAGTTGCGAAGATCTCCCTGTGCTTCAATACCTTCATCCCAAGTACCAAAGTAGAGAGCCTCGTCAAAGTCGTGGTTTACTGTTGTATAACTGGGGTCATTTGCTGCAAGAACACATACAGCACCCTCTGGGCCGCACATAAAGGCCTCTGCTAGGCAATCACTTGATCTACCCATATCACCATTGAGACAGGCAATGCAGTATACAACAGGAGTTTTGGAGCCATTTTTAAGCGCCTTAGCTGCTGTGGTGCTATAACTGCTACCATTCCAACCAGTCCAGGCTGTTGCAGAGCCATGACCACGATAATTAACAACAACTCTACCTTCATTAATGGCTTCAGTCACTTGGTTGTTTGTTGCTCCTTGAGAGCCATATTTTTTGTCCATTGTTGGTGGGTCAAGTTTATAAGTGTGGTTATATATTCTGTTTTTACAGGCAGTGTATTTATTGGGTGCATTTTCTCTGTGTGCAATAAGAATTGACTTCTTACGCCAATCACCGGGCGCAACCATGTTGTGAAAATTTAGCGTTTTTGTTACCATATTCTTTAGCTCATTTTCATCAGTTGCAGGCATGCGACCAAGAGCAACATCACCAAGTTGGTCATTTCCTTTAAGCCAGGAATACCATGAATCTGAGGCAACACCTTGATAGGCACTTGCCTTATGAGGAATACCAGGAAGATCACCTACCAATAGAACAAAGTCAAGTTCGTTGGTATTATAGGCAGATTGGATATGGCTTTTGATACCATCCGCTGAAGAACCAACATCGGCAGTGCTTTTAACTTCGACGGTTTTTCCTTGGGAAGAATGATAATCAGCCAATGATTTTAAACTAGGTGAATTTGCAAGTTTACTATCAACAATAATCAAGTAATCAGTAGCCTTTTTCATATTTTCACTGGCATTACTGGGGATTGCACGGTAAGCCATGAATCCATAGTTTAACAGAAGTCCCCTATAGGCATTTGCTAAATGCTTCGGGAAGGTCAGAGCACTGTTTCCATTTGGTGCTGTCCAACGAATCTTAAGGGTGATTTTGGACGCTGCTTTTAACGTTTGGGTGACAGGATTATACTGTAAGGGATTTACCATCAGTGTTGCCATATGAACATCTCGCATAACCACTGTTTCTCCCACAGCAGCCCATTGTGAGGGATAGAAACTATTGGTTGCATAAAGTGCATCGTTTTTTGCAAAGGCTCGGTTTGCAGTAGTCTCCGATTCTAACAATGCCTGCTGGCAAGGTGCAATCATAGCGTTTTCAAAGGTCTCATATGTTACGTCAGCTACTTCAATTGATATGTTAGCGTCTTCAGGAACAGCAAAATATTTCCTTAATAATGGCAATGCTGGTGCACCCACATTATCAGGAAGACACTCATTTTCAAAGGAGAGAGTTTGCCAAGATTGATTGTTTAGCGATGATTTTTCTGTTGAAAAACCTGAAAGAGTCATTGTGACACTCATATCATTGGCATCTGCAGGCTGTGCTGCAGCAACGGCGCCCTTTGCAACTGAACCGTCAAGTTGGGTATAACCCATGGCAATACTTTTACCAGCCCAAATGGAGCTTGCTGTGACAAAACTCAAAATCACCGTTAGTAAAAATGATTTTTTGATATTTGAAGAGATGTTCCCATTCTTCATAATTGTTCCTCCCCAAACTATAAAGACGTGAATTTTTGTTTATTTAATTTCCGATTATATATTATTAATATATCATAAAAAGAGATTAAATCCCATATTATTTACGATTTAACTGATATTTAATAGTATTATATGCATTTCATGTGCAATATTTACAAATTAAATTGGTTTAACGATAACGGAATGAAATTGATTATTAAATCGGATAAATAAAAACGGTCTTAAACAATTTAGAAAGCCGAAAACACAAAATTAGTTGAACATCATTGTGCTATTATAATAATTTTATATATATGGCATTAATAAAATTCTTAAACTGAAATCACACACCATTAGCACTAGTAAGAGTTTAGTTGCCAATGAAAAAGCCCTTATATAAGAATTATTTGTCACGAATCCGTGATCGCCTCATTGTGCCTCAGCAAGATCGCTCAAAGATCACCCATGTTATCCATGAAATAGTTGTGAAGCTCCTAGTACTTGGTTCGATTTTAGGTAGTTTTGGCTTTGTTATATCAATATTACGATATGTCGAACATGGATTCCACCCGATCTATCTTTTCCAAGGGGCAATTCTTTGTGGTCTGTACATATTGCTGATTTTTCGTAACAAAATTCCACTTCAAATAACCGCTCTTCTTCTTTTACTTCTTGTGTTTATCCTGGCTACAGTAACCCTCTTTTTCCTTGGAATTGTGGGCAGTGGGGTAGTGAAATTGTCGCTTTTTTGCATTCTTATGTCTTTGGTTTTTGGCTTAAGAAAGGGAATCTATGCCTTTGGTTTATCTCTTGTCCTATTAGGGATTTTTGGTTTTGCCTTCACGAAAGGCTTCATCTCCTTTAGTTTTAGTGATATGGCATCGTATACCACATCTTTCTCAGCCTGGTTAACGGTGATGGGTGGTTTTGCCTTGGTAGTTGGAGTAGTGATTATAAGTACCAACACTGTTCAAAACCGACTACTCTTTTCACTCAAACAGGTCCATTCAAGTGAAGAGAAGTATCGTGTTATGTTCGATGAAGCTCCAATTTCTTTGTTAGTAGAGGACCTTTCCGAAACAAAAAAAGAGATTGAGGCTCTTCGTAATCAGGGCGTGGTTGACTTTAAAGAGTATTTCAAGCAAAATCCTCATATTCTTAAGGAGTGTTTAGCCAAACGGAAATTGATTGATTTGAATAGTACTGCAATTTCACTTTTTGAAGCAGAGGGTAAAGAAGAGACCTTAAAAAAGCAGGGTATTCTCTATAAGCCCCAGCCTGCAGAGAATTTTGCTGAATCCTTTCTGGCACTTGTTAATGGCAAAGAATATCATGAAGCTGAATACACCATTTTAACCTATAGTGATACAGAAAAATCTATTCGCTTACGATGGCATGTCCCATCAGAATACCGAGAATCTTGGAAAAGAATTGTTGTTTCTGTTCTTGATATAACTAAGCAACGGAAAGCAGAATTTAATAGTGCGGCCAGCGAAGAAAAATTTGTAAAAGCCTTTGAAACAAGCTCTGATATCGTCACAATGACCGATTTACATACGGGCAAATTTATTGATGTTAACGACGCATTTTGCACAATTCTGGGGTACAACCATCATGAGGTCATTGGAAAGACTTCAATGGAGTTCAATTTATGGCAAAGCACCGATCAACGAGTGGCTGCCATGAAGGAAATAAAGGAGCAGGGGCGTTGTAAGAATATTGAACTGATTACTAAAAACAGGAAAGGGGATACCATCTATGGACTTTATTCAGGGGTTGTGATAAATCTTACTGAAGGTCCAGTTCTTTTAAGCATAATTAAGGATATTACTGCACGTAAACACTCAGAAGGGTTGCTCTTAATTCAAAAAGATATAAGCCTTGCCTTCGCTGAAAGTAATGATATCAAGCAGCTTATGGATACACTCATTGATACGGTGCTTACGGTTGAGGGAATTGATTCTGCTGGTGTCTATTTAAGAAATATTAAATCCGGTGAATTAAAATTAATTGCCCATAGAGGTCTCTCACCACAATTTATTAAATCTATCTCCTTTTACACAGGAGATTCACCGCAGGCCAAACTTGTTGTCAAAGGTAAGGCAATACACCGTTTTCATTTAGGTCTGGGAGTTCCCATGGATGACATCCGAAAAAAAGAGGGGCTTCAAGCATTATCAATTATACCAATTAAATACGAGGGCCTTGTGATTGCTGTACTTAATCTTGCCTCTCATACAAATAATGAATTTAGTAAATTGACACAAGATACCATCGAATCAATTGGTGGTATGATAGGTGGTGTGATTGTTAGAGTGCGAGCCCAATCTGCTCTTAGAGAGAGTGAAGAGCGGTATCGCCATTTAGTAAACATGAGTCCCGATGCAGTGGTCATAGTTCAGGATGAACAATGCAAGTACGTGAATCGCTCTTTTACTGAAATATTTGGCTACACCGTCGAAGAAGTAGAGCAAGGTTTAAGCATATATGAATTAGTTGGTGATGAATATAAAAATGGAACCCGGCAACGAATAGCTGCTCGTTTGGCTGGGCAATCGATTTCGCGGATGTGGGAGATAGATTTTGTCGCTCGAGACGGGAGCAGAATACCCTGTGAAACTTCGTCAGTCCTCATTGAACATGACGGTCGAGAGGCGCATTTGGTTAACATTCGAGATATCCGTGAACGGAAAAAAACTCAAAAAGAGCGTGAAGAACTTGAGCAAAAGCTTCACCAAGCAGAGAAGATGGAAGCTATTGGTCAGTTAGCCGGTGGAATTGCCCATGATTTTAACAATCAACTCGGTGGCATACTTGGCTTTGCCGACTTGCTACGCACTGATTCTGAAAGGGGATCTACCAACGAAGAGTATGCAGATCGAATCATAACCAGTGTAAAGCGTGCTTCCGATCTCACTTCTCAACTATTGGCATTTGCCAGAAAAGGTAAGTTTACGGAAGCACCGGTCGATATTCATCGATTAATTTTTGAAGTAGTTTCCCTTCTTCGCCATAGTGTTGACAAAAAGGTTAATGTGATACAGCATCTCAATGCACCCATTGCTACAGTATTGGGTGATGCATCTCAATTACAAAATGCTATTCTCAATCTAGGGCTCAATGCCCGGGATGCTATGGAAGGGGGAGGAGAGCTTCTGTTTTCCACTGAAAACCGCTCTTTTGACTCTGAATTGTGTGAAAAAATACCCTTTGAAATTGATCCTGGTGACTACTTAGAGATATCAGTCTCTGATACGGGTTGTGGCATGGATGAGGAGTTAAAGCGAAGAATTTTTGAGCCATTTTTTACAACAAAGGAGCAGGGGAAGGGCACAGGAATGGGGCTTGCGGCAGTGTATGGAACGATCCAAAATCACAGTGGTGCTATTGATGTACAGAGTGATATTAATACCGGTACAACCTTTCGAGTCTATTTGCCGCTCTGTGAATCGGAAAGCGATCAGACTTCACCGGTTGATGTGCAAGCTAGGGAAAAACATGAAGCCGGAGGTCACATACTTGTTGTGGATGACGAGAATGTCATTTGTGAGATAGCCACTCGAATTCTTACCAGTAAAGGGTATACGGTGTCCCTATGTCGTGATGGTCAGGAAGCGGTTGAGCTATACACCAAAGAACGTGAAAAAATCGATTTGGTATTATTAGATCTTATCATGCCTGTGATGAATGGAAAAGAGACATTTTATGCTCTCAAAAAAATAGACAGTGATGTCAAAATTCTCTTAGCTTCGGGATATAGCATTGATGAGGATACACAGGAAATGCTTGATAGAGGAGCGTTAGGATTTTTACAAAAACCTTTTAAACGGGCTAAATTGCTTGAAAAAGTTAGGGAAGCAATGGTTATATAACTGTGTTGCTAAACGCTATAAGCTAACACTAAAGTTGTCGGAATGCCCGAGATAGAGGGGCGCCGGGGGAATCCATACGAAAATCTACAAAACAGCGAAAGGGAGTGCATTTAACAGAAAAACCAACAGAACTCAATCGTTTCCTTATTTTTTTTACAACAGATTTTGCGACAGCGGGATCAGCTTTATCTTCACCCAAATGGGAAAAAGTATAAAGTACAATATTGGTAGTCTCCCATTTTCGTGCTATCTGTTTAATTTGTTTTAAAAATCGTGGGACAATGTTATTTTCGGGATTTGGGTCCGATGGCTCAACATGGACAAAGGAGACAACAGCATTTTCCATTGAATCACCTCGATATTCTTCAGAATTCGCATCAGCTTCACCGGCAGCGTTCCAAGAGAATTCCTTGGCAAAAAAGATTATGCAACGCATATATCCTTACTCCTTAGGACTAAAAAAAAAGCTTCACAATCTTTATTAAATTACTATCTAGGTCTATATGATGGCCAATTTTAATTGAGCCATTATATGAGAATAATTTTTTATACTTTTAATAGTTGTCTATTCTACCTCCAATATTATTTTATAGAATGCACTCAAAACACGCCAACATAACAAAACAGAAGGAGTTAACTAATGAGAAATAAATATTTATCAATGATCCTAATGGTTATGTCTGTTATAATAATAATTTCTCCAACTCATGCAGTTGACCTTTCTCTCAGTTTAAAAGCTGGATTAAATAGTGCTATGCTCCATGGAGAGAATGCGCCAGAAAACGCCGCAAGAAAATTTAGTGGAGTTATTGGTGCTGGTCTGGGTATTCAAATTGCAAAAATATTCTCTTTACAACCAGAACTCTATTTTACCAATAAGGGCTGTAATTATGATGATTACACCTTTTATCTGCCCTATTTAGAAGTCGCTATTCCACAGATAAAGCTTTTAATACCCGCTGAAAATGTATACCCAGCTTTTTATATTGCCCCAACCTTTAGCCTTCTTCTCAATGCTCGTTTAAAATTTACCTCCGGTGACACAGAGCATGATTTTGATGTTAAAGATGATTTCAAGACAATCGATTTTGGTGGTGCTGCAGGAGCAGAATTTGCCTTTGATTTGGGACCTGGAAGATTGCTCATAGATGCTCGATATACATTGGGAATTCCAACAATCTTGGAACCAGATGAAATAAACGGTGAAAAAGTTGATCAGACTGCAAAAAATGGTGTGATTAGTGGTATGATTGGCTACACCATAGAGTTTGGTGGCGAGTAAACTATCTCATCAGTTCAAGCTTTTAAAGAGTCCTTAGTTTATTTTTACAATTCGTTTTGTTTTGAAATGACTGTTTCATTTTAAATCACTTTACTATTTAGTTTTTTGTAAATATTTTGAAGTATTCATTGCAAAACATTGATAATAAACCAGTGGTATGTAAATTGCATATAATAATTATAAATAAAAATTAAAACAATTTCCATTCAGGAGGAATAAATGGCACAAGAAACAACCGACGCAACCTTTGAGAAAGATGTTCTATCCAGTGAATTACCTGTTTTAGTCGATTTTTGGGCACCCTGGTGTGGACCGTGCAGAATGCTTGGTCCAATTATTGAAGGGATTGCACAAAAGATGGAGGGAAAGGTCAATGTGTACAAATTAAATGTCGATGAGAACCCCCAAACTGCTCAAAAATACAATATTACTGGAATTCCAACCGTATTGGTGTTTAGCAATGGCACGTTGTCAAAGCAGTTTGTAGGTGTACAACCGGAGCAGGTGTATTTAGATGCGCTATCGGGATAAAATTAAATGGATTCAAAAATGATATCTAAAAAAATTATTGGCGTTGTGATTGGAGCTCTCCTTGGATTCTTGTTTGGTTACCTAAATCGTTGTATGGCCTCCTCTGTTTCGTGAGCAATGACAGCGAATCCCTGGTCAGGGATTCTGGTTGGCGCTCTCTTAGGATATCTGGTTACACCTGACTAAAGAGAGGAATGACACACTTAAAATGACCTGGATAATAGAACTAATAAAAGAAATTGTTGCTACCTTTATTGAGATGGCACCTTATCTTTTATTGGGTCTTGTATTTGCTGGGATACTCCATGTTCTCTTTAAAAAAGAGTACATTATAAAACATTTGGGACGTAATAATTTTCTTGCTTCCTTAAAAGCTTCTTTATTTGGGGTACCATTGCCTCTATGTTCCTGTGGGGTTGTTCCCACAGCTCTTTCTTTACGTAAAAGTAATGCATCAGAGGGTGCAACGATTTCTTTTCTAATTTCAACACCGCAAACCGGGGTAGATAGCATTATTGCGACCTACGGGATGTTGGGACCAATCTTTGCCATTTTTCGCCCCATTGCAGCACTTTTTATGGGTGTTGTGGGAGGTACAATCTCTGCACTCTTTACAAAGACAAATAACGCTGCTTCAAAAAATAAACATAAGGAGAAAGAGCTTTGCAAAATATGTGACGATCCCAATGATGGCCATTCTCACAATTTTATAGAAAAAATACAGAAAATGATTCAGTATGCCTTTGGATCCTTTCTTGATGATATATCATTGCAATTGGTGGTCGGCATCATCTTAGCTGGAGTAATTTCCTATTTTGTACCCCCAGATTTCTTTGCTGAATACGTGAATAATGATCTAACTGGCATGCTACTAATGATTATTGCTGGGATACCACTCTACGTATGTGCAACGGCCTCAATACCAATTGCAGCTTCTTTAATGTTGAAAGGATTATCACCAGGCGCAGCCTTTGTATTTCTTGCTGTGGGGCCCGCAACCAATGCTGCAACCATCACTCTTATTGGAAATGTGATGGGTAAAAAAGTTGTTGCTCTGTATCTCAGTGTGATATCACTCGGAGCTATACTTTCAGGATTTGCATTGAACTTTGTATACACATCACTTAATCTTAAACCATCTTTTTCTATAGGGCATCATCATGAAATGGGCTATTCACCGTTATCAATCGTTTTATCGCTCATTTTTCTAATAACAGTGCTTCTGTCAATTTATCGCAAAGTTATTCCCCGTTATGTGATCCAACAAAAAGATATTGAACAGGTAATGGCATCACAATCAACGACAACAACATCATCCTCTAATCAAATAAATATTGGGATCGAAGGGATGACCTGTAATCACTGTGTCAATCATGTTACAGAAATGATTAGCGCAGTGACTGGGGTCGAACAGGTTTCAGTCAATTTGTCCCAAAAATTGGCAGTGGTCGAGGGGGAAGTAAGTAGAAAAGATATAAAAGAGGCTATTAAAAAAGCGGGTTACCGCCCAGTTGACGATTAGACGCTTTCGAATTTTTTTGCTAGCTCTTTGTCAATTACATAAATACACATCTCTTTAGCACTTTGTTCAGTATAGCCATATTTTCTGCATAGATTTCGAATCAGGTAACGAACATCCATTCTAATTTTCTTTTCGTAAGTCTTAAACTCCTTCTTCTCATAATCTTTTATGGCCCGACGGAAGTTTTCATTTTTGAGAAAGGGATCAAGAACCTTTTGCTTAAGGTTGTATGAGTACCTGTCGTGGAGAGATTTAAAAACCTTTGTTTTGGTAATATCTTTTCCACTAACCATGATTTCCTGAGTCAAGGTGTTTGTTGTATACTCTTTTTGCGTTTCCTGCCTAAATTTACGGCATTTGTCCTCACTTGTTTTTATCCCTAGGATATTTCGCTCAAAGGTTAAAAGGTACTCTTCGGTTATTTCAATTTTATCACCGGTATAGGTACAAACTCCAGAGGTACCAATTTCAAAATTGATAGCAAAGAGATAATTTTGAATATCCTTGGCTATTTGCATTCGATTATAGTAATAGAGTGACTCTTTTACTTCATTAAGAATAGTATAGTCGTACATATGAACTAAGGAGTCTAAAAAATCAGAGGGGATAAGTTTTTTATAATTATCGCTTGAATTTGTAAAGAAATTGATGAGATCTGACATGGTTATCATTTTATCTTTTTTACGATAAGTCGAATAAAAATCATTGAAAAGACTAATGGAATCACGTCCGGAAATACCCTGTTCCCCTTCATTTTCTGATTCACTAATGATATCACGTCTAATCTTTGCGGTAAATCGTTTCATGTCCTCTTCAGAAATCCAGTTTGGAATATTGCCAGAATAGATTTCCATTTTAAGTAAAATCATGTTCTTATCACAATAAATGTTGTATTTATCTGGTTTTTCAATGAATTTTAACATTGCCTTTGGTTTAGAATTTACCCGTGTTGATACAATGACTCGCCCAAAATTTTTCAGCACACGTGGTAAAAATCTTGAATCAATACTTTTACCAAAGGTATTGCGATATATTTCAACTTCAGTATTTACGTCGAGCACATAAGGGATTTTTATATACTCTATTCTGTCAAGAAACGACTGATACTCTTCGATGTTTTTTTGGTCCTCTGGATTCATAACAGCAATTAATAGTGAGTGCACCCGCTCTTCAATATCAACAACCTTGTGAACACCTTCGCTAATAATATTATGCAATTCAATCAATCGCTTTGTATTGTGCGATTTTATATCCATCAAACTATAAATGCCATTGTTAGTTTTGGCATACTGGGAATAGATATACCGGACTTTATCACTCTCATTAAAGTAGCTATTAATTTTCTTTTGGATAAACTCATCCATTTTATACATGTGATTGGGAGCCTGTTCATCACCAGGATTAAATACAGTTATCCCTTCACCCTTTCTTCTACTAAAATGATAGGGACGAGCATTGATCATTTTATAAACCTGTTCAAGATTCTGGAACTTGTCCATCAATGACTTAAAGAGTGAGCTGCATATGGTGCAGGGCTCTACATTAAATACCCAATCAAAGTCTTTTTTAGTAAATAGCTCATTTTTAAACTCGCTATCTTCCAACAGATCATCCAAAAAAGCGCGACGATATTTTTTAGGTATTAGTGTTATAGGATTGTCATGGCTAGGACAGGGAATGTCAAAATATTCATTTAAACCATATTGTGGTAGGGTGTCTTTAACATTTAACTTCGATTGAATTTTAGGCGAATTGGTGTTAACAAGCTGGATAAACTTTTTAAGTAAATTAATAGTCTCATCTTCAGAAAAGGTTTCGGTCATTTTTCTTTCTAACCGCCAGACAGTCTCATACTGTAACCCCTCTTCAGAAGCTGAATATTCCTCAAATTTTGTGAGCAAGTTATTGAGAAAAGTACTTTTGCCACAACCTGGAGGTCCACGAAATATATATACCTTGTTTTGCTTTGCACCGCGTCGTAAGGCTCTGGCCAGGTTTACAAATCGGTTTGCAAATATTCTATCAGCAAAAAAAGGATGATCCGCTTCATAAACAAAAAGGCTATAACAATTGAATTTTAGATACCTGATTGATTCTGGGTCAGAGGGATATTCATCAACACCATCACCAAGATGGGAGGCAACCATATCATGGAACATTTGAAAAATATTTCGAAGATTTCTCTGAGGATGTTCGCTCACCTCTTTTAAATACTGATCAAAGCTAAGATAGGTTCTCTCGCCACTTTTCTCAACATTCTCGTTGAGTCGTTTCATTGCTTCCTGAATCGTATTCATCTTACCCTGTCCTGATTAGAGCACTTTTCTCGAAAGTTTACGGTTTTTCATTGTATAAAGCACTCGTTGCCACTTTATGTCCGGCTTGCCCTTGTTTTTAAATCGATTAACTCCAGTCGCTTGCTGCTTATTATCTTTGGGAGGAGTAATAGACTTTACCTCACTGGTTTCTAATTCAACTGGCGCACCCCAAAGATATTCAATACCAATAAGCGTATTGGTTATAAAATCTTTAATGAGTGGTTTTCCCTCGAATTGATGGTTAAGGTAGAGAGTGTTTCCCTTTTGCTTTGCACTATCGATTACTATATAGGGTGGATGGTACAAATTTTCAATCAACATTTGACGAAAATCTTGAGCGCTTCGGCTTTTTATGTAGTACTCCCAAACCATACGGTTTTGATTGAGATGCTTCTCAGTGACAAAAAGCTTGTGTTTATTTACAAAATCTTGGTCAATAAAGGTGTTGATGAAGGTAAAATCACAATAATTTTCTCGAACATCAAAAATAAAATCTAAGCCCTTTCCTTGTTGTGTGTCGAACTTTTCTCGAGCATAAGCGTCGGTAAGACGACGGTACTCCATTGAGTATTTGCCTTTGTCAACAAAATCCTCAATATACTCGAAGAGTCGCATTCCTAAAGCATAGGGGTTAAGCCCTACCTTTGGTAAGGCAGTTATACCCGAATGGATGCGAGCAAAATCGACTTCGTGTCCATTTATGCGATCATCGCTAAGGAAAAGCTTTTCATGCCAATAACTGGCCCACCCTTCATTCATAATTTTTGTGCGTATTTGCGGTTGAAAAAAGAGTGAGGTCTTTCGTACGATCTCGATGATCGGGCTCATCCATTTTTGTTCATCTTTTTTCAGGAAATCAGAGTTCTCTAAGATGTATTGGATGATATCACTGGTGGATGACTTTTTTGTATCCAAATATTTGTTAAACAAAGTAGTAAATTCAGGATGTTTTTTATTTACTTCAGAGAAAAACTGCTCGATTGGTTGCTCTGTGTTGTTTTTAACTAAAGAATTATATCGTTCGATCTCCTTAATGTATTCGTTAATATGGACTTTTTTCTCTCTTTGCAAAAACACATCAAAGTAGAAATCGATTAATTTAGACTCAATCTTTACTGGTGATGCTGTAACTTTGTCAAGCTCATCGTAATAACCAGCTAAATTATCAATCCCACGGGAAAATTCTATTATATAATCAACCCAACGCCCTTTAGTGGATCTTAGATTGGCAATCATTCTCTTGTCAGAGAGGGCTTGACCATTAAAATCATACTCCCAGGTGTGTTTAAAATGGAGATTGTTTTGGAAAAAATCGATATGAGCCAGCACATGATAGAAAATCATGACATTAAGCCAGTCTGGATTATTATCATTATAGAATGAAATAGCAGGGCGAGTATTGACCACTGTTTCATATGGGTTATGGGGATACAGTTCGTATTTACTCTTTTCCTTTAACACCTCTACATCCTGGATCCAATAATCATAAAGCGTTGGAATCATGAGTTTTGGTGTTAGTTCTATAAGATCACGGTTGGTGACAATATATTCAAGCGTTTGATCCTCAAATCGGAGGCCAGCGCTTTTTGCTCGTTCCTTACAGCCTTCCATTATCTTTTTTGTATGCTGATTGATTAGTTCCATAAGTAAACCGTCTTAGATTTTTGCTTTTTCATGAGAAATAAGATTTTTAATGCCCTGAATAAGTCTGGGTTCGTCAGCATTTTCATCAACAATATCCATTCTGAGTAGATCGGATTGTTCTTTTAAAAGACCCGATTTTTCAATATATTTTTCAACTTCCGTTGAGCTACTATAGGAGCTGGCATGTTTTGCAACCGTAATACCCACTCTATTTGCATAATGGAGCATCTTTTTTAGTTCAGGTATGGCCTGTTTACCGTCAGTATCCCAGTCATCACCATCAGTACCATGAAAAATGTAGATGTTATAGTCAGTTGCCAAACCCTCCTTTTCGATAATCTCATTGACTAACCGGTATGCAGAATAGACCTGCGTACCACCGGCAACTTGCGAATTGTAGTAGGTGTAAAAGTCGGGTACCTCTTTTGCTTCTGTGTCATGGAGGACAAAACGTGTCTCTACCTGCTTTGCGTATTGATAGAGTAACCAACTGTAAATCATCACATGTTGTGCAACTACAAGCTCAGTCGTTTTACCAGCCATGGATCCAGAATAGTCACGAAGAAAAAATATAACAGCCTGTGATTCAAAATCTTTCTCTGCAGAGAGGATGCGGAACACTCGATCTGTAGGAGAAACCATTAATTCAGTTGGTTCAATTGGTTTTGATGCTGTTACATTACCTAAGGAGATATTAGTTCGAACAATACGTTTAAGCGTTGATTTCTGATCAATAAGCTGTCCAAAACCAACATTTTTATCGGTCAACTCGTAGGTGTATTTTGTGAGTGAGCGTTTTTTACCCTTGTCTTTTAAGTTGGGAAGTTCAAACTTTTCAGTTAATACCCGACCCAATTCGTAGGCACTTGACTCCATTTCGTGTTGACTCGGCTCACCTTCTCCTGCGCCAGTTCCGGCACCCTCTTGTGGTACTCGAACCGGTTGTTCACCAATAATGTCACCCTCTTCACCTTCGCCAGTACCACCAGACTCTTCATCTTGAGGGATAAAATTATTATCATGCATCAGCTTCTCTTCAACCGTAGTTGGCACGATTACTACTTTATCTTTGCCGCTTTTACCTGGTTTAATGAGCTTACCCATGTTAATTTTTCTGGGAAAGCCATCCTTTTCGCGCTGCTTATCCCGTTCTAAAAGCTCATCAAGTGAAGAGATACTCACATAGATCGAACCTTCGGAAGATACTGCCATAGAAGGTTTTACAGAAACATCAGTTGAATCAAAGAGGCCAAGAATAGGGGAGTGAAGACCATCTTTTTCTAACTTGGTCTTTCTGCTCTCTCTCGTTACATTGCTTGGTTTATCCAGTTTACCCATAGTTGTGTACACTTGTTAAGGTGGTTAGTTTTCATCTTCCTGCGTACAGAAATATTCAATGGTTTTTTGGGCACATGTTTTACAATAGTTAAGTTTATTAAGCATTGTATCAACCATTCGATCGTACAACTTTTGATTCTCCTCGTTTGTCCTATTAGCCAAGGCGCCAACAAGACTTCCTGCCCCTGCGATATCAGATTTCAAACGAACATCAGTGATAGCTTTAACCAGCTCCAGATTATCCATGAAGTCGTAGTTAGGATCTACAGATATCTTCTGTCCATAAATCTTCCTTATTGACGTACGGAAAGAATCGCTCATCTCCTTTGTTTTTAAACCGAGACGCTCTTCAACACTTTTAATATACCGCTCGTCTATTTTAAGTGCCTTTAATTCGCCAGTTTGAGGATCCTTATATTTCCACATTTTGTCTGGACCTAAGTTTTCTGCATCAATACCGATGATCATATTGACATAGTTCATCACATCTTTACGTATCGCGTAGGGTTCATCCATGTAGGCATTAAACATCTCAGTCATTATTCGTTCACGGTAGAGGCCTTTGGCAATTTTTAGATCCTCCAAGTATTTCTTCCTATCAGAGGCTTCTGTCACATAGTCAAGAATGATACGTTCCACTGTTTTAAATACATCATAGGCGAACATACACTTTCCTTCATTCGTCTCTGAGCTTTCAATAAGGATTTGTAAGGCTCTACCAAGATTGCGCTGGCCCAATCCCTTTTGTCCAAAGCGATTTATTATCTCTGGATCCTGATTGAGCGTATCAATCACCTCGGCAAGTGTTTTGATGCTCTTTTCTCCAGCGACTTCACCAGAGGCGAGTTTCATCATCTCAATGGGGGTGAGCTTTTCTGTTCTGGGAAGGCGTGACAGAACAACAGCAACCGAAGCCGCATAATTTAAATTTGGATCAAGGTGCAGAGCTTCGCTTGTTAGTGTTGTTCTTGTTTCACTACCGATGGCGTATTCGGTGAGCTGTTTTTGCATTTTATAGTTTGTATTGTGCGAAACATAACAAATTCGGCAACGGTCGATAATTGGCGCTTCTTCTTTTTCTGATAGAAACCGATGAAATTCAGAATTATTGCTGGTAGCAATTATAAGTGTATCTATGGGCCATTTATACCCACTAATCTCAATGGTTCTATTCTGAATTACTCCAAGGTAAATCTGTACTAAGTCTTTCTTATTTTTATAAATCTCATCAACAAAATGAATACCACCACCTGCAACACGAGCCAAGGCACCTCGCCGCAAATCATATAGATAGGGGTTGTTGGTGTCGGTTATGTGCAGCATACGTTGAATTGATTCTTCACCTACAAGATCAACTGCTGATGAGGTGATCTTGTCCTTTGCCGGATATTTTCCCGTGATTGTACCAAGACTTTCGGATAGGGGTACAGGAACAATCTCAATAAAATCAAGCATATCATTGAGGTTTCCATTGGTGTGTTCCCTGAGACAACTCATGAGGAAATCAGTACACGCACCAAGTGGCCGGAAGTTTTGATATACCACTTCTAAGGTCGCATCATTAAAACCCATCTCTTTGGTAAGAAATTTCTGATTATCTGCGCTATTTTCAAAGAGATTCATAGCCAAAATCATTGGATCTTCATAGGTTTGAGATTCAATGGAGGTTATTTTTCCATAGCGATTGAGCTTTTCTAAATTATTAAACCGAAATGTATACTTTCTATTATTCTCTTGAGAAAGAAACTCTCGATATTTCGTGCATAGAAATTCTACAAAAAAGGTTTTACCATTGCCCGGTTCACCCACAAGTACATAGGCCATTTCTCGAGAGGAGCCGCCTTCTGCAGCATCTTTAACATAGGAAACAAAGCTATTTATTTCGTCATACATACCAATAACATGCTTTTTCCCAGTTCGAAAGATACTGAAATCATAAGTGGTTTTTCCATTAACAACCACTTTGTCAATGCTGCTTTCAAGAATCATTCGTGATATACTCTGAAAGGCATTTTCAAATTTCCGTTTGCCTTCCTTAATTTGACCTAAATAATCCTTAAAATTGATAACCTTCGAGGTAGTCATTTCTCCTCCTTCAAAGAGGTGTATGTTTGGATATAAATTATTGAATTTTCATAAGTAATAAAGCCATTTACTAGTACCTAATTCTTTCTCTATTAACATTACGATATAACATGCAATTTATCAACAAATAAAATTATTTAATTGATATTTTAAGAAAAAAATGATTGCCCTTTGCGATATCAAGCATAGGGGCGATTGGAACTTATAAAATGAGATTTTTAATTTACAATTATCTGCGTATTACGCAGGAAAAGATAAAGAATATTGTTGTTTCGTAAAAAATGAAACAAATAGTATATTATTTTATTTATAATGAAAACAATTAAATGATTACTTACATAATGTAATGATAGAATTAAACATCCTTCTGATAATACTAAACTCGTTGGCTCTGACTGTTGGTTCAGTTTTAATTTTCCTCTTTTTTATCGTCTCAATAAAAGAAAAAGAGTTCCGTGCAGCATTGATTGCATTTGTGTTATTCTCATTGAATGCCTTTGTATGGTCAAGTTTTACAATACTAAGGGAGCACTCTGTAATTGTTTTTGTCAACAGTGCGCTCTTTATATCAATGTTTTTATTCTCTCTTGTTTCACTTATAAAGTTTATTCCCAAGCAAGCTGTTCGCGACAAATCACACATTGTCCCATATGATGAAAGAGATCATATGTTTTCACGCAATATTTTTAGAGATCATCCTGAAATTGCTCCGAAATATTATGTAGCTAATCCAGAAAAAGAGGAGTTTGATAAGGCGAATATTTTATCCCGCCCCAACCTTGGTGAGCCTGGTGCACTCTACTATGACAAGTACCGATCAGCAATTTTTGAAGCAGCGTTTACAAACATCGAACGGACACGAAATGGCTCATTAGGCGAAGCGAATCCTCAAAAACATGAGGTGGATGTCAATAAGATGGCACTAGGTATAAAAGAAATCGCTCGATTATATGGAGCGGTGGATGTGGGTATAACGCAAATTAAACCCTATCATCTCTACACCTATGAAGGGCGTCGACACGAAACCTGGGGAAACAAAATAGTAAGTGATCATACCCATGCTATTGTGGTGGTGGTTGCAATGGATACAAAAATGGTACAACAGGCACCAAAACTCCCCATTGTGATTGAGTCTTCACGAAAATATGTTGCCAGTGGCTACATTGTTGATCTTATCGCTGAATATATTCGCTATTTTGGCTATGATGCACGAGGACACAAAGATGGATTCTATCAAACAATATGTGTTCCTCTGGCTATTGATGCTGGACTTGGACGGCTTGGTCGGTTAGGGATCCTCATGCATCCTGTCTACGGTCCTTGCATCCGTTTGGCTGTGACTACAACAAATCTACCCTTGCCGGTCACCAATGAAAAAGGTAACCTCGATTTTATTGATCAGTTTTGTAAGGTGTGTAAAAAATGTGCTGAGAATTGTCCAACTCAGTCAATTGTCAAAGGAGATGAGGAGACCAGTAGGGGGTTCTCCCATTGGTCAATTAATCAAGAAAAGTGTTATGCTTTTTGGAAGAAAATTGGAACTGATTGTGGCTTTTGTATTAAGGTGTGCCCCTATGCCAAACCAAATACCTTTATTCATAACATGATTAGATTCTACATTTCAAGAAATAGTTTTAATCAGCACTTAGCAGTGTTTATGGACTCACTTTTTTATGGTAGAAAAGTAAAGATCGGACTGTAACAAACGATACAAACTATTTCAGGAGAGGTGTGTTTAGCTGTTGGACATTGACATAAGGGGATCCTCTTTTAACCCACATACCATTACCTAAACGCTCATACAAACTTTGTTGTTTCTCGATCCATTGATCAGAATAGCCCCACTGTTCTGTAATGATGTCTGGCATAAGTTTACCAATGCTATAATTGTAATCCCATTTGTTGTGGCCGGGATAAAATGTAGTGGCAGGTTTACCTTTTGCGACTATAACATCGTTTTTACCAAGAAGGTCTATGGTGTATCTTTCGGAGAAATAGGGGATTTGGCCAGCTGCATGGGTGGCAAGACGACACTCTTTACTGGTGCTATTCTTTACTTTAAGGCCACGAGCAACGCGATCCTTGTCAAAGGATAAGAGGGGAGCATTAAAACGAGACCACAACAACCACTCTTGACCATTTGTCAAGAATAGTGTCATTGCGCAAAGATAGAAAAAACAAATGACCTGCCTCTTAAATGAAAGAATTTTGTAAAAATCAAATTTCTCAACTGTTTTTGACAAAATTATAGTAAAAAAGACAATAAGAAAGGGTATGCCCTGTGTGATGAACCGGTTTGTTCCTCCCACATTGTCTTCGGCAAAATCACCTCCAACATAAATGGAATAAAAACATTGTACCAGAAATAACCCGCCAAGTATCCCTAGCTTTAATGAGATTCTACTAAATCCGAGGATTATCAAGCAACCAAAGGAGGCCAACATTAAAAAACTGATATCTGATAGTGTTATGCGGAAAAAGAAATTCAGTCCTGAAATGAGCTTTTCTGAGATGGTGACTCCTGTGACCTTTAAAAAGTAGGTGTTTGGAATAAAAGAGCCAAAATGCTTGGAAAGGGCAAAAATATAGATCGCAATCAATAAAATAAGGCCAACATGGAGATATAAAAAGTGGGATATCTTTCTATTTTTCAAAGAGATAATACCAATCGATAAGGACAAAATGCCAATTTGGCAGACTGAATCAAAGCGAATCACAAAAGCGCAAAAGGCACATAACCCGTACAATATCAAATACTTAGTTGTGAATTTATTTACTATTTTCATTGATGAAAGAGTGGCAAATCCAATGCACAACGTTATTAGTCCTACTTCCATGCCTCGAAGGCTCCAGAAGATAAGAGGGAAATTTCCAGCAACACAAATAGTAGCTAATAACTGGGCAAAGTGATTGTTAGGGCTACAAATACTAACGATTTCCTTAATTACATATAATAAACCAACCATTACCCCCACATTGAGCAGCATTACAACCAAAGAAATCTTTGATGGAGGGAATTTTAATAGATGAATCAGAGACATTACCAGGGTCCAACCCATATTGGTGAATCCCTGAATTGGTTTCTCTCCAATATTCCAAACAAACCCAAAACCCTGAGAAAAATGCTTGGCATAGCGCATACTTATCATGGCGTCATCTACAAGGGTGAAGTATATTTTTCCATTGATTGAAAAGATTGTTCTAACTATAAAAATCATATAGATACAGATGGACACCAAGCATACCCATAAAAACCATTTTTGAAGAAAATTACTCTGTTTTAAGTCCATTTAAGAAAGTAAAGTTTGTTAAATGTTAAACCCTCTTGAGGCAAAATAAATTGAAAATCATTGAATAAAATATCAAATACCTCTGAAAAATTAGCCTTTATTTATGTTGAAACTGAATATGTTTGTATAATAACAGTGTTAATAGCAAATATCTGCGGTAACTGCTGTAAAATGAAAAAGATAAGATGCAATTAGACTAGTTCAACCTATGTTGATAACTTGTTCAAGCATTTTTGTCCTAAAAAAGATCACAAAAAAAACAATTGAGTAATTCAAATGTATTCAATAATAAATTATATTATAATCAAAGTCTAGTTTGCTGAAAATTTTTCTATCATTAAAAAATGAACAATCATCAAAGTAATTTTAAGCTTGTTTTGATAATAGTGATAACACTTTGTATAGTGGTATCTTTGTTAAATGCCCAAAATAATGAAACTATTAAAGTGATAAAAGATGTACCCTTTAAAACGATTGTTTGCGATGATGGTCAGAAAGTACCACTGTGTTTAAATATTTATAAACAGGGGCAATCAGAAAAACAGGCAAAGCCGCTGATTGTATTTTTACATGGTGGAGGGTTTCATGCTGGGGAGAAAGAGGATCCAAAAATAATCGCCCTTTGTGAACGACTGTGTAATCTAGGATACGTCACGGCCACAGTCGAGTATCGGACTGGTATTCGCAGAAAAAACAAAGAGTGCTTTGTTAGAGCTGTTTTAAATGGCATGGTAGACACACAAGACGCGTTAAACTTTTTAGTTAAGAATAGAATAAAGTATGCAATAGATTGTGAGTACATCTATCTTGGTGGTATGTCTGCAGGAGCAATTGTTGCACTCCATTATGCCTATTGGGACGCTCATGAGATTGTAGATTTTCTACAACAACATAAGTTGAGTCACTTACATGAGTGTAATTCTCAGATAAAAAAGCGGATTGCTTTGTGTGGATTAATTAATTGTTGGGGTGCAATAATTAATCCGAATTGGATAGCCAATAACAATACAGCAGTTGTTAGTGTTCATGGTACAAAAGACCGATTTGCCCCATACAAGAAGGGGAGTCCCTGCCATATGTTCTGGCTTCCAAAGATATATGGAAGTGGAACCATCGATAAAGTCGCAAAAGAGTGTGGTATTCCTTCGCTACTTAAAGCGTATAAGGGTATGCGACACGGGCATGATAGTAGGTCACCCTATATGGACACAACTATAACTGCAATACAGTCTTTTATCAATTGTACGAGCAAAAATAATTGCAAACAAAGCCAACTTTATACCCTTGAGTCGCTTGAAAACTCCTCTATAATAAAATGACATGCGAAGGTAAACTTTTCAAAACTTGGTGTTTTATTGAACACCTCATTATATATTGATTTACTTGGTTCCAAAAAAGCAAATCTATAAAGATTCAATGATTGATCAAGATTTAGCGTTTACACAGTTCTGTAAAAAATAAAACCGGCAAAAATTATGATAATGAATAGAAGACGACATAAAAGAGTAGTACTTGTTTCAGCTATAACAGTAAATTTTGCTGGCGAATATTATAGAACTGTGACCAGTCAAAATATTAGCCTGGGTGGAATGTGTGTAAAAAGCCATAAAAAATTTCCTGAAAATCAAGAGGGGAGTGTTACTGTAACAGTAAAGTGTGGAGATACGTTTGTTAATTTTTCATCACAATTTCAAATACGCTGGATTGATCCAACTTCTCGATATTGCTATGGAATTGAATTTGTTAATTTAGATGAAATAAATAGAGAAACTATCGAAAGAATTATCTCTTTTTTAAGCTAATTAATTTAAGCAATAAGATCTTAAAGAGTTAAGAAGAGGGTAGAAAGCTATAGGAGCAAAATCGAGAACAAGTGAATAAATAAATAGATAGTTTACATAATATATATTATGCGCAATTATATTTATTCCGTTTAAATATCAGGGTATTAGCATATCTATATTAAAGTTTCATTGATTGAAAAAAATCTTTATTGAACAAATGTTGAAATTATTCTTTTCCTTATCAACTCACAAAACTCATTACTACGATCGCTTTAAAAAGTAGTTTATTAAAATTAAAGCACAGAAAGTGAATCAATTATTTCAATATTTTTTAAGCACATAACAAGGCGATTATGTATCATAAAAATTGAACTAATTTTCAAAGTAATCCCATATTTATTACATGTTAATTGTTTTTATGTGAAGTATTAAAGGAAAAAAATAATTGTTTAAATCATATATTGGAGATATTCAATATTTAATAATTAGTTATAACTAATTAATTTATGTGATGATAAGGGATGAAACTGAATGTAATGCATTATACATGCATAGATACTTTGCAATGTCTATTTTGTTAAAATATAATTGCTAATAGGTACAATATCAGACACTTACATCAAGATTAAGATTTCATTAAATAATTTTTTCATTTTTAAAATGAAATTGTACTGTATTTAATTCAATTTAATATATTGATATTATGTAAGTTGAGACAATTTAAAACCTACAATTTTTATAAGCAATTGAATTATTTTTAATCATTTTTTAAAGAGGAAATATTATATTCCATCTGGAAAAAATGAACTCTCCCTAGTCGACAGTATGATTATATTCTCAGAAAGGAGAATTAATCCTCATGACAAAAAAAGTCCTAATAATACTGGCCAATGGCCATGAAGAGATAGAAGCAGTAACACAGATTGACCTTCTACGTAGAGCAGGAATTCACGTTACTACTGCAAGTGTTAACGGGCTTGATGTCCGAGGCGCTCATAATATATTGTACCGAGCTGAGATCTCTCTTAATGCCCTCTCTGACACTTTTGATGCAATTATACTTCCCGGTGGCATGCCTGGAACGAATTATTTAGCTGAATCGGACTTGGTTCTAACAACATTGCAAAAATCATATGAAAAGGGATTGATTTGTGCTGCAATTTGTGCAGCCCCGCTTGTTTTAGACAAGGCCGGCTTGTTAGATAATAAAAACTTTACCTGCTATCCCTCAACAGCGGAAAACATCTCAAAGGGAAACTATGTTGATCAGAATGTTGTTGTAGACGGAAATATTATCACCAGCAAAGGAATTGGAACAGCAATCCCTTTTGCCTTAACGTTAATTGAAAAACTACTTGGTCGAGATTCAGCACAAAAAATTGCTCAGGCAATTTTATTTCAGGGAGAGTGGTAGTCTCTTCTACTCCCCTATTCTCACATTTCTAGCTACATATATTATCGCATAATATGGACTCCAGTGCATATCGTTTTTTCGCTCAATCTCTTTGCGAAAAGTATCATCAATCTATAAAACAGCTACCTATAGATTTTTTTCAGGATTTTTCTGTTCCAAACAAAACCTCCTTGAAGACTGTTGGACATTTCCTTGTTGACCTCATTGAGCCATCATCTCATCAGAAATACGCTTCTCCAAATCTGTTGTTAGAACCAAACAATATATTTGCAGCAGCTTTTTACGACGTTCATCGGTTTATTGCAGATTCTCTTTTAGGCAGTAGTCAAGAAGATAATGAAAATGCACAAACTCAGAACACTGGTCGACAACTTATGTCGCTCCTATGCAAAGGGATTTCTAAACAGCAATGCACTTTATTTGAATCAAATAATGCCCTATGCTTCGCCATGTGCTGCTTTGTCATTGAAGCGTGCATGCATGTAGATATTTGCCCAAACTCCTTTGAAGGGTATGCAAAACAGGCTGCTCACCATTACTTCATTAAAATGAGAAAATCCCTCTACACCAGCTCTGATCAAGAAGTGGTGGTGGTGATTGGCTATCTATTGAGTGCCTGGCTTTTAGCACAAAAGACTGAAGGGGTCAAAGATGCCACTCCTCCATGGGAAAAAAAGGAGACCATTGATCAATTAACCTTTAAGCCAAAAGTTTATAAACAATTGTCTAGGTTTTCCTTTATTTCTCTCCCCAAAGAAGATACCAATGCCATCATTCCTCTTGACCACACCAACCTTTCTCAACCCTTTTCATTATTAAAAAATGAATCAAAAGTAGGTATGCAATTCTTTGTAGAGAAGAAGAAGTTAAACGATGGTAAACTACTTGAAGTTGAATCTATAATTAGGCCAAATATCATAGGGTTAAAGAGCGTATACTCATTTGATGTTTCACCTGGCAATAAAATTATTTGGTGTGCAGCTATACAAATTTTTAAACAAACTGTTTATCGTAGCGACACAGTAGTAACAACGCAAGAAACATGTGAACTATCCACTATTCAACTTTCAATAGAAAATCCCATAGTCTTATCAAAGAGTAATCAACCCCATTGTACCTATTATGGTAAAGATACTCGATCCATTGCCCTATCTTTCATCAAAAAAACCTTTGGTTTAGAATATCAAGGACAATCAGCAAAGGATATTTCATTTTTTAAGGGAACGTCAATTATTATTGCTCCTCAAAATCCAATAGAGTCAATCATTGCCTGGACCTTTAATGATAGACAAGCAATTATTGATAAAACATCCCTACTTGGTATTTTTGATCTATCAAAATATACAAAATAATGTGTCCTATTAAGTTTTACTTATAAGATTATGTTATTTAATTAAATAACGTATTTGTTTGTAATGAAATTACCCCAAGCAAATTAATCGGTTAACTCTCTAAGTCTCAAAACATTAGAAATAATTTTGGATATTTTCATATTTCAATTCAAAATCGATCATTTTAGGAATTACTTAGATAACTCTTCCTTAACTGCTAATCCGATCTCTTCAATGGTAAAGGGTTTACCTATAAACTTGCCGGCCCCTAGGTTTTGTGCTTCTTTAACTTCTTCTGTTTTTGAATAGCCACTGGAGATTATAGTTTTCTGATTGGGTTTTAATTCCAATATCCTTTTGAAGGTGTCTAGCCCATTGCCCTCATTTCCCAAAATCATATCCAGTATTAACAGATCAACCTCATTATCCTGTATATAGGCAATCAAATCATCTTGTATAGAAAACGTTTTGACCCTATAGTTCAAAGCAGTGAGGATTTTCTCAATAATGTCGAGCTGTTCCTGAAAATCATCCAAAATAGCAATTGTTTCTTGATTCCCCTTGAGCTCACTAATGGAGATATCCAAAGTCTCCTTCTTTTCAATTTTTTCGGTGGTGGTTGGGAAATAAAGTGTAAATCGAGTACCGGAATTTTCCTTGCTATAAATATCGATGAATCCATTATGATCCTTTATTGACCGCCAAACTATTGACAATCCCAGCCCCGTGCCTGATCGACCCATAATTTTTTTCGTATAAAAGGGTTCGAATATTCTTTGAAGGTCTGGTCCAGAAATCCCCTTGCCTGTATCTGATATTTCAAGAATCACATAGGTGCCAGGAGGGATAATCTCGTAGCCTTTCTTATCTTTTTGTAAAGCATCCATTGTTGTGGTAATCGTTATGGTTCCATTGCTGGGTGTGGCATCAGCAGCATTACCCACCAAATTCATGACCACTTTAAATAGGTGTAAGGGAGAACCAAGTGTATTGAGTAGCTGTTCCTCAAGATTCAATACTATGGATATTTGAGGATGTTGCTCACGGATTTTTTTGTATTCCAAGCTTTTCATATAATCACTGACAACAGTATTAAGATTGAGTACTTCTGAGCCGGCATTATTGGACTTTGAAAGCAAAAGAAGATCCTGTACTATGGCAGAAGCTTTCGTGCCTGATAACTTAATTGCATCAACAATCTCTCGCATGGGGCTATCAGGGGGTAGTTCTAGCAATAAGAGGTCTGGACAGGTTACAATGCCGGCTAAGATGTTGTTTAAATCATGAGCCACACCACCAGCCAAAAGGCCCAACGCCTCCATTTTCTCTGCCCGATGAAGTGCATCCTCTGTGCGTTTGTGCTCAGCTATTTCTCGTTGTAGTTGATTGTTGGTTGAGATCAGCTCATCGGTTCTCTTAAAAACCAACACTTCCAGGTCTTTTTTATAGCGATCTAACTCTTTTTGATCATTCTTATGGGAAATACGTGCAGAAATGATTGAAATGATTTCCTTGATAAGCTCAAATTCACCATCTGACCAGTCAGGTTTATTTTTTTGTTCAGGGCAAATATCAAAGGTTAAAATTCCAACAACCTTTTGATTTACATAATGAGGAAAAATGGTGACAGATTCAAGGTTTTGTGCTTTAACCAACGCATGAATGATTGGTTTCACAATGAGCTGCAATTGCGGAGGAACAAAGTTTAGCGCAGTTTTTGGCGTTAGTTGAAAGAAGTCATTTTTTAAAAAATGTTTTACTAATATAGCTGGTAGTTTATACCCTAATGTTTCCTTAACGCCTCTGTTGTGCCATTCAGAAACACAGACCAAATCACTCTCAAAGGGATCTCCAGTAAATCGATTATAACAGGCTCTGCTTACTTGAAATGCTGGACCAATGGTATTGAGTAATTGCTGAATGAGTTCGTCTTCTTCAATAGCCATATTTGCAGCAATTTTCCACACATCAGCACGTAATTGGTTGAATGTATTAGATTTTTCCAATGCCAATGCCGCATCTTTTCTCTCGGTGACGTCCCTGGTTACCGTGAAAATTTTTCCATCTACTATGGCTCCAATTGTTTCAAACCAACGCCATTCGCCATTTTTTTGCTGCATCCGGTATTCAAAACCTTCAGATACAGGTGCATTTTGGCCTGACAAAAAGTTGCTTAGCGTAACTTGGACAAACTCTTTTGTGTAAAAGGCCAATTGTTTGAGGGCCTTTTTTTTATCATCCCTATGAACAAGGCTAATGATCTTTTTGCCAATTAATTCTCCCGGTTCATACTGTAAAAGTGATTCTACAGCGCCATTTACCGATAGCAATGTAGTATCAAGTCGAAGCAGTGCCAGCAAAATACCGGTGTTTTCTAAAACCGATGCTAAAACAGGTTGCTCAAAGAGTACCTTTGGATCTGACTCGTTAAAGGAGTTTGAATATTTCGATTTAGACTTGCTATCCTTCATGGAATTGTATCGCCACATTAAAGTGAACCAAGAGAAAACAGCTTTAGGTTACCTTAAATTATACCTATTTTACATTTGTAATTAAAGTTGTTAATCTATTAATTCCACAGAGAACGTAAGAAATTTTTTTGACTACCAATCACCATCGTCTACACTTTTTCGATTGCCATCACCATAGACAATCTCTTTGAGGCGTAGTGTTGTGGTTATATCATGAATTTTCATATCTAAAAGCTTACGCTGTGATTGATCTGCCGCATTGTAAACTATCCCGCCATACCAGGAGCTTCCTTTAGAGGGTGCCAGGTACTTTGTAATATCAGCATTAAAACTTAACAAGCTATCACCAAAGGCATTTTTAAAGGTTATTTCTCCTTTAAAGGCTGATATAGGGCGCATGTCGTTGTTTTTAAAGGTGAGGAGTACAGTAATATAGTCATCGACGTCTCCCCCACCGGACATTTTTAAACTCTTTTGAAAAAGTTTAGCACTGATTGGATTGGAAGATAAATAGCGCTCCTGTGAACCCTTCACAGTATATTTTTTATTGACTTTTTGAACAGAGACCTCTTTTTTCGGTGCACTTTTTGTAACCGTGGGAGTGTTGTTGTACTTGGCGGGATTAAGCGCAATATCAAGTCGTCTTTCTAAATCAACAACCTTTCGCTCTAACATCTCAATTCGTCTCTTTAAGTCAAGATAATCTTGACTTGATGCTGTTGAGGTGAAAAGTACCATTGCACCCAGAAGTAACATGATCAATTGTTTCATCGTTCTCCTCCTTCATGAAAGCGATCCACATGTATCCATAGTTTGAATCAATTTTGATATTAGAAAATATTTATTATTGCACGGTAATACAACCTTTCTGAAATATGAAACGTTCAAGCAAAAAAACAAACAACAAAAATCACTCAATTAAGCATCTTATTTGCTGGTATATGTTAAACATTTTTTTCTATGTTTTTGGTGTAGATTGCTTTACAGATATGCGCGCTTTTGTTATATTGATACTCTGATATATCAGGAACAAATTATTGCTGAAATAGCCAATAAAACAGAGGGGTAGAGATGGAAGCACAAATGGCAATAAAGACTGTTTTATTTGATATTCACTCTTCTCTTAATGCCCGTATGATGCCCTTTGGCGGTTATACTATGCCATTGCAATACACGAGTATAATAGCGGAACATAGGGCAACCAGAGAGTCTGTTGGTATTTTTGATACCTGTCATATGGGAGAGTTTCGCATCACCGGAAAAAGTGCCCTTTCTGATCTTGAAAGAATACTTTCCTGTCCGGTTACCTCAATGAAACATGGTCAATGTCGTTATGGCTTTATCTGTAATAAAAATGGTGGGGTTATTGACGACCAAATCCTTTACAGAATCGGAGACGACCATTTTTACATGGTGGTCAATGCTGGTACAAGGAAAGAAGATTTCCAATGGATCCAAGAACAAATCTCAAAGGAAACATCACTTGAGGATCTTTCCGATGAAACTGCAAAGATTGATGTACAGGGACCAAAAGCCCCTAAGTTGTTAGCAAAACTCTTGGATGATCCAATAGATGACCTTAAGTTCTATACTTTCAAGCAAAATAGTTTTAAGGGTGTTTCTCTTATTTCGAGTAGGACTGGATACACCGGCGAAATCGGTTTAGAAATTTACTGTAATAATACAATTGCCGCTGAGTTTTGGCATGCCTGTACTGAGCTTGGTGCATTACCGGCAGGTCTTGGCGCACGAGACACCTTGCGCCTGGAGATGGGCTTTCCACTCTATGGTCATGAATTGGATTCGAATAGAAATCCTGCAGAAACGGGCTACACCCGCTCAATTTCACCTGACAAGGAGTTTATTGGCTCTTCCGTTGTTTTAGATCCAACTAGGTTAACAGAGTCTCTAGTCGGAATTACAATGGAAGGTCGAAGGGCTGCACGACATGGGGATATTCTTCGCAGCAGTTCTGGGGAGAAAATAGGCATTATCACAAGCGGCAGCTTCTCACCCTGTTTGGAAAAGGCAATTGCTATGGGATATGTTGCCACGAAGTATGCTGAATTAGGCACCCCATTGCTTGTTGATAATGGCAAGCAGCAGTTGCACGGTGAAATCGCAGAGATGCCCTTTTACCAAGAAAGTACCTGTAGAAAAGCTATTGCAAAATTTTTATAAAATTGTTTATAGAGAACCCTTAGTCTACGTCTAAATATTAAGTAAGGAGTATGAGATGACCCCCGATGATCGTAAATATGCTGAGAGTCACGAATGGATTAAAGTTGATGGTGATGTTGTTGTTGTTGGAATTAGTGATCATGCACAAGAGTCTTTAGGTGATATCACCTTTGTAGAACTACCTGAGGTCGGTGCTGAGGTGACCAAAGGGAGTGATTGCTGTGTTATCGAGTCAGTAAAAGCTGCAAGTGATATCTATGCACCGCTATCTGGCACCATTGCAGAAGTCAATTCTGAATTGGACGCAACCCCAGAATTGATCAACCAATCACCCTATGATGAGGGATGGATGTTCAAGATCAAAGGTTTTGATGCAGCAGAGTTGGAGACCTTACTAGACGCTGCAGGTTATTCCTCTTTCCTGGAAAACAACTAATGGGATACATTGCCAATACTGAACAGCAACAAAGAGAGATGCTTAAAACGTGTAATGCATCCTCGATTGATGAATTATTTAATGATATACCAAACTCGCTTAAGCCAAAATCCTTTGACATTCCAGCAGGAAAATCTGAATTCGAGGTGTGTACCCTTATACAAAACATGGCATCGCAAAATTATTCTCACCTAACTAATTTTATTGGTGGGGGGTTTTACGACCATTTCATACCGTCGGCCATTGATGCACTCATTTCACGGAGTGAATTTTATACAGCTTATACACCCTATCAGCCTGAACTGTCTCAAGGAACCCTTCAAGCAATTTATGAGTATCAAACTGATATAGCCAGGCTTGCTGATATGGAGGTTTCCAATGCCTCTCTATACGATGGTGGGACCGCTCTTTATGAAGCCTGTCAAATGGCTATAAGCACCAACAGACGCAATAGAATCGTTATGGATGGTGGTGTTAATCCGATTTATAAAAAGATGCTCTATTCATACACCTCTAACCTTTCAATTGATTTTTGTGAAGTGAGTGTGTCTCACGGTCAGAGCGACAGACAGAAACTGTTCTATTCTCTGGATGAGAAGACCTCTGCGGTAGTTTTACAAAATCCCAATTTTTTTGGTGTCATTGATGATCATTCCGATATTGTTGAAAAATGTCACAGTATGGGAATACTGGTCATTCAATCCACCTATCCTATCGCCCTGGGATTGATTAAAACACCGGGTGAAATCGGTGTTGATATTGCAACTGGTGAAGGACAATCTCTGGGAATACCACTCTCCTTTGGTGGCCCCTATTTGGGATTTATGGCAACCAATAAAAAGTTGGTTCGTAAAATGCCTGGGCGCATTGTTGGAAAAACATTGGACAATAAGGGACGAGAGGGTTTTGTTCTGACACTTCAAGCAAGGGAACAACATATACGACGGGAAAAGGCAACCTCTAATATATGCACAAATCAGGCGCTCTGCGCACTCCGTGCTCATATTTACCTGAGTCTCTTAGGAAAGAAAGGGCTTACCCAAACAGCGCAGCTCTGTTTAGATAAAGCAACCTATGCAAAAAAACGTATAAAGGAGATTCCCGGTGTTGATGTCATGGAATCCTCTCCGACCTTTAACGAGTTTACCATCTCCTTACCGCTCGACGCTGGTGAATTTGCCGGTATGATGATTGATCGAGGTTTTGCAGCGGGCTTTCCCTTAGGCCGTTACTATGAAGGTATGGAAAATTATCTGTTAGTGGCAGTGACAGAGAAGCGGACAAAGCATGAAATCGGTCACTTTGCTGAGGCAATGGAGGAGGCTCTATGTCAATAATTTACGAAAAATCAATTCCCAATAGACAAGGTGTACGACTCCCTGCCTGTGATGTTCCAGTGAGCGGTTCAATTCCAAAGGAATACCGCCGTTCAAATGAGGCAGAACTCTGCGAACTCTCTGAGGTCGATGTAATTAGGCACTTTACTGCGCTTTCAAGAAAGAACTACGGTGTAGATACCAATTTTTATCCCTTGGGCTCTTGCACTATGAAATATAATCCCAAATTTACTGAGAAACTCGCCGCCTTGGATGGTTTTGCGTCGCTTCATCCATTATTACCACAATTACGCCATGGTGGATTGCTCACTCAGGGCGCCCTTGCAGTGTGCTATAAATTAGAGCGGGTTTTAAGCGAAATTTGCGGCATGGATGAGTTTACTCTACAACCCATGGCCGGCGCTCATGGTGAACTTACAGCCATGATGCTCATCGCTGCCTATCATAATAAGAAGGGCAACAAAAAGAGCGAGGTTCTCATACCCGACGAGGCGCATGGCACCAATCCTTCCAGTGCGGCGATTGCCGGCTATTCAGTTAAACCGGTACCAACGAACCCAGAAAATGGTGCTCTTGATGTGGAAGCACTTAAAAGCATGGTCAACGAGAAAACTGCTGCTTTGATGCTTACCAATCCCAATACACTGGGAATTTTTAATTCTGATATCCACAAAATCGCTGATATAGTGCATAAAGTAGATGCGCAACTCTATTATGATGGAGCAAATCTCAATGCAGTATTAGGTAAATTCAGACCTGGCGACTCTGATTTTGATGCAATCCATGTAAACCTCCATAAAACCTTTGCTACACCCCATGGTGGTGGTGGTCCAGGAGCCGGTCCTGTCGGTGTCAAAGAGCATCTGATTCCCTTTTTGCCAATTTCACGGGTTGTAAAACGTGATGATGGTACCTATGCATTGAACTATAAATACCCTGACTCAATTGGTTATATTGCACCCTTTTATGGGAACTTTTCTGTCTGTTTAAAAGCCTATGCTTACATTTTATTATTAGGCAAAGAGGGATTAACCGAAGTAAGCGAGAATGCTGTACTCAATGCCAACTATCTGTTGCATTCTCTTAAAGAGCATTATGATGTTCCCTGTATGAGGACCTGTATGCATGAGTGTGTTCTATCAGCTCAGAAACAGGCAGAAAAAGGTGTGCGTGCTTTGGACGTTGCAAAAGCATTAATAGACCGAGGTTTTCATCCACCCACAGTCTATTTTCCGCTTATTGTCAAGGAAGCACTCATGATTGAGCCAACAGAGACAGAAAGCAAAGAAACACTGGATGCCTTTGTTGAGGCTATGAAAGAGATTGCTAAACTTTCAGAAACTGACCCAGAATCTCTGCAACAATCTCCAGAAACAACACCGGTTTCTCGCCTTGATGAAGCTCGTGCAGCAAAGATGATGGATCTTGTCTATACCAAACCGGAATAAACAAGGTTTGTGTTTTAGTTTTATAACCGTTATTAAATCGATTGGAGGTGAATACAGAATCTTTTCTATAAGAGGCATAATTGCAATACCTTAGGAGGAAGGGTTTTGTACCTTATTTATTTTGTTCTTTGATTTTACCAGTGATATGTTAAATTTTATTTGTTTCTTGTTTAAAATTTGATTATTATATTATATTACAAATACAGAATTTGACTTCACCTTTTATAAGGAGACGCCATGCGTGTATTAAGCTTTGTATTAGTGGTTTTATTTCTTGCATCTACACTTCATGCTCAAAAATTTGTTCAACCGAAGAAAAACAATGTTGGCCTCTATAAAAATGAAAAACGCCAAGTAAACGAAAACGCAATTAAATCCGTTGGGGTTGATGACCGTTTGCAAGTTCTTAGAACAAAACGTAATCATCTACAAGTAAAAACAATGGATGGAACTGTTGCCTGGATTGAAAAGCGCCTTGTTGCTACTGCTTCAGGAAAATCATTTCTCTTTGATGATGCCGAGGTTATTGGATATCTTGACAGTCCAACTCCGGTTTACATTATTGATGCTGACAGTAAAGATGCAACACCAATTAAGTTGGACCGCTCCTTTGCTGAAGCGCTTCGTGAAAATGTCGATCGTGAAACAGTTGAGCGTCAACAAGAATAGTTTGTTGTAAACAACAGAAATCATTGGGGAATTGCCTTAATCGCAATTCCCTTTTTTTTGCCTATGACCCATTTAGTATTAGCACCAATTAGAGGTGTAACAACTGCCACCTTTAGATCAATCTATGCGCAGCATTTTCCTCATTTTGACGAAGCGCTTGCCCCCTTTATCCCGACTATTGCAGCAAGAAAGATCAACCGTTCACACATTAAAGACATCCTTCCAGAGAACAATGCAAACACAATACCCTTAGTACCACAACTCATTGGGAACAACGCCGATGACTTTCTCTTCATGGCTAATTCTCTCTACGATCAGTTTAGGTTTTCTGTTATAAACTGGAACCTCGGATGCCCCTTTGCTACTGTGGTTAATAAAAAACGTGGTAGCGGTCTTCTCCCCTATCCTGATCGTATTGATTCCTTCTTGGATACAGTTTGTGCAACGCTAAAATCCTCACTCTCTATTAAAGTCAGGTTAGGTATACAAAGTGATAGTGATATATTAAAGGTAATAGAAGTTTTTAATCAGTACCCATTACAGGAGATCATCATTCATCCCCGAACTGCAAAGCAAAAATATACTGGTACTGTTAATCTAAATCAGTACCAAAGGTGTTTGGAACTCTCCAAGCATCCGGTTGTGTATAGCGGTGATATCACAGAGGTACAGCATATAAAGGCATTGCAAAAGAGATTTCCCCAAACTATAAAATGGATGCTTGGGAGAGGTGTGTTACGTAATCCTCTTCTTTCCCTTTGTGTCAAAAATGATTGTACTGTGGCTGATCTCGACAATCCAATACCGGCAATTGCGCACTTTCATGACGATCTCTACCAAGCCTACAAAGAACTTCTGTGCGGTCCTATACAACAATTAGGGAGGATGAAAGAACTTTGGTTTTACCTTTCAGCGCTCTTTATCACCGGTGATACTCTTTTAAAAAAGGTTAGAAAATGTAGGAAAACCGAGACCTACGAAGACCTTATAGACTCCTTTTTTCATGGATTAGATAGTCAAGCCCTTATGATGAACGAAAGAGACCACTTTCCGACCTAATGAGTGACACCGAGTTGATCTCCTTAAAGTCAAGATCATAAATCTTTGCTGTCACCGACTTATCTTCTATATCTAAGACCCCAAAAGAGGGTTTGACTGTTTTATCCAGATCTGACTTTAAATGGCCGGGATTCATGAGAAGTAATCCATCTAAAAGCTCTATCTCTGGACGATGAGTATGTCCATAGAGGATAATATCTGAGACCGTTTTATCGTTTTCTGATACGTCTTTGTCAAGACTATGTACCAAAAGAACCCGTAATCCAAGGACACTCTCAACCACCTTTGGTCCTAAGGTACCATTCAAATAGTTTTTGTGATAGATGCCAGGGACCTGCACAATATCAATACCCCAGTTTTCAAGACCCATCACATCTTCATAGTCGTCACCCAAATGGTATAGTGAAACAATGTGTTGATTTGTTGTCAGCCACTCTACAACAGAGTCAAGCTTCTCTTTATTCCTATGTGTATCACTCACTACTCCGATTTTCATTGTGCAATGCCCCCTTATTTAAATGCTTGCAGTATTGCAAAACATTTTGGCGATTGGTGCTTGAAATATACTTATTAATTGATCAGGGTATAAAGAATTTATTTTCCGCACAGGATTTCATGATCCTATGCGGAAAACAATATATAGTAGTAATTATAATCCCTTTACAGCTTCAAGTAAGGATTTGTACTCTTCAAGATAGAGCTCAACTTCCTTTACAACACTCTCGGGTGTAAAGCCAAACTTCTCTTCCAATACTTTGTACGGAGCAGATGCACCAAATCTCTGGAACCCAACAGCTTTTCCTAAGGGGCCCACAAGGCCTTCCAAGGAGTCAGAGAGTCCAGATGCGATACCAAAGGTTGGTACACCAAAGGGCAACACTGCCATTTGGTATTCCTTAGTTTGATCTCTAAAAAGTCCTTCAGACAATGCTGAGACAACCCGTACCTTTAGTCCCTTATCTTTCTCAAGCATTTCACTGGTTTCTAATAGAAGAGATACATCAGAACCATTACCAACTAACACAACATCGGGTTTTTCACTGGGACTACCCTTTAAGATGTATGCGCCCTTTTCAGCTTCTAAAGCATCATCAAAGCGGGTTGATCCCTCTTTTGCTGGAAGATTGGGTAGGTTTTGACGGGTAAGAATCAGGGCTGACGGTGTTTTAGTGTTCTCTAAAGCTAATTTCCAGGCAACCTTTGTTTCATCAGCATCAGCCGGGCGAAGCACAAGCATACTTCTAACGCCCTCAAGGTTATTCATCTTTTCCAGCAGGCGGATCTGCGCTTCCTGCTCAACCGGTTCGTGGGTTGGGCCATCTTCACCAACACGGAAAGAGTCGTGGGTCCAAACATACTTCACCGGAAGTGACATAAGCGCTGCCAAGCGAACCGCAGGTTTCATGTAGTCGGAGAATACAAAAAAGGTACCGCACACCGGAATAATTCCACCATGAAGGGCAAGACCATTCATAACTCCTGCCATGGTAAGCTCGGAAACACCCATTTGTAAAAAGGCTCCGGAGAAATCATTCTTTTTAAATTCTTTTGTCTTGTTAAGGAAGCTGATTGTGTTGTCACTATTGGAGAGGTCCGCAGAACTGACAACCATGTTGGCGACTTTTTCGCCAAAGGCACCAAGAACTGCACCGGAGGCTGCGCGAGTTGCCACGTTTTCTTTAATTTCAATTGAAGCAAAATCTACTTCAACTGGATTGCTACTCAATACCTCTTTTAACGAAGCAGCAAGCTTAGGATTTTGCTCTTCCCATTGGGCCTGTTTCTCTTTTTCAACCTTTGCAGCAGCTCGTTTTTCCTCAAGCACCTTTGCATAGTACTCCTTGACCTCAGGAAAGATTACAAAGGGATTTGCGGCATCACCACCTAAGTTTTCAACAGTCTTTTCAAAGGAGGCGCCAGCCTTTGACAGCGGTTGCCCATGGGTTGAACATTCACCTTCATAGCTTTCACCAGCTTCGGTAACTGCACCCTTACCCATGATGGTTCTTCCAATGATAAGGCTTGGTCTTTCTGTTTCGGCCTTTGCATTTGACAAGGCTGCTCGGAGTGCATCAGCATCATGGCCATTAACGGTTTGTACTGACCATCCCCACGCCTCATACTTGGCAGCCACATCTTCGCTGGACACCACTGAGGTCGAGTGAGAAAGTTGAATATCATTTGAATCATAGTACATGATGTAATTTGCAAGTCCTAAGTGGCCAGCTAAACGACCAACGCCCTGGGATATCTCTTCCTGGATACCACCATCAGAGATATACACATAGGTTTTGTGTGCCATCCACTCACCATAACGGGCAACTAAAAAGCGCTCGGCAATGGCTGAACCAAGTGCCATTGCGTGACCAAGTCCTAAGGGACCGGAGGTATTTTCTACACCACGTTCAACTTCAAGTTCTGGGTGACCGGGGACCGGACTTTCCCATTGTCTAAACTGTGCTATCTCTTCCATTGAATAGTTACCGCACAATGCTAAAATTGAATAGAGCATGGGAGACATGTGTCCTGGATCAAGAAACACTCTATCGCGATTTGGCCATGCCATATCATCGGGGTCAAACTTTAAAAATTCTGAATAGAGGATATTTACAAAGTCAGCTCCACCCATGGCTCCACCAGGATGACCGGATTTGGCTTTTTCCACCATTGAACAGGAAAATATCCTGATGTTATCAGCAGCTCTGTCAATTACCTTTTTATCCATTCATTTTCTCCTTGATTGTATGATGCAGGAAATGCTAAAAATAGAAGAAGAAAAATATATAATATCGTTATAGACCTGGTATTGCTAAAGATAGATAATTTGAAATGTTTTTATTTAATAATGTATTGAAACGTTTAAAAAGGTGAAGGAAATTGTAATTATTTGCTGTTTTTATTCTTAAATTTTAATATTTATGTGAGGAAAATCATTCGGGGGGAGAGCCCCCCACTGCAAGCTACCCACGTTTTCTTATAACTGCTTGCAACAACAACATCTGTTTTACCTAGCCGGTAAACCAGCTATTGTGGGCAAGCAGATAATAAAAATACTCCGGTGATCTTGCAGATTCCCCCCTTTTTTCTGTCTTGAAAGTCTTGGGTAAAAAAATGTCGGATTGAGAATTTTATAAGATGAGCTTAAGTTGTTACTGATGGATTATGAAAGGCTATTTCATTAATATTTCAAGATTTTATTTATCTGTGAACCAGCTTTTAAAAAGTAAATTCCCTGGGGAAAGGGACTCAAATCAATGTGAATAAGATTATTGTGCACTGATGCAGAATATAACTCTCTTCCTAAAGTGTTTGTTATCTGGTATAAAAGAGGATGGTTTACTTTTTCAGATGACAGATAATAGGTCAGTATAGGAGGATTACTGTGAATTTTAATTAGCTGAGGTTTTGATTGATTTGGGGTGTTTATAAAAGGCGAATTAATACTCACTGCATTTTCAAGTGCTGATTGTATAGCATAATAGGCTGGCTTAGCAGAAAAATCTTTGTTAAAGAGAGTTGGTAGGCTTTTAGCCTGCCAGGAGCTTGAATCGTCAACATTCCAGGCATTCCAACCAACCACCCCATTATAGCGTTTTTCTAAAAGAACATTGAGTATTGATTTGTAAACATTGGCCTGTCCATCGAACTCTGAGGATGATTTAATCCATACATCCACCTCGGTGATATGAAATTCTAGGTTATTATTATGACACCAATCAATAAGTTTACGCAAATCATTTAGATTTTTGTTAGTTAACCAGCTTACTCCATTACGGATATGTGCCTGCCATCCAATACCATCGACACGTAATCCCCTATTTCGCAGGTAAGGCACCAATGTTTTTATAAGATTGAAATTAGAGAATTTTCCATGTTGATTAATAATCAATTTCATGTCCGGTGCATGTTCAGTTGCCTCTTCAAAGGCATATTTGATAAACAGGGGCGTTTTATTGGCATCAGTATCTTTCCCAATCTTATACCAGGGACACTCCCATTTGTCAGTGCCAGCTTTATTAGGATGCCATTTATTTTGATCAACAACTTCATTTATAACATCCATATATTTGATATTTTTCACACCATTGTACCGTTGACAAAGCGTTTTCATCCAAAGTCTAAGATCTTTTTCAAGCTCTGCCTTTGTACGGGAGTCTTCCTTAGCCCATTTGCTACATTGGGGACTCACCGGTCCATGAATTCTTAGTACTTGATTATTATCAACGATATGTTCAAGCCAGGCATCAGCCCAGCTCCAATCCCAGTGATCTGGAGTTTTATGACAACGTGAGTGTTTAAAATCATTTTCTGGAGTTACATAACTAAACTCACGATCCATGACTGTTTCAATAGGAGTATCAAAGGAGTAGTTTGCACTGGTTGCAACACCAATAATAATACTCTTATCAGCATATTTATCGGCAACAATGTCTCTCAGTCTCCGTCCATTTGGTATTGGTTGGGCAGTAATTTGGAGTGAACTAAGAAAAAATATTATAATAACGGCTAGATGAATTGTTTTCACAATTAATTCCTTCTGGTATTAGTTCAATTTTGTTTTTACTGTATATTTTGCTACTTCGCTATGAATATACAAGATGAAGTTTTCTTTGCTCAATAATAAGGAGTAGAAAATGGACACCGATGTTCACTAAAGGCAATTAAATTGAATCTTTTTCTACAGAAAAATTAGTATAGTTCATAATGGTTTTATAAGTCAATTTTATTCATCTTCTCTAAAAGGCTCAATACAGCTCTCGTTATTTATGTGTCCAGAATTTACCTGTGAATCTACCTCATGAAATCCTAAGGGAATGGTTATCAATCTCTTTAAAATCCCCTTTAGTTGCTCCACATCTTTGTTTTTAGGATCCAGCCAAACTTCATACAACTCTGGTACAAGGATCACTGGCATGCGGTGATGGATCCCTTTCATGAATGCATTGGCTTCGGTGGTGACAATCGTGCAAGTAGTCCGCACGTTCCCCTCAGGAGTTTTCCATATGTCATATATGCCAGCCATGCCAAAGGTCTGTTCTGATTTTAGTTTTATGTACACAGGAATCTTTTTGTTGCCCCGCTTTACCCATTCGTAAAAGCCATCTGCCACAATGATACATCGTCTCTTTACAAAGGAGTCGCGAAAACTCGGTTTCTGCTCAATGGTTTCAGCTCTTGCATTGATTAACTTGTTGGCAATTTTGTCGTCCTTTGCCCAGTGTGGAATTAGGCCCCACTGCATGGACACCAACTTTTTCTTTCCCTCTTCAACCACCACAACTATTGGTTGCCGGGGTGTAATATTATAACTGGGATCTAAATTCGATTCAATCTCTTCAATTGCAAAGATAGAGGCAATTTCCTGTACTGTTTTTATTCTAACAAATCTTCCACACATAAGCACTTCTTAAATTAATAATTGTATCTATGTTAAAAAATAACATAAAGACGTATTATAGAATAAAAATAGTAATCCACAACTTTTTGAAGGTAATGGGCTAGTGAATCAGGATCCATATCTGGAAAATTATACTTTGCACAAAAGTCCCTATAAAAACGAAACCACTTAGAAAAGTTAACTGCTTGATAAAAAACAGTGTCCCTAGATTTAATAAAATTTGAATAAGAATTTAGTAACTTTACCGGTGCTTTATGAAACATATTAACATCATTTTTGAATTTAATAGAATTCTATTAAACATTTATAAATATACCAAAAGACAGAAGATAACTCGATAGAGTCCAATAATGAAATAGAGATTGAGTATTTTATGTAATGTGTTTAATTTTAGTTAATTATAGCCTTTTCTATGCTATGTTCTGATGGCCATAATAATATATTTGTTTTTCATAAACCTGCCATTTATATTAATTACCATGAGTCACTTTGATAAATTGCAGTTTTCTACTCAATCGTTATGTTATTGGTAGTAGGGAGGCAACGCGTGCTGCCAACGCGACCAGATTGGACCGCGCGAGTTTGGAGACGTTGCCGACGGAGAGCGTTTTTGGATACCTCGTCATGAATGCGTACCATAGGAGGCGGTAGCTGTGAACTGGATTGAGAGACTACTTAGAGGAAAACCTGTAGACATCTCCCCGATAAGCACCTTCTGTGAGGAGCGGGGTCTCTCCTTGAAGGATAGAGTCTATACATCCGTTCTTGCTGGAGGGGAAGTCATCACATGTGAATCGAACGACCTGAAGCTCACTATCTCAGCAGATTATCGTGGGCAGGTCGATATCGATATTCAGCATTTGGAATCACTGAAGTCATTCCCAGTTGTCGCACTCCTGAGCTACGCCGGTATTGATTGGGATGGCAGATACTTCAAATGTAAAGGCAGACGACGGTTATCAGAGAGAATTGGTCAGATGCTATCAGACTTGGCAACTCACGGGGAGTTCCTGTTCCCATTGCGTGACGAGAAATACCAAGACTTCCATACATTCCTGGTCCAAAAGGAGAAGGAAGGAGAGTTCTAAGGCCACGCTTTCGTGACAACGCCGTCCAGAAGCTCCCTCCCCCCCCTGTCCAGCCGTGGCTTCGCAAAATACGGCTGTCCAAGGTGGCTCCGGGCAACAAAGGACTCGAATTTTTCGGAGAGATCGTATGCATGCAGCATTGCCGTTTGCAAATAACCAAGAAAAAATGACCACTGCAGAATTTATTGAAACGAATACTGAAGAATGGCTAACTGCTGAAAGAGTCGTTGTAAACAAGACAACGACTTTGGGATCGCCAGATATGTATGTTGGTATAGATACTGGTTCGAGCGGTAAATTCCTTTTCGAGATACATACTTTCGAAGAGTGTATTTGCTTTAAATCTATAAAGCTTTTTCCTGATAGCGTAGTTTTTGGCTTTGGAGAGCACGTACACTTTTTTAATATCAGCTCAACTAGTTTAAAAACCGTAAAAGTCGATACATATTTTGGGTATTTGTATACTCCAGAAGACCTAGAATATGATGGTGAAGATTTCGGAGTATTGGTTGCTTCGGCCGAGTTTCTTCATCGTTTTACCCCATTAGGGTCTGAGGTATGGAAATCGGCCCGTCTTGGAATTGATGGTGTGACTGTTTCCAAGATTACCTATCCTTGTATTGAAGCTTCGGGCGAATGGGATCCGCCGGGGGGATGGAAAGATGTTAAAATTAATTTAGAGACTGGCCTAAATGCAATTTAACAATCCAGTCAATTTGACGCTCCTAGCGTCGCGCAAATTACTGGGGCGTTATAAAATGACACCCAGTAATTAGACCCATTGAATTTAATAATATGATGTGCATCACTGTTATGTTTTTTAAATAATTATTAATTAAAATGAAAAATAAAGTGACAAAAGCTAAAAATTTATTGTATCTTTAATATAAATGGTGATTTATATAAATTATAGTTTATATTAACAGGTGTTTATATGGATAAAATTTCAAAACTAAACAATTTCTTTCAAACTATTGGTGATACAAGTCGATTACGTATTATACAATTTATTGGGAATGAGAAAAGAGCTGTATCAGAAATTGTTAAAGCAACTAATCTTTCTCAACCATTGGTATCTCATCATTTACGCATCTTAAAAAAAAGTGATATTCTTGAAACCGAGAGAAAAGGTCCTTTCGTATTCTATAAATTAAAAAATATCAGTCTATTAGAAATATTAGATAGATTTGCTGAAATTGCACCAGATATTATTTCTGATCAATGTGAAATGCCAATGTTTTGCAGAGCTATGTGGAAAAATAAATTTAGAAAAACTAAATAGATACAACGTCACTTTATAGGGAGGTAAAATGGGTTTTAAAGATAAAATCATGGAAAAGATGATGGGAAATATGAATAAAAAAGATAAATCTGCGATGATGGATAAAATGATGGATAATTTTTTTTCAGATATGACTATGGAAGACAAACAGGATATGATGCAAAAGATGTTTCCTAAGATGATGGGTGGGGGTGAAGGTATGTCCCCTATGATGGGTATGATGCAAGGAATGATGGGTAAAAATGAAGATGGCTCAAATCCAATGGATATGTGTAAAAAAATGATGGAAAATATTTCGAGAAGTAATCAAATGGCTGAATATGCAACACCAGAGTTGCGTGGATTGTTTGAAGATTGGCTTCAACAAATAAATGATGAAATTTTACAATTTGTTCAAAAAAACGGAGAAATAATACCAGAGAATATATCCGAAAATTTTAATCTTTCAATAGAAAGTATCAATTTTCTCATTAGCAAACTAGTTAAAGATAATAGATTAAATGTAACCTTATAAAAGGAGAGACCTATGGAACCAATGTGTATGTATTTTCGCGGTATGTGGATTATACCATGTGTAATAATAATACTCTGCCTAATTATGAATAGGTTTGGATTATTTAAAAATAGGCAATGTAATTCATATAATCAAAACTCTGATTATAATTCAGATTATACAACAGAAACAGCACTTGATATCTTGAAAAAAAGATATGCCAGTGGTGAAATAACAAAAGATGAATTTGATAAAATTAGAGAGGATTTATAGAAGATTTTTAGAATAAAAATAGTAATCCACAACTTGAAGATAATAACATGCTATCTTTTTTTGTAACTACTCAGGTACCAGCAAAAAAATGTCATTCCGGTATTCTTTTAAGCTGAAATCTATTTTTTTTACAAAAATTTCAATAGATTCCCGCTAAAAACATGCGGGAAAGCACCAAAAACTACAATGTAAAAAACCGATAGGTTTTTCCTCCATATGCTTCAGAATGAAATGACAATGACAACTTCAGAGCTTAATGAATAAGAGCACCTGAGTAGTTACCTTTTTTTTTAGCAAACAAGGCCAGTGTTATATCAATTTTATATCTGCACCATCATAAAAAGAGCCATAATTATCTTCTGCAGAGTTGCATCACCATAACTCACCATAGATTGAGTAAATGTAAAACTGCAACAGTTAAATTCATCACTCAATCATGGTCTGTAAACTTGCAGTGACTCATTCAGCCGTGAGATGAGCCGCTGCAAAGTTGCAACAGGCATAAAATCAGGGGTCACAGCCAAAAATGACCTCTTTGTTATCTCCCTTTACTTTTTCCCAATAATAACTTAGTTTATATGTATCTAAAGAAACGCCAGAAACAACTCAAAATACAAAAAACTTTTAAAAATGGTCCTTTTATATGGTATTTCATTATGAAATGTAAATCAATTCTTGTATGCTGCATATTGATAAGTGTGTACAATTGGATTAGTGCACAAGATGAATCGTTCACTCTCACAGAGCCTGTTGCCGGCGACTGTTTGCTATTAAGATCTACCACCAAATTCGTCTGGGAGGTAACAAATGAAAATAGTAAAATGAAGTTGGAAATACTCATTGCTAAAGGAAGAGACACTCTTCACATTAAAAAAAATGCGCTTTACAAAAAGGGGTATGGTTTCTATCCTATGCCCTATAAGATATTACCGGGCTCTGATTATCAAATTATTCTTCGTAACCAATCTACATTACAGGTTTTGTCAGTAGTTAAACCACTATACGTATCGTTAAAAATGATGGGCAATACAAATCCTAAACCTATAATACATGATTTAGCCTTAGGATGGAATCCGTCTCTGATCATTGACTCAACAAAAATGAGGTTAGTTAATCTTGAATATTTACAAAAAAAATCACTTATAGATATTAATATTGAGGATAATCGAAGGCATATCTTCTGGGTTGGAGGCTATTATGATTCAGAAAAACCAAAAATCCTTGTGTTTACCAAAGATACAGCTTCCGTCTGGTTACGGAACAAATTCTATGCACTATTCAATGATTTAGATATGCAGGTAACTCAAAGTGGTACTTATTCCTTACAGCTTTCTCTTTTGGATTTTATTGTAAAGGAGTCTCATTTTTATGATTGTCACATAATGGTAAGAGCAAAAATAGTTGATAGAAATAATGAAATAATATGGGATGGAATCATAAGACGTAACCACAGTGCGTGGGGTTCAACCTATAATAGAAAAATGTATCAACAGGTGATAGCTGACACATTTTTAGAATTAGCGATTTCTGTAATAGAGAACATTTCTTTAGCATTGAAGAATATAAAAGATTGAGGATCCTATGAAAAAATTAAACCAAATCATGATATGCTGTTTGATCACTCTTAATGTAATGTTTTTTACAATTTCGTCATTCGGTGAAGCTGGTACTGCCTCTGATACCACGGAAACTCTGCAAAACCAACCAGAACAACAAAAGAGCCTAAATGTTGTCCAGTTGAAGGATAAAAAGATTATTAAATCATTTGATATGAAGCAACTGAGAACTAAAGCCGCTACTGGGACAGGGGTATATTTTACTGGATTAGCGCTCAATTACACCATCGCATTTGTTGCTGCGGCCAATGCTAATGACATTCAGGATGATGGGTTTATTTGACTTGCCTTAGCCTCTATGGCCACCCATGTTATGAAATATGCTAGTGTACCAGTTGCCTGTGCCCAAGCATCACGTGCCAGTGACGCCTGTGGGTTTAGTACAAATTGCCAAAAAAATGTAAGTTGGGGTTTTTATGGTGTGGGATGGCTTTTTGAGGGAATTGCAACAATTTTAGCACTTGTTTCCCTGTCAGAACCAACCATGGAGCCTAATAAATTGGCGGCATTCTCGCTTGGTAGTTCAATTGCCCGGGATGTTTTTTGGGGAATTGCCTGCATATCTTCAATCAGTCATATTAAAAAAATCGAGAAATCTCAAACATCATCAAATTTTAAAATTGGTCCCACCTTTTCATTAAACGGAGCCGTTGGGTTACAGGCCTCTTTATCATTTTAAAGCTTTGCAATTTAAATAATAAGGGCGCAGACAAGCAGCGCCCCTACCTTACTTTTGTCAGATAGTATTTTTTATTTAACTAATGCAAAACTATAGTTGTAACCTCTCTTGCAGCATTACGGGTGACAGAGAGAAGGTATATACCAGTTCCTTTTCCCGTTAAACTAATTGGATACCAGCCACTCCCCTGCTTAGTTGTCAAAGATGCAACTCTTCTTCCTTGACAATCCACCACTTTTATTACACATGTTTGTGAATAGGGTATAAAAAGGTGTACCATGCCTGAACTCTGAGACACATATAAAGGTTTTGCTTGCTTGTCAAAGGCGGATACAATTGCATTGGCACTCTCAATAGTAACAGGAATTATTGATTGAGCAGTCTGTTCCCCTGAGGCTGTGCTGCTGGTTGCTGTTGCCCGCAGTTTGTACTTGCCACTGGTATAATTATTTGCACTGATCGACCAGGTATAGGGTGCAGTATTATCTGTAAAGGTTCCAGCTACAGTTGTCCCCTTTAAAAGCTCGAACACTACCTTTTCCATACCCTTACCATCGTCTGTGCCATTATCTGGATCAAAGGCAACTGCGCGAACTGTTGTAGCAGATGAGCCGGAGATCGTTGCATTTTTTAATGGATTAACGATTGATACAAAGGGTGGGACCTTTCCCTTTCTAAAATTCGCTACTTCGATAAGTGCCCGACTGGCAAGACCACTGGCACTAAAGTTTCCACTGGAGGCGCTGCGAAACACAGCAACGCCGGTGAGTGTTTCCCGATTGACATACGCACCTGAGCCATAACCTGACACAGAACCAGAGTGACCAATGCGAATAAAGCCACTCTTTTTAGAGGCCATAAATCCAATGCCATAGCTCGATCTAATTGAGCCAGCGGAGGTGATCACTGAGCGGTAATTCTTCTGAAGGTTGTCCCATTTTAAAACGGTTTCCGGACCATAACCCAATTGAAATGAGAGATACTTGGCAAAGCCCACAACCGAGGCATACATGGCTCCATTGGGCACCTTGTATCCCCTACCAGCATGCTCACGTTCGGGAGTTGTTGGGTCAGGACCACTGCTTCGCAAAACATATCCCTTAGCAACCATGGGTGCAATTAGTGGAGTGCGGTCATAATCGGAATCATCCATACCCAAATTCTTGAATGTTTTATCCTTGGTATAGGCAATAAAGCTTGTTTTACCAGCCCGGGCAGCAGCCAAACCCAGCGATCCATAGCCAATATTTGAATATTGATATCTTGTGCCCGGTTTCATATCGTATCGTGTGTCAGAAAGCGCAGAAATAAGGATACTCTCCCATTGTGATACCGGGCCCCTGGTGTATTTGCTTAAATTGCGCGGTTCTCTGGCAAGTCCTGCGGTCATCATACCTAGTAATTTAAAGGTGACCGGTGGAGATCCTGAGGGCATGTTTGAAATCCGTTTGAATTCAGGAAAATAGGTCTCAATTTTGTCTGTCAGCTTGAGCTTGTTCTCCTCTTCCATTTGCAAAACCATCAATCCGGTTATCTGTTTGGTAATAGAGCCAATGCGGAATATGTGCTTCTCTGTGGCTGCAATATTCTTCTCTATGTCAGCCTTACCATACCCTTTGGCAAAAACAATTGAGTCTCCCAGCACCACACAAACAGCACAGGCAGCCTGATTCCGGTCCTTTGCCATCTCATCCTTGGTCATTTTGTCGATTTTATCAAGTACCTCTTTAAGGTCCTGTGAAAAGCATACTGACGTAAATAACACCAGTGCAAAGAGTACGATTTTTTGGCATAATGAACTCTTTACATTAAATGAATGTAATCTAATCATATCCCCCCCAGAATACGTTTACTATTTAAAAATCGTTGCTACTTAATAAATTATTCATTTTTTTAAGTAATGGCAAAATAATTTATTATTTACTTCTCACAAAGTACCAGTGTCACAATCCAAAATAATAAATTGTTGTTTAGAAATTGATCTCAAAAGGGGGAACTGATAGTGTGGCTGCATGGAGTTTAAAGGCATGAAGGAGGCTTGGTGTTGATATAAAGCTATAGAATTAATTAGAAATAATTTTATTTTGAAGCAACCAGCTTCCTAACAACTGCACACGAAAATTGTTTTTTGACAACCTATACGCTTTATTATAAAATTCGATTGCCTCTTCTCGGTATTTTTTTCGCTTTAGTGTTACTTTTGACGAATTATTAAAAAGCATTCCATTACATCTGGACAATTTGCAATAGGCATATAACAAAAATTGACTATCTAACTTCTGCATTTTTAGTGCTTTATTAAATTCCGAAATCGCATCACCATATTGTCCAAGTTGAAAATGTAAATACCCTAAGAAATTTCGCCCAAATCTTGATTCTGGAGTACGTTGAATAAAAACCTTCATCTCTTCTAATGCAGTTTTATATTGAAATTGACTCTCCACTGTGAATATTGCAGTGTACTTATATGGTAACGGACTTTGAGGCTTTAGTTTTTTTGCTTGTTTCAGATAGGGATACACATGATTTGAACGTCTACATAAAATTGTGCCCAGCCGTCCTAATTCCATGGCAACTTCAAAATTATTTGGATCTTCCTTATATATTATTTCCAGACTCACTATACGTTGTGCTATAAGGACGTCTTCTTCAGGGTGATATCGGTCTACTGATTCAAGTGGGATATCTTTTCCCATATTCATCCAAGCATAGGAGACAAGCTCCACATAGGGATGGTCTGCTCTTTCGACTGACCAATAGGGCGCCGTAGACATGACCACATATTTTCTTTGATGTACTATATCAAATTTCCACCCCTCTGGTGCGTCTGTTTTTACAAATAGAAAGGGTGAATTATTCCAACCTTCTTTAAGACCGAATGAAATAACTGCATAATTACCCGATTGATACACTTTGAATGCTTTATCCTTAAGATCCACACCGCTTTCAATGATTTTTGAATTTTGGTTTCCCATAGCAAGCTTTGTTGCTTCGGTGTAAATATCAGTATCTTTGTGTTTTCCTTCCCCTCTCCATTTGCTCAGCATGATTTCCCAGGCTTTTGCTGGTGTTTCTGCACCTTTTGTAAAGAAAGTTGCAGAATCTTTTGCTCTTTGTTCATGTTTATACTTAGACAATCTGCGAACTGCCCCAGCACCACCAGTCTGAAACTTGCTATCAAGAGTTGCAATGAACTTAGAATTATAGTCTTGAGTATATTTAAGTTGTGCTCGATATTCCAGCTCTTCCATTACTGCAATAAGACCATTCTCGAGTGATCCATTCAGAAAATTTGGCCTTAATTGCTTGTCCTCCACATATCCGCAAAAGAGATCAGTAAAAACATCTTCTAATTCATAGGAAACCTCTAAACGCACTTCTTTAATATCATCAACAAATAATAACAGAAGTCCTCTGTTGTTATAACTTTTCCCTATTTGCCAATTACTCGCTATGGTAGCTGCCAATTCATTTATACTTGATAAACTATCTTTTAAAGAGGGTATCGTAATAATAATCGCTTCAATATGAAAATTATTTCGTATGCCTTTTAGATAGCGTGACACAGATTCATTTTGGAACTCGAATAATGATGCGTAGTCAAATAAAAGGTCAATAGTATTAGGTCTTTCATTAACATTTAAGAGGAATACCTTGGATGGATGATTATGTTTCGTAGATCTAATCCAAAACAATGAGAGAATTATTAAACAAAGCAAAAGTATAAACAATGTAATTTTATTTATCATTTTCATTTTTTTTGCACCATTGTTGTTGCTTGATTCATTCAATTGAAATTTTGGGGTTATGTCATTAAGTATACTTCAATTACTAATTAAAGACACTGGTTATGTTTTTACTCTAAGCAGATCAATGACACTCTATTGTTATTTATACCGCTTCTCAATAATTTTGTCCTATATTGTGTTGCGGTATAACTGTTTCTATAAGAGTTTTGTCAAAAATCATGGGACAAAACTTTTGAGAAAC
>JANQEN010000218.1 GCA_028278335.1 Chitinivibrionales bacterium | reverse complement strand
TTATACTGTTTCTCAAAAGTTTTGTCCCATGATTTTTGACAAAACTCTTATAGAAACAGTTATACCGCAACACAATATAGGACAAGATTATTGAGAAGCGGTATAAATAGTTCATAAACAGACAAGTGTAATCAAAAATATGGTAAAACAAAGTTGGTTAACACCAAAAAACCCTTTAAAGCCTTTTAAAATAAAGTAAAAAGGCAAAAAATGATGTAATCAAAAAAATAATAGCATATAGTATATAATTTTATTATATTACATTAACAGGGAACGAAATTACAGGCTTTGAAAAAGCATATCGTTTCCTTAGTATTGGCGTCTAACTTCACAATTTTATCATACCTAATGTATCTATACCACGCTATGGCAAAAGGCTCATAGGCGTGGTCGCATTAAAACAACTGATTGCAGCTAGGATTGTAGGGAACAATAGATATGTGCGAAAGATTTCCTCTATAATCACAATCAGAATCCAATGGTCAATTTAGTGTGACCTTTCTAATAGTTACTAAGCTACTGGAGAAAAACTTTCACTGTTTTTTATTAAACCCAGATTATGCAGTAGGAGTAGATGTAGAAGTGCAAGATTATGATTTAGTAAGACTTGAAGGTTTTGAAGGGCATATTTACACGGTGATATGGCCGAAAAGCCTGAAAGTCTTAATGGGCATAGGATTATACTTCTGCGCTATTTCCTACTGCATAATCTGGGTTAAAACTGGAGGACTGGAAATTGAAAAAGTATGATGGAAATTTAGCTCTACTCACAGTAAAAAATGTTAGCGCACTGTTAGTGTTGTTGCTTTTTGTCCTAATAATTGACTCCAAGGGAGAACAAGTCGCTAAGTTCACCTTCAAGGGAGCACCAGTATTGCTGAATAATAAAACAGTGCAAACACCTGAAGATATGGTGGCAATGTCTGACTATGTTTATGTAAACTCCTATATAAATTCCATTATGTCCGGTGAAGCAAGTTCAATTGTGTTTGTTATTGATCACTCTGGTAGTATGTATCAGCCATATTTACAACCAAATGATCCCACAGCCTCTAGATTTACTGTAACCAGCGCTCTTGTTGACTCCATATATAATATGAATCCTAAAACACAGATTGGACTTGTTGTTTTTAGGACTAGCCACTATTTCAATCCTGCAGACGATAATATTTTTGTTTCCTATCCCGGGGATCCCAGTGGGTATGGATATATTCCCCTTTTAACACTCAATGCAACCTACAATGGCAAAACCGGATATGAGATCCTTAAACATTATCTTACAATAAAATTAATTAAAACACCGGGAGCCCAGGATTACTGGGGTTTGGCCTATCAACCGAAACCAGAACCAACTCCGGGTACTAATATTACCCATAGCTTCGAAGCTGCTAAGTTAGCAATGAAGGATTCTCCATTTCCCGCGCACCAACATTTTACAATATTTCTTTCTGATGGCGAAGCTTCTTCTCCTGATGGGCCTGAAAGGTTTGCCTATATAAAGGGAGAGAATGTACCTACAACATTTACTGTCTATTTTACACCTAATGATACAGCCTTTGCAAACCTTGAAAAAATGACAAAGAATATTCAAAACAACGGTTACTCCGTATCAAATCCCATGTCAGACCTCTACACAATTAAAACGAATCATGACACGCTCATGTCTCTGCTTATGAAGAATGTAATTGGTAGAATTGTAAATGCCAATATAAACTCAACGCCCACGGGCCTGACCGTTAATAGCTCGATTAATCCGATAGGTACATGGGATTCAACGGGTTTTCCCTTTGCCGAACTCTTTCCATTGGAAATATATAATACCGATTTTGCCTATAAACTCGATTACCACGTTATAAAAGATACCATTAATCCCAATACTGGTGACACGGTCACTATTGAATACGATACAACTGCTAATGTTGGTTTTAGAGTAGCGATTGATCCCGCAGTACAAACCTTCCCTAATACATACAAGGTTGATTACTGGGACCGCACCTTGGGCTTTTTCCATCAGGGCAATGAACTAAGTAGTATGAACGATTCGATAAAAGATGTTGAAATTCGTTTTAAGGAGACAAAAATAGATGTGTTATATGGTTACAAAGACGTCTCTGTAACAATTTCTACAGAGGAGGGAAACCAGACTGACCGGGAAACCTTTAATTTAAGGAGCAATGGCACCTATTTTTCTCACGAATTTTCTGTTGAAATCGCAGACCCTCCCAGACCGGGAGACGGGATCCTGCAAGTTAAGAATATGGATGAAATCACAGCCCTATTTAAAAACAAGAAGCTTCCCAGAGATACCCTAGAAATAAAAATTCCCTATTTGCTTGGTAACATTGTTACCGCAAAAGAGGCCTATTATTTCGATAATGATGCCCAGGGACATATTGACAGTATTTTTGTTAAGATGGAAGGTGACATAACCAATGAAAATGTACAGGCTATTGTCTCTGCCTTTGTTTGGCCCACCTTTCGGGAGTTGACTATTGACGAATCCTTTGCCCTCAGTGATGGGGTTGGTTTAAGAGTTTCACAGGATGTCAATAAGAATCCCATGACCTATGTAACTAATGATGACATATTAGAGGTTAAAGAAACAACTATCTCTCTGAGTGGAAAGGTGCTCGCCGGGAAGATTGCCATTGCTGATAAAATAGCCCCGATCATTCATTGGGAAGAGAAAAGAGCTCTTTTGATGGATTACCTAACGGTCAATCAAAAGGACACCTTGTCGGTCCGCTTTTCAGAAGATATAAAGGATATCTCCAGTAGTGAGCCGTTCTATTTTCTTGCTACTGCAAGCAATCAGGAATATCAGGTAACCTTGAACCCTGTATCCAAGATTGCACCTGATAAAGTAGTATTCGAGGTCAGTTCGGTTTCTGGAGTTTCTGCAATAGTACATGGAGACTCTCTCTGGATCCATGAAACAGACCTAGTCTCTGATCTTAAAGATAATGCCCAGAATAATGTAAAAAATAGTAAACGAATGATCTATGTTGAAAAAATCAGTGGTTCAATTATAGCTGATCGGTCCTATTATTATGACAACAACGGCGATGGCTTTGTTGACAGTATACCAGTTGTAGCAACAACCAATATCACTGGAGGGCTGACTGCCTCAATTGTTCAAGAGCTTGTTGACAAAGCACTTACCCTTCCAGCATTCAGAAATTTTACAGTCACTGGTACCGGACTCACAACAGAGGGGTTTTACCTTACGGTGACAGAGAACAACACCAATCCAACGACCATGGTGACCAGCGATGACAAACTAAGCGTCAAATCGGTAGTGCTTTCTGGAGGTGCGAAAGTTATTGACGGGAGTGTTCCTGTGCACGATAAAGTGGCACCTTTGATTCATTGGGAAGAGAAAAGCGCTCTTTTAATGAATTACCTCACGGTAAATCAGAAAGACACATTATTGGTCCGATTTTCGGAACATATAAAAAATATCTCCAGTACCGAACCGTTTTATTTTCTTGCTACTGCAAGCAATCAGGAATATCAGGTGACCCTGAACCCTGTTTCCTTGATTGCGCCTGACATGATGGTATTCGAGATCAGTTCGGTTTCTGGCGTTTCTGCAATTAAGCATGGAGACTCTCTCTGGATCCATGAAACAGACCTGGTCTCTGACATAAAAGACAATGCCCAGAATAATATCAATAATAGTAAACGAATGATCTATGTTGAAAAAGTTTATGGTTCAATTATGGCTGATCGGGCATTCTATTATGACAACAATGGTGATGGTTTTGTTGACAGTATCCCCGTTGTTGCCACAACCAATATCATTGGAGGTCTAACAGCCTCCATTGTTCAGGAGCTTGTTGACAAAGCACTTACTCTTCCAGCGTTTAGAAATTTTTCTGTAACCGGCACCGGGCTCATACCAGAGGGATTTTACCTTACGGTTACAGAGAGCAATACCAATCCAACGACCATGGTGACCGGTGATGACAAACTAACGGTCAAACCGGTAGTCCTTTCTGGCGGTGAAAAAGTGACTCAAGGGACTATTACTGTTTTTGATAAAGTGGCACCTTTGATTCATTGGGATGAACGAAGTGCCCTTGCCATTATGCATATGGACAGCACCATAGTCGATACCTTACAGGTTACCTTTTCCGAACCAGTAAAGTATGTGAATGCCTCGGTTCCCTTTTACTTTCTTTCACGGAAAAATAGTGACACCTATACAGCAACATTACGCTCTTTACCCCAGTCTGCAGATGAAACAATGGGCTTTACTATTGAATCATACTCGAGCAGTGGAATTAAAATAGAGGCAGGGGACTCAATCTGGATCCATGAGGGTGACCTAGTTGGTGATCTCTGTAAAGATGTGTCTGGCAATACAGTGACCAACTTCCAGAACAATGTTTTAAACACCAAAAGAAAAGTATATGTTGACAAAAGGATTATTCCCTTTACCTTAATCCCAAAGGCAGTTTCTCCGGTTTCACTTGCCCATATGACCAGTGAAGTATATCTCATCCCCCCACACTTTATTGAGCTGTTCCAAACACAACAGATTTTTAATGAATTGAATCTTTCACAAAGAAGTTCGGGGAAATACACCGGTATGATTATTACGGTAGTACCGGACAATCTGGAGAATGTATTCAAGGAATTTCAGGCCTCCGGCACCATCACAATCTTGGATGCCGTGGGTAATACAATCATTAAAAACAAGCCAATGGCATGGGATGAACCAAAGAAGCGCCTTGTATTTGCCTGGAGCCTTATGAACACCAACAATAGAGTTGTCGGTTCTGGGATGTATGTGTGTTTATTTGACATACAAGAGACAACTGCAGAGCCGGATCACTCGGGGTATAGCAAAAAGATGAGATTAATGCTTGGAGTAAAATAATCAGGTTCCAAGGCAGGTTAGCTGTATACTGCAATTATTATTTACAGTATCAAAAACTTAAAATAAGGGGTAGGTAACACGTGAAAAGACTCTGTCCTCCTATAGAAAGAATGGGATTTTCTCAAGGATTCATGATTCTCCTACCCCTTATTCTATTTCTCGGACAACCTTTGGCCCAAACGTCCTGGACCTGTGTTAATCAATCTGCAGACTGGTCAGAGCGTGATACCCATGGTTCAGCTGTTTTTAATGACAACATGTGGATTGTTAAGGGAATTGCCAATGGAGTTGTCTGTGAAGATGTTTGGTATTCAAAGGATGGTAAGGATTGGATTCAAGCTACTAAAAATGCTCCTTTTCCCATGCGAACTAAATTTGGCTGCCTTACCTTTGCCGGTAAAATATGGGTCCTCGGTGGCTATGAAGGCTGATGAGGTGGTGAAATTTTTTGCCAGGTCTGGCAAAGTGAAAACGGCAAAGATTGGACTCAAGCAACTCAAAATTCTGGATGGAGAAAGTGTGATCACAGTGCGGTCGTATTTAATAACAAGATGTGGGTGATGGGTGGCCAAACAAAAAGTGAGTTTGATGATAAAGCGACTAAAACCAATGATGTCTGGTATTCGGAAGATGGCGTGCAATGGACCCAGGCAACCGCTTCTGCTGCGTGGACAAAAAGATACAAGCACACCTCTGTAGTATTTAAGAACAAAATGTGGGTTATTGGCGGAAATTATCTCAATGATGTGTGGTATTCCTCTGATGGAATATCCTGGACAGAAGCCACAGCTTCTGCTCCATGGGTAGGGAGATCCCGTCACACATCAGTCGTCCACGATAATAAAATATGGGTGATTGGTGGTTCCGATAATAACATTTTTCCCTTAGGGGATGTTTGGTATTCCGAAGATGGCGTTCAATGGACTCAGGCAACTGCTACTCAGCAGTGGGTAAAAAGAATGCGTCATTCATCCCTGGTGCATATGAATAGAATGTGGGTATTCGGTGGAAGAGTTTCCTATAATATTTCCGATGTACAAAGTGATGTTTGGTGTACCAATGCGTCAACCAGTATTGAAAATGAGATGATTGGAGAGACTCTCCATCATCTTTCGATTAATAAAATATACCCACACCTCTCAAAGAATAAGGTTACCATGCGCTATACCCTAAGCACGGAAATGATGACTGAGGTTGCTATCTTTACTATTGATGGCAGTCGGGTAAAAGATTTGTGGTCCGGGGATCAACCTGCAGGCGCCCACACAATTACCTGGGATGGAAAAGATGATACCGGCAAACTATTACCCAGCAGTATGTACCTTGTTCGGATAGGAACAGATAAAGGTGTTTTTACAGAAACATTTGTAAAGTAAGGGATGATATATGAAAAGAGCTACTCTTTTATTGTACTGTATACTTGGTTTTTCTTTTTCCCTTTTGGCAGATATAACATTTCCAATCCCCTGCATGCAGGGAGGAATAAAATCTACTAACCCCCATACAACATTTTTTGGGTCAGAACATTCCTGCGAAACTGGGAGACCTCAACTTCCAGTGCTAAGTTACACTTTTTTAATACCCCCAGATGCAGATTTGAACAGTATTTCCCTATCGATCAATGGTCTGCAGGAAGAGCAGATAGATGGTAAGCATACAGTAGTACCTGTTCCGCCATTGTCAAGCATTGATGGACCGGTATGGCCTCAAAAGCGTCATATTGTTGATGGAAAGGATGTTGCTCTTTATTCGAAGAATGCATTCTTCCCCAATACCTATTATGAAATAATCGATTGTGGCACTATGAACTGCTTCAAACTTGTTCAGGTGAGGATCTATCTGTATAAGTATAATCCTGTGGCAAAGAGATTAAAGAGGTTGACCAAAGGTGAATTGAAACTTAATTTCCAATCTTGTAAAGAATATACTGTAACCGGGAATGCTTCATACCGTATTCCAACAAGCTTAAAGAAAGTAGTTCGAGCCTTAGCAGTGAATTATTCAGATATTGTTTCCCGATATGACACAGACTATACCTTTACAACAAAAGAAAAATATGTTGTTATAACCACATCGGCAATCCAATCGAGTTCGCAAGAATTAAACAACCTTTTAGAGTCAAAAAAGAAAAGAGGCTTTGAAACAGAGGTGATAACCGAATCGGTCTGGGGAGGTGGCGTTGGTGTGACAGCTGCAAAAAGACTGAGAAAATGGCTCCAGGACAATTATAAAACCATGGGTATTCGTTACATTTTATTACTGGGCAATGGTATTCCAACAAGCGGAGACGTGCCCATGAAAACTGAAGGGTCTTACCCAACAGACTATTATTTTGCTCAGTTGGATGATCCCTTTAGGGAAAACAAGGCAGATGTGTCGGTTGGAAGAATTCCTATTTACAACAATGATGTTGCACCGGCCGATAAAATCATGAAAAGGATCATTGCCTATGAGAATACTGCAAAAGAGGATGCTCTGTGGCGTTTAAAAGCGCTTCTCATCACAGAACCCTATACAGAAACAACTCCTGGATCAGACTTGTTTGAGCTGGTAAAATCCAGGTTTTTAGAACCCAATGGATGGAAACATTTTCGTATATATGATGATAATTTTGGTAATCCCGATGTAACAGAGTGCACTCAGGCTGCGGTAAAAGAGGCTTGGATTGACAAACCCTATGGCTTGGTTGAATGGATGACCCATGGACAGCCAACCTTTGCTGACAGTATCATGTATTCAGAAACCACGCCATTATTGGGAGACACCTATCCCTCGATAGTCTTTATGGGAAGCTGTTTAAATTCCAAGATAGAGGTTGAGAATAATCTTGCCTATGAAATGTTGAAAAATCAGAGTATTGCTACTATTGGCGGTACCCGGGTCACCTGGTTTATGAGCGGGACCACCGTTTTTGAAGGTCAATCTACAACTCAGGGATTTGTCTTTCATTTTTGTGAGGGAATTAGTAAAGAATCACTTTCAGCCGGCGATGCCTTTTACTATATGAAAGCACGGGTTCCTATAGCCATGTGTTGGGCCAATTATACGAGTTACAATTTATATGGATGCCCAGAAGTTGGCGTCTTCTCCTTTAATAATAATACCAGAAATACAGATGATGCAAAATCAGTAGTAGCTGGCTCACAGATGTCGCTGTTTGCCACGCCAAATCCCGGCGATAAAACAAGCACTATACGCTTTCATTTACATGACAATGAATTCATACAGGGAGATCTCACAGTTTATAGTGCCAAGGGAACAATTATCACCAAAATCCCATTGACACCAAAGGCTCAAACTCAAACATGGGATTTACAGAACAATCAGGGGCAACAAATTGCCGGGGGATCCTATGTTGCATTGGCAACGCTGAAGTATAAGGATGGGACTGTGCAGCAAAAAAAAGTGATGGTACGTATACAGTAAGAATTCAACGGTGATGAAGTAGCGTAAGCAAACCAATGAATGTCTAGTAAAGGATGCACTTGAAATGAAAAAGATTACCCTATATATCGCCATACTTCTTCACAGCGTGGGAGTATTTGCCCAGAAACCTCCTGATATGCTCTGGAAAAAAATACCCTATGAAACCTCTGAAACCATCGGTCAGCGTTATTTTGCCGGGATTGGTACAAAGGTCGGAGAATATCTACTAACTGGATACCATAGGGAATCTACTGATGGATCTCAGCTATTATTGACAAAATACAATGCCAAGGGTGATGAGCGCAAGGACATCCTCCTAACTCACCCCAATTGGAATGGGTTGCGTGGATGGGAACTTGCCGAGGCTTCAGATGGCGGCTTTTTTATTGGTATTGAAGGTGATCATATTGATACCACAATGCCCTCTTTTAGCATTTTACTTTTAAAAACCGATGCTGCCGGCGATACACTATGGAGTGCAACCGATGACAATGGCTATAGGTGGGCACGAGCAGCAGGAATACTACCAACTATCGATGGCGGTTGTATTTACCTTTCTAATCAGGCTTTTTCAGGGTTTTATTTTGATAATGTCGTTGAAAAGTACTCTAAGGATGGTGTTTCTGAATGGCGGCATGTTTTAAGTGACACCAGAGATGATCGAGCGTTTCATATAGTTGGTGGCGAAGATGGAGCCTTTTATCTTGCCTGTCTTTCGGTTGATGAAAATAATATCTTCAAAATTGCATTTTTAAAGTCTGACCAATCAGGTAAGTATAAATGGAGGCACCTTTATGAAAACACCCACCAGTATTTTCCCTGGGAGTTTGTAAGAACAACCGATGGTGGATTTGCCATTGCCTCAAGCCATCCGCAAAATCAAAACACTATACTCCTTAAAGTAAATGCAGAGGGAATTGAGCAATGGCGAGCCCATCATGACGGTGAAGCGAATACAATTATTGCATGCCCCGATAATGGGGTCTTGATATCGGGTATTGCCTTTAAACCTGAAAAGGAGAACGGCAGAGATGCCTTTCTGGCAAAATTTGATAAAAACGGCAATGAAGAGTGGACCGCCATATCAGAATATCCAGATTCGCAGGGTGAAAATATTTGGCAAATGATACGAAATAAACAAAACAATCACGTCCTTCTAGCTGGATTTACTACCGTGGCTAATACTGTGGCAAAGGGATATGTGCTTTGTTTTGATGAGGAGCAGACTACTATTTCAAATTATTCAATTCGGTATAACAATAAACTTAAAATTTTATCAGTTAACCAATCGAATAATGTGGTCAATTTACACATTACACTGACAAAAGAGAGTGCTGTTGAGATAGAGGTATATACTGTGCTCGGCCAGAGGATAGGTACAATGAATAAGGGACAGCTAACAGCGGGATCTCACCAACTGTCGTGGAATATTCGAGATGGTCATGGCAATAGAATAAGCACCGGTAATTATGTTTTTAGAATATCTGTGGATGGACAAAGCACTTATAAAAGGTTTTCAATTTTAAAATAATCCTGTAATAAGGTTATCTGATTTTAGGGACACTTTTCAAAAAGGTATGTGAAGAACAATGAAGGTAGAACCATTTTTTAACGCATCAACTCTGTTGTTAATACTTTTTCTGAGTGCCACTATTTGCAGCGCTCAGAAGTGGGAACGCGCTTCAATAGCCCAGCCGAGCTGGCATCAGAGAGCATTTCACCGCTCTGTTGTATTCAATAAAAAGATGTGGCTCTTTAATGGGAAATCCAATAATAGCGTGGTCCAGACAGAGGTGTATTCCTCTCAGGACGGTGTTACCTGGAGTGTGGCCACAAGTTCAGTTCCCTATGAGGCACGGACAGGGTTTACTCCCCTTGTGTATAATAAAAAAATGTGGGTGATTGGCGGAGAGATCGGCTGTTGAGGGGGCGGCACTTTCGGCCAGGTTTGGTCAACACCTAATGGAAAAGATTGGACGTTAGTTTCAGAAAAAACAGCAATGGGAGTTTTATCCGGATATGGTGCTGTTGTGCATAATAATAAAATGTGGGTAATAAGCAAAGGAAATGTTTGGCACTCGACAGACGGGAAAAATTGGAATAAAGCGACCGGCAATACGCCATGGTCAGGAGGATCAGCCTATGCTGTTGTATTTAAAAATAAAATATGGGTCATAGTGGGTACTCGCCTTTGGAATTCTGCCAATGGTGTAAATTGGACTCAGGCTACTGATAATACAGGTTGGGGCCAAAGAGGTAATTTTGGAGCAGTTGTTTATAATAATAAAATTTGGGTGATGGGTGGAAAGAAATCTACCGGGGTGATGAAAAGCCAAAGTCTACATGATGTATGGAACTCTAAAGATGGAAACTCTTGGAAAAAAGTATCCGATGCAGCGGATTGGAAAACAAGGGCGAATTTTTCCTCCCTAGTGTATAACAAAAAAATATGGGTTATTGCAGGCGGTCATATACGTGATGATGGTAAAACAATTGAATATTTAGGAGACTCGTGGTACTATAGCGAACCCACTGGAATCCAAAACAATGGCATTACTTTACATGACAGTAAAATGGTTGCTGTAAAGGAAGCACCAGGAAATAGGGGAGTATATATCAGTTTCCAATTACCCAAAAGCAAGACAGTTAAAATTGATATATGTGATATATTGGGAAGAAGAATAAAAAGTGTATTAAACAGAACAATGCAACGGGGGAACCATACTATTCTGTGGAACAAATCAGGAGATAATAATGAGTCGGTTGCCAGGGGCCACTATTTTCTCCATTTTAAATCGGACAACAGCAGGGTTACTGAAAAGTTTATTGTTCTCAATTAGCTCTTCTTAGTATTGGACTTAGTAAAAAAGTAAAGGCTATACAAGATGAAACAGGTACATGTATGTAAAATGGTAGTTTTAATCTTGGTACTTATTCTGAGTATCAAGACTGGCTACACCCAGAATTGGCAACGGGCTTCAACTGCACAACCAGCATGGATTCATAGAATTTTGCACAAATGCATAACCTTTAATAATAAAATGTGGTTTTTTAATGGGCTCGCCGCCTCCAAAGGAGTGCCAAAACCTGATATTTATTCCTCTGAAGATGGAGTCACCTGGGATCTGGTGATCAACCCTGTTCCCTATGGAGCGCGAACCGGATTTACGCCACTGGTTTTTAATGACCAACTCTGGATTATCGGTGGCAGGGAGTGCCCCACCTGAAGCGGTCAAAATTTCGGCCAGGTTTGGTCATCGTTTAATGGTAAAGATTGGGCCCTTGCAGCATCGCAAACAGCATTGGGAAAAATAAGCTCCTACAAAGCAGTAGTGTTTAAGAAAAAAATGTGGGTTTTCAATAGAGGTATTTGGTGCTCAACCGATGGCATCAATTGGACTAAGGAAGCAGGCTCGGTACCAGGATCAAGCCAATCTTTCCTGGTCTTTAAAAATAAGCTGTGGGCTCTGGAATCTTCTATATACAATGGCGCAGCTGGTGTCTGGTATACTGACAATGGCAAGGATTGGACCAAGGCTACTGATAATGCCGGTTGGGGAAAAAGGAGTGGCTATACCGCAATAGCTTACAATAATAAAATATGGGTAATGGGTGGCCGTAGAAACACCATTGGCCTTAATGACTTCGAGAGCCTTAATGATATTTGGAATACTGAAAATGGGGTCAACTGGAAAAAGGTTTCTCAAAAAGCAGAATGGGAAACAAGACATGATGCGCCGGCTGTAGTGTATAAAGGAAAAATATGGATTGTTGCTGGTAGCCATTATGGCTCTGATGGTAAAAAGGTGGAAGCTCTGGATGATGTGTGGTATTACAGTGAACCAACCAGCATTAGTAAACATAAAACAGTAATAACAAATCAAGAGGTACTATCTATTGGTAACGTTTGGGAAAGTTATGTGGTTCATATTGATTTCAATTTAAAGCATGCAATGAGGGTATCATTAGCTATTTATAGTAGCCAAGGAAAAAAAGTTACTACCCTTTTAAATCGTATGCTCCAAAAAGGACAGCATACCATTGCATGGAACAAAAGGGATGCCTGTAATGAATCTGTTGCAAAGGGCAATTACTTTCTCCATATTACATCAAACAACAAAACTGTGACTGAAAAGATTGTCATCCTCAACAACTGAAAATAGCATGAAGGAATCCTATAAGTCTATAAAAGAAATCGCTGGCCAGTTGCACCATATTGCGTTACTGGTGTTTGTTCTCTTTTTCTCATCACTTTATGCACAAATGACCTGGATATGTGCAAATAATTCAGCCGATTGGTCAGCAAGGGCATTTTGTGAACCAATAATCTTTGATAACAAAATGTGGCTGCTCTGTGGAAATGGTAAAGGTGTTAAAGAGGATATTTGGCATTCCCCTGATGGCATACATTGGACTCAAGCTGTCAAATCCGTACCATTCCCAACGCGTGTCTCCTTCTCCTGTGTTTATCATAATGAGAAGCTGTGGGTGCTCGGAGGAGCTCCCAGTGGGGGATGAGGTGATCCTCCTTTTAGCCAGGTTTGGCGGTCATCGAATGGAATTAATTGGACAAAGGTTACTGATTCTCCTGGTTGGAGTATTCGATCTGATCATTCGTCGGTTATCTTTGACAATAAGATATGGATCATTGGTGGTGAAAAGTGCAAGCAACTTCGTGACGATGTCTGGTATTCTTCTGATGGTTTACACTGGACTCAAACGGCAGCTACTACGAACTTGAAGGGACGGTCACGACACAGCTCGGTTGTATTCGATAATAAGATGTGGGTTATGGGTGGCTGGTCAACTACCAAATCTGTTAATGATGTTTTGTATTCGACTGATGGTGTGAACTGGACTCAGGCAACTGCATCAGCTGAATGGGGGCCAAGAGCCTGGCATACCTCAGTTGTGTATGATAATAAGATCTGGGTTATGGGAGGGTATACCTCTGGGGAATCTTCTGCTTTTATATATTACAATGATGCCTGGTATTCAGTGGATGGAGTGAATTGGACCCAAGCGACTGATGCTGCTGATTGGCCGAAACGGAGTGGATTAGCCTCTATTGTATTCAACAATAAAATATGGATTATGGGTGGAAAAATATTAGAGAATGGTTTTAAATATTTTAACGATGTCTGGAGTCACCAGGGTGCGACCGACATTGAGAATGAGGCAATCGGTTTACCAAGAATTCAATTCTCCTTTGGTAAAATGTATCCCCAACCATTTAGGAATACCCTTTCAATTCACTATACCCTCCATACACCGGCTATGACAAAAATCACTATGTATACCAACACAGGGCAGCGAGTAAAAAGCCTCTGGTCCGGTCATCAACCAGCTGGCTCGCACGCAGTCTCCTGGAATAGCTGTGATCATAGGGGAAGAAAATTACCCAATGGTATGTATGTTCTTCGAGCTGAAGTGGATGGCAATGTGGTAACAAAAAAGATTCTAAGGGTGAAATAAAATAGCATTCCTATTATACCGCTTCTCAATAATTTTGTCCTATATTGTGTTGCGGTATAACTGTTTCTATAAGAGTTTTGTCAAAAATCATGGGACAAAACTTTTGAGAAAC
>JANQEN010000217.1 GCA_028278335.1 Chitinivibrionales bacterium | reverse complement strand
ACGTCTATGGTTAATTATGAAAGCCCAATATTTTACTGATTGGGTTGCAACCAATCCAGAACAACTGACCGATAGAATAACTGAAGCTCTAAATCACCTGATAAACGCTAAAGATAAAGTAACATCAATATGCAAAACATAGGACATTTATTGTGGGAATCAGTATATGTCACTATCCCCGGTTACCTCCTTTCAGATAACTAGATTACACCCATGTCGGGCACACGCGTCTTCTTGGCTAACGCCTCGAACCGGGCTTGCTCCAGGCTCCGCAGAGCCATGGCGACCTGAATGAAATGAGGGCAATCCCCAAATAATTCATTTAATGGTCAGGTATCAAAATTGAGAAGGCGCCTCAATTAATTTATCCAACTACAAATCATTTGAGGAATTCAATATGTAGTACTGGTAGAACAACCAGATATAAATTATTTTCTAACTCTTTATACATTAGTATAAAGATGGCTAGGGTGGATTGTAAGCAGATTTAACCTATTATAAATAATAACTTTACCCAGATGTGGAGGTTTTCATGGATGCGTTTTACCTGTATGGCCCGATAGGAGCGGCAGTACTGGCTCTTCTCTATGCCTTTGTTAAAGCTAGCTGGACCGGCAAGCAAGATCCCGGTAACGAGCGAATGCAGAAAATTGGCGGATGGATCGCTGATGGAGCAATGGCTTTCCTTAAACAGGAGTACAAGGTACTCTCCTTTTTTGTTATTGCAGTTGCTATTCTTTTAGGTATTTCCAACAGTGGTTTGGAAGATTCCACTTGGATGATTTCGGTCTCCTTTATTGTTGGTGCTTTCTGCTCTGCTTTGGCAGGATACATTGGCATGAAGGTTGCCACCAAAGCAAACATTCGTACAGCCAGCTCGGCCAGAAAAGGTCTTAATGGCGCGCTACAAGTAGCTTTTTCCGGTGGCTCAGTTATGGGTCTCTGTGTTGTTGGCCTTGCCCTTATTGGTCTTGGCATCCTCTTTGTTATCTATCGCTCCATGTATGGCGTCGAATCACAAAACACACTCATGATTACTCTTAATGTTCTTTCTGGATTCTCCTTAGGAGCCTCCTCAATCGCACTGTTTGCCCGTGTTGGCGGTGGTATTTACACAAAGGCCGCTGATGTTGGTGCTGACCTTGTCGGAAAAGTTGAAGCAGGTATCCCTGAAGATCATCCGCTTAATCCTGCAACCATTGCTGATAATGTTGGTGACAACGTGGGTGATGTTGCTGGTATGGGTGCTGACCTTTTTGAATCCTATGTGGGATCGATCATCTCCTCCATGATCCTTGGAACAGCCTGGGCAGCAGGCCTTGCAAAGCTTGGTGGCGACTCAATGAGTGCTGTGTATCTTCCCATGGTTTTAGGTATGATCGGTATTATTTGCTCGATCGTTGGAACCTTTTTTGTAAAGACTAAAGAGGGTGGAAACCCACAGGCGGCCCTTAACACCGGCACCTTTGGCGCAGGCATCCTTATGGTTCTTGTTACTATTTTTGCCGTTAAAAAAATGATGCCCACCGGCTCAATCGAAGTAATTAACATCCTCAATCCTTCTGCCGCTCCCATGACCTACCAATGGTGGGGATTAGTTCTTGCAGTTGTTAGTGGATTGGTTGCTGGTACCTTTATTGGCCTTGTTACTGAATTTTACACGGCGACAGAGCGCAAACCGGTTTGCGAAATCGTTGATGCCTCACGCACCGGCCCAGCAACAACCATTATCCAAGGTCTTGCTGTTGGTATGAACTCAACTACTATACCGATCATTCTTATTTGCGCTGCAATTATTCTGGCCTATCTATTTGCTGGATTGTACGGTGTAGCTCTTTCTGCGGTTGGTATGCTTTCCACAACCGGTATCCAGCTTGCAGTTGATGCCTATGGCCCGATAGCTGATAATGCTGGTGGTGTTGCAGAGATGGCACAACTTGGACGCGATGTCCGTGCCCGCACCGACAAACTCGATGCGGTTGGTAACACAACCGCTGCAGTTGGTAAAGGCTTTGCCATTGGCTCTGCTGCTCTTACTGCACTTGCAATGACTGCAGCCTACATCACCAAGATGAATGGCAAGGTTGAGATCAATGCCGCTGACCCCTTTGTTTTGGTTGGTCTGCTTATTGGTTGTATGCTTCCCTTCCGCTTTTCTGCAATGGCCATGGTTGCTGTTGGTAGAGCTGCTCAGGACATGATCAACGAAGTGCGTCGCCAATTTAAAGAAATTGCCGAGTTGAAACCGGCTCTTTTAGCTGCTCAGAAAGCAGAAAGTGAAGAGCGCGAACCTAACGAAGAAGAGAAAAAGCTCATTGATGCAGCTGATGATAAAGCTCAATACGCCCACTGTGTATCAATTGCAACTGGTGCAGCTATTCAAAAGATGGTTGTTCCTGGACTTATTGCTGTCTTTGTTCCGGTTATTGTTGGCCTTATTCCTAAATATGGCCCCAATATGCTTGGTGGACTGCTTATTGGTTGTACCATCTCTGGTGTCTGTATGGCAATCTTCCAGTCCAATGCTGGTGGTGCCTGGGATAACTCCAAAAAGCAAGTTAAGGACGGTGGCCACAAAGTCTATGGCGATGCCTACAACGAAATGCATACAGCAACGGTTACCGGTGACACTGTTGGTGATCCGCTTAAAGACACCTCTGGCCCAAGCTTGAATATTCTTATTAAGCTGGTCTCAGTGGTGGCAATGATCATCGCACCGATCCTCTTTGCACTTCATTTTTAATTGAAATAGATCTTTTTCAATAGAGAAAAATAGGACATCCCATTTTGGGGTGTCCTTTTTTTAAGAGATCGTTATTTACGACACCAATACTTAAAATCATTGGAGATTACATTACTTCGCTCGTAATCTTAGAGAGTGTAATTTTAAGTGTGTAAATGATTCCGATATGATATTGTATTTATAGAGCTTCTCAATAATTTTGTCCTTTGTTGTGTTGCGGTATAACTGTTTCTGTAAGAGTTTAGTTAAAAATCATGGGACAAAACTTTTGAGAAACAGTATAAAATCCAGAAGGAATCATGAATAAACAACGGAGGCATCTAAATGGGTGCTCTAGTAGGGAAGAAACACCATAGGGAGGAAATTGTTCCTGGAGTCACGGCGGCCCGAATGAAATGAGGGCAACTCCCAATTATTTTTTAAATCTTTAAATTAAATTTCCGAGAAGACGCCCATAACATTTAAATAGTCCAAGAAACATTTTTTGACTTAGGACTTTCGACTGGTTTTACCCTCCTATACCGTTTTGGTCTGACATGCTATAACCCTACCAAGATAGCAATGCTCCAATACTGGCTCATGTTTTTCCTATTTCCTTAAGCTATATGCCAACTCTAAGGCAATAACATATTGAATGTTCCTGAACTCGTTTCCAAATTCAGCTTTTGTTTTATTAAAGCCAACATTACATAAAGCAAAAGGTGTAAGAATGAATTTATTTACATTTATTTCAATTCCTATACCAGAGGATATACCAAATAAATACTTTGTCGTCTTATCAGTGATATCATATTCATCTGCGCCCAGCCAGGTTTCTTCAACTGTTCTTTTTAACAAATAATCTATTCTGGGACCAAGAAGAACATAGGGAATGAGCTTCCTATCAGGTAGTATTTTAAATTTTCCCAAAACATTCACATGTAAATAATCAGATTTTCTTTTTACCTCTACAAGAGAATCATGTGAAGTTATTCCTCCATTATTCGGATCTACAACCGTAAAAGAAAAATAAAGATCATTTGAACCCTTTTGATCATATCCTATAAATGACTTCAAGGAAAAGTATTTAGTGTTAAATAGTTCGATAGAAAAGGAAGTAGAGAAAGAATATTTTGAATAGGTTTTATCTTTATAATCAATCTCAAATGATTGACCACCTCCAAATGTCACTCCTATGTTATCTATTATTGTTGCGTTTAGAGAAAACGTAAGACAAATTATCAAGAATATCGAAAAATGATATCGATGAAGCATATGCTTCCTTTCATTTAGTTATTATTCTTCCTTTTATTGTAAGCAATTTTATGTTCTTTTTTGGCTAACTCTCTTCTAAACGAACAATATTGTTTAATGGGATTTTCGAATATGCAAGCTATACCTAGTTTCATCCAGTAAACCTTTGTCATCTTTGCTATATAATAAAAACTGTATTTACTCAAAAGAAACTCAAATCAAAGATGGCGCACCGGTTATAAAGAAAATATATAAAAGGCTTGGTTTTGGACATTGTATTGCGCATGAAAGCTAAAGTTAGCCCAAAGGGCTTAGACATACCAGCCTGGGCCATCGGTCCAGGTGTATAAACCACTACAAATACACTCAGCCTGAATGGCTGAGACAATATAGGAAAATGAAAAGTTCGCCCTCTTCGAGGACGATGGATTATCTATTATATCACCTCACCAGGTACCTTCGTCACCTGAAGCTATTCAAGGTTATATCCCTTCGGGGAAAAGAAGTTTGGAGTGCAAAGTGCCTAAAGTGAGCTAAAGTGTGAAAATCTGAAGAGCATTTTAAAGTTATGAAGTGATGGATTTTGTTGCTTTATTCGCAATGACTCAATTGAAGCAGCAAAAAAATATTCAAGATCGCCGGGACTCATCCCGGCAGTTGAGTTACTTTTCTGCTGCAGCTCAGAAAAGTAACCAAAAGAAGCCGCCCCGCAATCGCACTTTATCGCACAGATATTTGGTCGCTCGATAACTCGCCCTCTGGGCTCGAACAGATCTTCGCGTTTCCCAAATATCTATGCGGTGCGATTGAAGGGGGAAAAGATCTTTCTGTAGGAGTGATTTATTACAAATAAAGGGCGGTGCTTACAATGACCAATGCGGGTCATCAACCTTTTAATCTTTTGAGTTAACCAGGCTACCCTATTAGAAGTTGATTAAAAGACATAGCATGCCTATACAGCCTATCCTCCTTTTGACACAGAGAATGTATTAGAGGGGTAGCCAGAGATCCAGTTGAATAGGCTGTTACAAGAAGTTGTGCAATGGCGGGTTGAGCGAAAAGCGAAAACCGGCAGAGCGCTACTTCTTGTTGCAGGATATTTAACTTAGCTCTGGCGTAGGGGAGACTTCCCCATCTAGAAATAACAAATAAAAAAATAGCTTTAAGGAAATTTATTGATTGTATCTCGGATGAAAACTCCTATGCACCTCTTTTAAGTATTCCCGGTCAACGTGGGTATAGATCTCGGTGGTCACAATATTGGCGTGGCCCAGCATCTCCTGGACTACCCGCAGATCTGCGCCGCCCTCAAGCAAATGAGTTGCAAAGGAGTGGCGAAAGGAGTGGGGTGAGACCTTTTTTGAGAGGTTTGCAAGAGTCACATACTTTTGAATGATCTTCCAGATACCCATGCGACTAAGAGCTGTTCCTCGCATATTAAGAAAAACCGTGCTGTCCGAGTGAGGCCGAACAATCCGGGGACGTTCTTTCTCCAGATACTGGGAGAGCCAGCTCAGGGCAATGTCGCCGATCGGGGTAATACGCTCCTTGGATCCTTTGCCAACAATCCGCACCAAACGCTCTTCCCAGAGCAGTTGCTCTAAGGTGAAGTCGGCAAGCTCGGACACGCGCATACCCGTGGCATAGAGGGTTTCAAGCATGGCCCGATCCCGAAGGCCACCCTGTTTCTCTGTGTCAATGGCCTTAAAAAGTGTTTCGACCTCATCGATACTTAGGACAACCGGCAGATACCTGCCAAACTTAGGGCCCTCTAAAAGCTCGGTGGGGTCTTTGGTGATGATGTTTTCGCTTACTAAAAATCCAAAGTAGCTGCGGAGAGTTGAAAGGGTCCGTAAAATCGATGAGGCGGCAAATCCTGTGTCGTAGAGTACTTGCAAATATTTTGATAAGTGCGCATCGGAAATCTTTTGAATATTGGTGAGCTTCTTCTCCTTAAGATAGTTGCCCAATCTGTCAAGATCATACTCATAGGACTCGATTGTATTGACACTGAGGGTCTTCTCTAATTGCAAAAACGCCAGAAAAGAAGTTTTATAAGGGAGGCTTTCCATACTGCATTTAGAAAAAGGGATTCATTCGCTTTTCCCGACCAATAGTGGTTCTTCCCATATGACCAGGATAGACAATAGTCTCCTCTGGTAAATTAAAGAGCTTCTCCTTAATATTGGTAAAGAGCAAGGATGCATCGCACCCGGGAAAGTCGGTTCGTCCAACTGATCCTGCAAAGAGGGCGTCACCGGAAAAGCAGTGTATATCGATAATTAAAGCGCTGCCACCGGGGCTATGGCCACCAATGAGAAGCACCTCGAATGTAAAGCTTCCCATGGTTACACTCCCCTCCTCGTACTCCTTAAGCGGTCCCTCGTATTTAAATTCGCCACCCAGCATATAGGAGCCATTGTACTCGGGATCGCGCAGCATAAAGGCCTCATCCTTATGGATCCACACCTCAGCCTGAGGAAAGGCAGCTACAAGTTCGGGAGTCCCCATAAAGTGATCAAAGTGACCATGGGTAAGGCAGACCGCTTCAAGGGTAAGACCGTTCTCCTTAAGATAGTCGATGATCGCATCGCAACCAGTGGAGGGATCAAAAACAATAGCTGCGCCTGCATCGTTTGACAGGACATAGGAGTTGGTCTCGATTGGTCCGGTAACAAATTTTTCTACTTGTAATTTCATCTGCTCTCCCAACGTGCTTCTACATTAAAAGGTGTGATAATTGGTTTTATTGCTTGGGTGGTGCATATAAGGGCGTATCAAACTGGCCAACAAAAATAACTTCCGGCTCCAGCAAAACTCCAGAGGATTCAAAGACCCGCTTTTGTGCATGGGCAATAAGCGCTCGAACATTCTCGGCTGTTGCCTCTGCATCATTGATAATAAAATTAGCGTGCTTCTCCGAAATCTGCGCACTACCAATACGATACCCCTTGAGGCCGCACTGCTCTATAAGAGCGCCGGCATAGTTTCCCGGAGGTCGCTTAAACACACTACCGCAACTGGGATGCTGAATAGGCTGCTTTGCCTTTCGTTTTTCTAAAATGGCAGAGACCTTTGCTTTTAAGGCGTCCTGGTCTCCCTGGGGAAGGGTAAAGCGCGCCGAGAGAATTAGAGCGTCCTGGTTTTTTAAGCTGCTGGTTCGATAGCCAAAGTCAAGGTCAGCTTTAGAGCGCTTCCAAAGCTGCGCTGTGGATTGATCAATCCCTTCAACAGAGACAAGATGATCTGAGATGGTTTGACCAAAGGCGCCCGCATTCATGATGACAGCACCACCAACACTTCCGGGAATACCAGCTAATTGCTCTAAGCCTGCAACTCCCCTATTCACCGCTTCTATGACGAAAGTATGGAGTAGTACACCACATTCGCATACAACCTGATTAGTACTCCACTCGACAGCAGTCATACCAGAGAGATCTATAACTAGACCATCCCAACCCTGATCACTGATCAAAATGTTTGAACCCCTTCCGAGGATGTAAAGCGATTGCTGATGCTCTTTACTCCAGTTTAAAACATCAACTACATCTTTTTTAGATTGAGCAACTACAAAGTAACGCGCTTTACCGCCGATCTTGTAGGAGGTGTGCTCCTTTAGGGAAACCTGTTCTTGTATTTTGTTCATGGGTAAAAAATAAATTAATGCACTAACACATCCTTGCTACAATCTAGCAACTCAGTAATTCACTTGTTCTTTGATTGATAGCGATATATCTTATTTGTACAATTGTACCTTTTTCAAAAAAATAGGAGATTGAATTGGATTTAGCCCGTCGAGAAGGCTCTGTCAGAATAAAAAGGAAAGATGGGCAGATTTTTTCAATCTCGCCAGTACGAAAGGCAACAAAATCACCCCTTGAAGTTAAGGGTATTAAGACAAAGGCAACTACTAAAGATATCATCGCTGCTGTCCGCGAATCCAGGCAACGATAGTAGCTTCTTGTTCACGTTGAAACTAACAGCTTTAGAAAGATTTACTTTAATATTGGGTGCCTATTTAATCAAAAATATCATGAATACCCTGTTCCACAAAGAACTCCACAATATCGCTATCTAAACGACCAGCTTCGGCCTCCTCACGAAGGATGGCAATAGCCTTTTCATGGGGCATGGCTGGCTTATAGGGCCGATCATGGGCGACAATTGCATCATAAATATCGACAACCGCAAGGATCTTCTCTTCCAAGCACATCTCGGTATTGTTTAATCCCTCGGGATATCCGCTACCATCAAGTTTTTCGTGGTGATGCGCTGCAATGGTGGGGATTTTTTTTAGCTCCGGTGTCCAGGGTATCTTTGAGAGAATTCTATAGGATGAGGAGGCATGAGAGTTGATAATATCTCGCTCCTGATCGGTTAGATTGCCCCGCTTTATAGAGAGTGCGTCCCATTCGTCATCAGTAATAAGCGGTGAAGGAGTACCATCAATAGAAGTAAGACCCTTTTTTCTTAAACGGGAAAGCCTTTCTAACTCCTCCTCCTTAAGGTATCCAGCCTTATTCACCGCGAGTACAAATTGCCGATCCTCATCAACCTCCTCAGGACTGTGCCAATGGGACTCCTCTACCGGCGATCCGATGAGTAGCTGAAAATGGGCGGTGTCGAATCGAGCCAACAAAGTTGCAAGCGCTGCTGGTGAAAGACGACACTCCTTGTTAAGGAGTGTTTCGGGGACGCCGATCTTTCCAATATCATGGAGGATTGCAGCGAATTTAAACTGCCGCTTGCGATCACGGGAGAAGCGAAGATTGGCAAACACACCCTCTTTAGTTTTGTTGATTGCCTCAACCACAGCCATGGCATAGCCCATAACCCTTCGGGAGTGACCAGAGGTAACCCGGTCTCGCTCATCAATCGCTGCTATGGAGGAGCCTAAAAACCCCTCAAAGATCTCTTCGATGTTTTCATGGAGCTGAGCTCGTTCAATAGAAACGGCAGCCAAAGCCCCGACTGACTCTAAAAACTCCTCATCGGAATAGGAAAAGCGGAGAGTCTCCTTTATTGCCATAGCAGGAGTTGATAGTTTTCCCACGCCATCCCGTTTTTTATTCATTACCTGCAGTACCCCAACAACTGCACCTTCAACGTTTTTTAAGGGTACCGTCAGCATGGATGTCACATGATAATTAAAGCGCCGGTCAAAGTCATCGGTGTAGGTATAAGGAGCAGAAGGGTCAATGGCATACACATCGGGAATATTAAGAGGCATGCCAGTGGCCGCAACATAGGAGGCGATCCGCTTGGTATCTATCTGTATGGTAAACTCTTCTGTGGCCTTAAAGTCAATGGAATTATTGAGTGACACTTTAAAGCGAAGTTTATCAGTAAAGGAACCCCCTGGCCCGTGACGCTCTCGTATGTAAATGCTACCAGCATCGGCATTGACAATATCGCAACACTCTCGAAGAATCAAAAGCAGAAGTGAACCTAAATCAAGGTGATGTGAGAGGGCTGTGCTTATGGTAATAAGTTGCTGTTTCTGCTTTCGGTACCGAATAACCTCGCCAATGATGCTTTTAGATTGAGTTGATGTTTTTTTGTAAAATTGCATTGTGTTAAACATATTATGCACAGCGAGTGTTGAAAGGGGACTTTCAAAGGCGCCAGAAATCGCAAAGGTGTCGAAATAGGCGGGGTAGTTATCATGCTCAGTCTTTTGATATATTAAAAAGTGCTCATTAGCACCCAAGGGCAGCCTGGCAAAGAGATCGGCCAGGGCTTGCTCAGTATCAGGAAGATAGGATAGGTAGGCAAGAGGAATTGATGAAGCATCTCCGGATAACTCTTCAACGCTCTTTTTTACCTTTACTGCAATATCACTCATCTTAGCAATCGATCGAAACAGCTTCAAATCAGCTTTGGGAATTGGTCCGACTATGACGATGGGAGAACCCATAGGCACTATTCTTGTGAAGATGATGATAACGTAAATTGCACTTTTAATTATATGGTTGTGCATAAAAAAAAGCCAATGTTGAATAAACATTGGCTTTGCGATTGTGGCGGACCGGACGAGACTTGAACTCGCGGCCTCCGGCTTGACAGGCCGGCGTTCTAACCAACTGAACTACCGGTCCACATATCTTTTAATGGGCGTTGTTGGATTCGAACCAACGACCACCTGCTTGTAAGGCAGGTACTCTATACCAGCTGAGCTAAACGCCCTAGGTGTCCTTTTTTTCCTTTGCGGTTGGCTCGTCCTCTTTTTTCTTATAGAGTATCGTGATTGGAACCAACACACAGTATACTCCAACTAAAAGGACCGGTGCCACACTCCAGGACAGATGATTTTGAACCGGGCCTTGACCCAGCAAAATGAATCCCACTACTAAGAGGGCTATGCTTAATCCAAGCAAGCGAAAATTAGTTTGTGAGAAAAAAGGTCCTTTCATATTACCGCCATTTCTTTCAAATAAGACTCGTTAAATTACTTCATTTTAGGCAATTTTGTCAATATTAAATTTCAATTGAATCTATTATTCTTTTTCGCTCTTCCTCATCTTTAGTTTCAACCAACTTTTTCAAGAGGTTTCTGGTCTTCTCAATCACCTCATTGAGAAGCTTTGCCAGATTCACCATGTCATCCCCTTTACGCAAAACAATTTTGTCCGTATATTTACCATTGATAATATTATGACATACGGTCTCAAATCGATAGAGTGGACCCGCCAGCTTATGGGAAAAGAAAATGGTCAGTAACACCAATTGTACAATAATTAAAAAGAGGCCAATCCCAAATACCAAAAGAAGTGACGAGAGTACCGCACTTCGATACTTTTTATTCTCTGCAAAATTACGAAGATATGTTTTGATGTCCGTGAAGGTCTTCTCATAGGACTCAACAGAGGGCTCAACCTGGTCCTGAGAGTTGAGTGTTACGATATTCTGAACATCCTCCTTAACAATAATAGCAGCCGTGTTAATAATGCTGTGAGCAGCAAAATAGAGGGTAAAAAGCATAAACACAAGCATAATGAGCATGGGGACTAAGAAGGTCACCATATACCGCCCCTGTAGTTTGCGATTTATAAAGACATGTTTTCGTTTAATCATCTTTGTGTCAGCCTTAGTAACTGTCATAACAGCTCCTATTTTTTGTTCGGATATTCAATACGTGTATGAAAAATACCTTGTAGCACCGGCATAAATCCTTCAATAATTTTATCAAGATCATGAAAGGTAATATTACATTCATCCAATTGCGAGGAGGCAAATTTATCGTGGATTATCTTCTTTACCAACGCTCGAAGCATCTTAGGTGATGAGGCAGAGAGGCTTCGTGAAGCAGCTTCAACCGAATCAGCAAGCATGATGATGGCGTTTTCCCGCGTTTGTGGGCGAGGTCCGGGATAGCAATAATCTTTCTCCTTTACCTGATTATGCTGATCCTGTTCTACAGCCTTCTCAAAGAAAAAGGAGACCAGGCTCGTGCCATGGTGCTCAGAAATTGCATCGGAAATAACCGTAGGAAGTTTATACTTTTTAGCAAGCTCAAGTCCCTCTTTAACATGGGAAGAAATAATAAGGGCACTCATATTGGGAGAGAGCTTGTCGTGAATATTTTTTTCCAGTTTTTGATTTTCGACAAAGTAGTTCGGCTTAACCAGTTTGCCCACATCATGATAATAGGAGGCAATACGGGCAAGTAGAGGATTGGCATTGACCCGCTCTGCAGCGGACTCGGCAAGATTGGCTACCAACACACTATGGTTATAGGTTCCAGCTGCTTCAATGGAGAGTCGCTTGAGTAAAGGATGGTTCATATCTGAGAGCTCGACCAGAGTCATATTGGTGGTGATATCAAAGAAGTATTCAAACAGTGCCACAGCCATCATAGAAAGAAGGACTGTAACAATACAATTGATAATGCTAAAACCAATGTTTTGAGTAAGAGCCCATAGTGAAAAGTTATAGCTAACAAGGTTCCAGATAAGAAGAAAAAGTGCATAGATCGTAATAATGGGGGGCATTGCCTTGAAAAAGTCCCATCGATACCGAATACGATGCGTTGCATACCCTGCAATAAATCCGCTTAACAGTGTTCCTATGAATAGGGAGTGGTTAAAGGAGAGAGATATACTAAAATAGGTAGCAACAAAAAGGGTAAAAACAAAACTAAGACGAAGGCCAAAGAGTATTGACACTAAGATAGAAGCGATTGCTGTAGGAATAAGAAGCTCAGGAATTAAGAGGCTGACCTCGGTACCTCCCTCAAAATAGCGATAAATGAGGATGAGACCAACGCGAATTATCAATAACTGTACAATGAGTATGGAGGACAACGCCACAAGATGTTTTGTCTTTCGCAGTCGTTCGCCATAAAACCGCATGACATAGAAGCTGAGAAGTATTAACAACACAATGGTAAAAAGTACTTTACCAATATTAATTCGCAGAATTCTCCGTTTCTCCTTACCATGCTCCTTGGATTCGATGGTACTATGTAAAGAGCGAAGCTTCTCAACAATCTCCTTGGTTACTTCTTGATGCTCACGAACGATTTCAGCATTCTTGAGTACCTTTCCCTTGGTGGCAAGCACTGACATCCGTGCAAGTTGTTGTCGCCGTTCTGTCTCTTGCCCATTGAATCGAATATTGGGAAGTAGGTAAGCATCCAGCAATTCATATACTGAATTGAGAGCCATCTGGTCAAACATACGCTCCACCTTCAACGTATGAATGATAATATCAAGTCCCTCTTCCTTTACCGGAAGATCTTTATGCGGCAGAGGCGAATCGATCGAATCTTTCCGGACAATGATATAGGGTTTGTCATAGATATGATAATTTTTAAAATCGTTATTGTATTTTCGCTGAAGCTCCTCAAGTTTTGCTTTAGAGGGAGTTAATAAATCACTGAGCACACCGGTTTTTAGTATCTGCTGCGTTTGAAAGATCACATCATCGAGCAGGTAGGGGCGCTTGACAAACTCCGCAATGGTATTGTCGGAAAGCTCCCGTTTAAGCTGCGAGCGTATAGTAAATTGAATAGTATCGGCGGTCTTTTCATCGGTCAACTTTGCTATGTTTGAACGAAGGGTCGTCAGTTTTTTCTTTATCTGCCCCTCTTTTTCCATGTCCCGATCGAATACAAAGAGCACCTGTTTTTCCGCTTCCGCCTTGTCAGCTGAGAGCTCCTCCTGGCCTTTCATAATATCAAAGGTCAACGGCGCGATAATCGTCTCCTTTGAAACGTCTCCCTCCTTGGGGAGATGAAAGGTTTGGACTGTTGACGTATAGGGAAACAACAGGACTATAGCACAGATAGTACAAAAGAGAACCACAAAGGGTGTGGTTATAAAATGAAGAAAACGATTCTTTCTCAGCCGCCTTTGAACGGCTTTAAGAAAGGTTGTCTCCTTGATCTTATCCTTTACGATGGCTATTTTTGTCTGCTCTTTAGCCATTATTCAGTATAAATCTTTGGTCCTGAGATATGAAATTGTAAAAGCCAAGGTTTGACATCTTTTATGAGCACTGATTGTAACTGGTTTATAATGCCCATGGCACAATGCTCTTTCTGTTAATTTTACCTTTGTCTCATAATGTATCATAGAGCAAAAGGCTACAGTATGTTGTTAAAAAACGCTTAAAAAAAAGCGGCTCGAATCATTGCTGATTCAAGCCTGTATCTTGATTGTTGCCCTTAAGCGTCAACTCAAAATAGTATTATACCATACCTTAACGAGGAATGTCCAGAACCTGACCTGGAAAAATGAGATCCTGTGGTCGTGAGTATTTTGGTTCTTCCACGTTCTTCAGATAGCGGTCGTAGGAACCGTCAATCAGTGACTTGTTCGCACGATAAATCTGAGGCCATTGGGTTGGGTCACCATAGATTTCATCATATTCCGCAATACGATATAAGCAGTCGCGTCTTTCAGGAATTAAGCGAACAGTATATTCTGCTAACTTATCAGGAAGATTTGCCTTGACCCGTGCCAAAAGATCTTCCAATTCGATGATTTGGTCTCTAATACGCCAGAGATAGGAAACAGGTTTCTCCTTGAGCGCATTGATCCGTGCTTCATTTCTATCAATATCCGCTTTGCGCTTAAGTAACTCCTCAGGAGTCAAGCCAAGAAGCAACTCCAACTCTTGACGAATCGAAGCAATTTCATTTTCTGCATCGATCACATCCTGTTCAGTAATACCAAGAATATCATACTTTTCCTGAATTACTGCAGCAATTTGGGCGTCTATGTCTGTAAGTTGTTGACGCAGGCTTTCAATTTGAGCCTGTTCTTGAGCAATCTGCTCTTTCAACTCTTTTTCACGTGCTAAGGTTGCTGCTAGAATAACTTCATACGACTCTAAAGTCATGGTGTCATATTCTTCTGGATTCATTTGGTATCTCCAAACTGGATCTTCTGCCTGCACAGAAGAGAAGAGTACACACACACTAAAAAGTACAAGTCCAATATATTTCATTACCTACCTCCTATTTCCAACTCTTTTGTTTAATTCAATAATTATTCGGTTCCACCACTTTCGCGAGCAGCCATCTTTTCACGAAGGTCATCGCGTTCTGCTTCATGCTCTTGCAGAATCGCCTGCTTTTGACTTAATTGACTTTCAAGATTCATACGCTCTTCACGTAATTCTGCCAGCTTTTTTTCAGCGCTTTCAACTGCAGCACGCGCCTCTTCAAGCTGTGTCAACTGCTCTTCGGATGGTCTTTTTGTACAACCTGTCATAAAACACATTGCAACAAAAGAGCCGACTAGCACATATCGAGAAATCGCAAACACCTTAGACATATAGATCACCTCTCCTTTTATGTATTAGACTTTTGTTTTGAATTATCTAACCTTTTAATGCTACACAAGTTATAATTATAGCTTTTATCGATAATATAATACTTAATTATAAATACCTCAGTCAAGTTTTTTATATATTAAATATTGTATCTACAGAATAGGCGAATCTCGCCCTATTGAGGATTTTTGATAATAGGGGGAACCGCTTTTTTAATCTACCCTATATAATTTATTTTATTTGGGTCATAACCGCAAATGATATTTTACTTTTCGCAAATAATAAATTTTGATTTTCAATCAGACTCTCTGGTGTTATGAAGATGACCGTAGAAAAATTATCTAAAAAGAAACGACACAAACTCCTTATTCTGGTTGCCTCAAATATTCATGCTGGTATTCAATGTCTCTATATAGAGGCTCAAGAATCTGGTTGGACCATAATAGGGAACCAGCTTGTTCCCTATCCACAAAAAATCTGTGACCTCATTTCTCAATGTTCCCAACAGGAAAATCCCAGTCTTAATCTCAATGACTTTGCTCAGTTAGATTATCTAATGACCATGCACTATAACCACTGTGCCTCAAATTTGCTTAACACAATACCCAAGACGAAGCAGCCACCTGACTGTATTGTTGTAAAAAAACATATTCTCTGGAAAGGAACATTACAAGACAAACAGGCTGATGAGCAGTGGAGCCTTGACTGCGGTGACTTACAGGTATTGGCAAACAACCTACATGCACCGGTTCTAACTGATTTTTTTCGCCAAGGCATCCTCGAAAAAGCAACGGCTCCTTTTTCCGTGCTCTATGGCACTATGAAAATTGCAGAAAAGATTGCAGAAGAGTCTGTTGTTTTTTTAGATTTAGGATTGGTTTCACGGCTAACCATTCTTGACACAGTGGGTAAACAGGTGGTGGTTGATGAAGCTGTTGGTCCATGCACCGCTCTTCTGGACCATGCAGCAAAGGAGGCCGGAAAGGACTGTGGTTTTGATCGTGATGGTACATCAACCCTGTCCGGCAAGGTCAACACTGATACGCTTGTTGCGCTCATAACAGACGTATCAAACTCTGTTGAAGCTGATTTCTACTCAGACAAGAACCATCTTAATGAGATCCTAGGGCACAAGGCCCTTAAGGGCCTCTCTTCAGAGGACACGCTCGCTACGGTTACGGCTTTTACCGCGCAGATTGCAAACAATCTTTTTAAAAAGATCTGGACCTCAACAAAAAAACCTAAGAGTCTTTGGCTTTCTGGTGGCGGAACTAATAATATTGCGCTAGTCAATTTTATCACCGCTTACTTTGAGCCAATTCCCGTAAAAAAAATTGAGAGCTTAGACATTCCTCACAATGATCGTATGCCCCTATCCTTGGGGTTAACTGTTCAGGCCTATCTGAACAAGAAGCGACTTTCAATAAAGGGTGAAAAAGCAAAAACCTATAAACATCTGGGAAGATGGATCCTTCCACAATAAAAGGGTTACTACATGCGGTAAATACCCCGTTGAGATTTTTTTATAAATGCCGTAAGCAATCCAATATCATCATCTGCAGGATGCGATTGCTCAAGCAACTCAACAGCTTCAGAAAGATTTTTTTTACGTAAAAAGAGTTCTTTGTAGGCATTGAGAATCTTACGACGCCTCGGTTCATCATATCCGCGCCGCTCTAAACCAACTTTATTAATACCACTAATCTTTAACGTTTCAACGCCACCACCAACGAGTGCAAAGGGCAAAACATCCTTGACCACCTTTGAGTATGCACCAAGGTAAGCATGATCACCTACATGACAGAATTGATGCACAGCAACGACACCGCCAAACCACACATTGTTTCCTACCGTCACATGGCCGGCAATATTTAATGTATTTGAGGCAACCACATTATTGCCGATATAGCTATCATGGCCAACATGACAGTAAGCTAAAAAGGCACAATCATTACCAATAACCGTTTCACCACTGGCACTGGTTCCACGATTTATAGTACAGTATTCCCGAAATACAGTTCGATCTCCAACAACACAGACAACGTCTTCACCCTGATATTTTAAATCCTGAGCAATGCTTCCTACAACTGCGCCATGAAAGAGTCTACACTCTCTTCCAAGAGTTGTGTGTTCGCCAACAAAAGCATTCGATCCAATCTGACAACCATCACCAATTTGTGCATCCCCCTCAATCACAGCACCGGAACCAACAGAGACATTCTCTCCTAATTGCGTGGTTGAATCAACATGAGCGTTGGGATGAATAATTGTAGGCATAGGGAGATTACCTTTTTAAAGTGTCTATTTCTTTCCAATCATTGCCATTAACTCGGCTTCACAAACAAGAGTGTCCTTGACAAAGCATTTTCCCAAAAGGCGAATGGTGCTTCTTCTTCGATGAAGTGTCTCTACCTCAATCCGTAAGATATCACCAGGGCGCACTTGGCCGCGAAATCGTGTTTTGTCAATACCTAAAAAGAGCATGGCGTTATCCTTTTCATTCTCGGCACCATACAATGCCATGATGCCTCCAGCTTGTGCCATAGCCTCAACCTGTAACACCCCGGGCATAATAGGATTCCCCGGGAAATGCCCCTGAAAAAAGTTGTCATTAAAGGAGACATTTTTTGTGGCCACTATTTTCTCGCCTGGCTCAATATCAAGCACATGATCAACCAACAGAAAGGGATAGCGATGGGGCAATAATTCAAGAATCTTTTTATGATCCACCAAAAGCTCTTTGGCTTGCTTTTTTATATGTTTACGGATATTTTTTGCCAATTCTATATTAGCGGCATGGCCGGTGCGAATCCCGAAGATATGCCCCTGAATTGGTTTACCAAGAAGATAGAGATCGCCAATTAAGTCTACTGCTTTATGTCGACAGAGTTCATTGGGAAATCGTAGTTCGGTATTATTTAAAAAGCCATTTTCACCAATCTCCAAGGGACCTTCCTCATTAAAGAGTTCTCGAAGATAGTTAAGATGCTCATCCGTTAAGGGTATATCTTGAACAACCACCGCACTGTTTATAGAACCACCCTTAATAAGGCCCTCTTCACGTAGTTTTTCAATCTCCGAAAGAAAGCAGAAGGTTCGGGCCGAAGCAAACTGTTCAACGTATTCATTGAGCTTAAAAAGTGTTGTGTGTTGAGCTCCTAAGGCGGGATTCTTATAATCAATACCAAGTGTGACATGAAAAGTGTCTGAAGGAAACACACTGATTGCAGTCTCATCTTTGTCATAGAGCCATCGCGGTTTGTCAATAACGATAAACTCCCGTTTCGCCTCTTGTTTTTGTCGACCCACCCCCTGAATCAATTTTACAAAGGGCATTGCACTACCATCCATAAGTGGCACCTCTTGTGCATTAACCTCAACTTTGCAATTATCAATCTCTAAGGCAGCGAGCGCAGACATGATATGCTCAATACTATAAATACGCACATCGCCAGACCCAATGGCGGTCCCGCGGGAGTTATCCACAACATTATCGATATCTGCAAGGATTTCTACTGGCTCGGGAGTATCAGTCCGAACAAACCGGATTCCCCAGTTCTCTGGTGCGGGGTGCATAGTAACGGTTGCTTCGACTCCAGTGTGTAAACCAACACCAGTTAAAGAGCCACTCTCTTTTATGGTATGCTGTACTGCCATTATACCTATTTCCTTCAAATCAAATTATGAATGTTACTTTTTTTCTTGCTTTAATGCTTCAATCTCTTTTCGAAGCCGCTTAACCTCTTTTTGTATCTGAGGCAAATAAAGTTGTGCCGCTTCAATGCGACGGGTCTTCATAAGATCACGGGCTGGATAGCCGGTGACCTTTTCACCGGGCGCCACACTCTTACTCACACCAGCCTTGGCGCCAACAAAGGCTCCATCACCAATGGTTATATGACCAACAAAACCAGCCTGACCTGCCAGAAGCACACCCTTACCGACCTTGGTGCTCCCAGAAATACCAACCTGAGCAGCCATAGCTGTGTTTTCTCCGACCTCAACATTGTGAGCGATTTGAACTAAATTGTCTATACGAACGCCCTTTTTAATTATGGTCGGTTCGAAATTTCCTCGATCTATGGTAACATTTGCACCGATCTCTACCTCATCCTCAATAACCACAGTACCGAAGCAGGGAATTCGGACAAACACTCCTTTATTTAGAGCATTACCAAAGCCCTCGCTTCCAATAATTGATCCAGATTGAATAATGACACGATTGCCTATTTGACAATCCCGACGAACAATTGTTCCCGAGTCTATTCGACAGTCATTACCAATAGTAACACCGGGCTCAATAACAACATTGGCACCCAGTATGGTATCTTTACCTATGCGACAGTCTTTGCCAACAACACTCCCTGGGCCGCAGCACACAGAAGATTCCAGTTTTGCAGTAGAATCAATAATAGCGGTTGGATGCACACCGGTGCCAAAAATCGGAGTAGTGTCCTCAAAAAGTTGAGCAACCAAAGCATATCCAAGGTAAGGGTCATCTACCTCAAGGCTGGTTTTTCCAGTAACAGACACACCCTTTTTAACAATAACAGCTGGTGCCAGACATGTTTCCAGACTATCTTTATACTTTGGGTCAGAGAGGAAGGTAATACTGTTTTTCTGAGCCAGCCCAACAGAGGCAATATTTTCTATGTCAAGATCTTTTGCCTCGGGAGACACTTCGCAGGCAAGAACTTCGGCAATCTTTGATAGTTTCACCGAGGCTACTTCTCGCTATTTAAAATTTGGAGGACCTTCTCTGTCAAGTCGTAGGCCTTTTTACCGTAAACCAGACCTCCCCGAGTGTCCATAATAAAATCGTAGTTCTCGTCCTTTGCCATTTTATCAAGAATCTTATTTATCTTCTCTACAATCGGTTTTACCAGCTCAGCATATTTCTTTGCCATGTCACCCTCTTGACCATTGATCTTAGCCACAAAGTTCCTCAGCTCGATAGATTCCTTTTCTATGGTGCTCTCAATCTCCTTTTTACGTTCCGCGCTTAAGAGTAGGCTCTGCTTCTCCAATTGCTCCTGCATCTCTTGAATCTTTTTTTGACGATCCGATGCTTCCTGCTCCCATCTGGCAACCTGTTTCTGAAACTTTTCTGAGGCATCCTTGGTACCTTGATACTCTGCAAGAATTCTCTCAGAGTTAATGTACCCAATCTTCAACTCAGCAAATAGGAGTGAAGCAAGACTTAAAAGTGCCAAAGCTACATATTGAATTTTTAAAGATTTTACCATGGTAAAACCTCCTTTCATCTCAGCGGACATGTATTAATTAGTTATTAAATTTCCTATTTTAATATTCAATGACAGCTAAAAAGCTGTCATGTCTAAAAACAATTTTTCAGGTTAATATTTGGTACATCAACAAATGTTAACGAACCGAATCCTTTACCCAAGGATAAAAAGGTCAACAGAGCTAAAATCCTCGCTGCATGGTGAAGCTGGGTTGAAACCCATTAATCTCCTTACCAAAATGAGGATTTCCTGAGCCTGCTTTTCGCAATCCCCAAGCAAAATCAAACCCAATAAGTCCCACCATTGGAAGATTGAGTCTAAATCCTGCTCCAACACCGGGATAAAGGTCCTTAAGATCAATATCCTCAAAGGCGTCCCAGACATTACCAGCATCAGAAAAAGCTGCTAAATATAATTGTTGCTCAAGAATGGGAAAGCGAAGCTCTCCAGTAAAGGTAAGCATAGCTAAGCCTCGGCTATTCCGTTGTCCAAAGGCTCGCTCCGCATATCCTCTGATCACACCATCCACACCATAGATTCCACCTGCGGCAAAGAGGTCATAGGTATCAATGTATTTGTTTCCCTTAAATCCATCGAGCAGTCCAAACTTCGAACGAGCACCTAAGACAAATTTCCAGAATAAAGGAAAATAGGTTTGATACTCAGCAATACCTTTGACATATTTAAAATCACCGCCAAGTCCCGCAATCCATGCGGTTGTTGAGAAAAAAGAACCCCGCGTTGGAAAGAGACGGTTGTCACGATCATCACGCTCGATACTAAATCGTACCTTGCTTAGAATTCCTTCCTTAAGAATATAAAACCCCTTATTATTAATAACTTTCTGAGAAGGCAGAGAACGATCATCCTTCTGATAACCGATGTGATACCCTAATGTAGCATAAAAGAAATCATCGGGCCATTTCAACCGCCTCCTGAGGCTCTGCAAAAGATAGGTCTGCTGATAATTTCTTTGCCAATAGGTGCTATTCCAATAGGTAGCAGATACCGAGTAACTGGTTGGTGAGTTGAATATCCAGGGCTCTACAAAGCCGAGAGAGAATCGTTTTGAATATTTTGATATCTCCACAGTCGCATCTAAGAGCTCTCCTGCTCCACGAAAATTGGGAATAGCAATACTAAAGTTTCCGCCAAATCCCTCTAGCTGACTAAATTGCGCACCTGCAGAAAACTGACCAATATTGTCCTTTTCCACAACATCAAAAACCAAATCTATAGTCCCGTCTTCATTGGGTTGAAGATCGGGTGAAACATTCTCAAAGTATTGAAGCACCATGACCTCACGCATACTTCTTTCCATACGCGATTGACGATACTTCTGACCGGGAAAAAGTTGCAGCTCTCGACGAATCACCTTTTCTCGCGTTTTGGTATTTCCCTTAATGTCAATTTTGCGTACAATAGCAGGACGTCCTTCAGTAATGGTAAAGGTAATATCAATAGTATCGCCCCGATAATTAGGTCTATCCTCGACACCAACCCATAGATATCCTTCCTCACGATAGGCATTGGAGATGAGCATTTTAGTCATATCAAACTTCTTTTTACTAAAATGTTTCCCCTTTTTCATGGTATTGGTTTGATTGGCTAAATGCTCCTTCTCCAAAATTTTATTACCGGTGAAGTAGAAATCGCCAACATAGTAGCGTGTACCCTCAACAATGTTTATTTGAATAAAGATGTCACGCTTATTTTTTCCATACCATACGCTATCACGGTCAATTTTTGCATCGAGATAACCCTTGTCGTGATAATAGGTAAGCAAGCTATCTTTATGAAGCTTGAATTTCTCCTCATCATATTCGCCACTACTGAAAAGCTTTTTTTCCTTGGTCTTGAGCTTTCTTTTTAACTTCTTCTCAGAAAAGGCTTTGTTTCCAGACAAAAGAATACTTTTAATCCGGACCTTTTTACCCTCTTTGATCTTAAATTTAATAATGACGTTTCCAGGAACTTTAGTCTCTATAAGATCAGCCTCAATTTCAGCCAGGAGGTAGCCCTTCTCTGCATAGAGTTGTTTTAAAATCTTGATATTCTCATGAATTTGAGCATCACTAATGGACCAGCCTTTTCGTAGTGACACCTCCTCTTCAAGCTCATCCTCCTTGATTTTTTTAAAGCCAGAAAACTCTACGGCCTCACATTGGGGGAACTCTTCAATTTTTAAAAGCAGCGATGCAGAGGTGTCAGTCTCCTCTGTAACGAATAGTGAAATATCTTTAAAAAGTCCTAAGTGATAGAGTGTTTTTATGGATCGTTGAATATCCATTGTGGAAAACTCTTTACCCTTCTGAAAGGGAAGATTATTTAGTACAACCGCAGGTTTATTTATGGAAAGTCCCTCTATTACTAGAGTATCCAATATTTTACCGTAGGAGTTTACACATACAATGACCAGGGTTAAAACAGAGGTGTAAAATAACTTTTTATACATCAATTCTCCGAACGTCTTATTGTCGTTGAGTTTCAGGGTTGTCAATCGCCATCATGGTATCTAATACGAAGGTATATTTAAAAAATTGTCCTTTTTTTAGAAATTCATCGCATCTCTAAATTTTCCAATGGGTACTCGAAGCTGCATCCGAACCTTAGGGTTTGATTGAAAGAGATTTTCATATCGATAAAAACCGTAATTAAAATCCATCCAAAAATATTCCATTGGCTGGTACTCTAAGCCAATATTATGCTCTGGATTCAATATCATATCTCGGGGGATTAGCTCGGTCCTCCATTTTAAAAACCATTTATCTCGAAAGAAATATCTTCCCAAGGTAAGCCCTACATTGGCAAATGCTAGGTATCCCCACTGTTCAGATAGATCATCAAAATTATCTCGATTGTTATAAAAGTAATTAAAATAATTTGAAGCAATGGAAGTTTCAAAACTGATTACATCAAGACCGACTCTTCGAGCCAGCTTTCTCTCCAATCGCTGTAAAAGATAACGCTGTAAATATTGGTCGCCAAAATCGGAGACGATCTCCCCCGCTCCTTTAAGGGTGATAAAATTGAGTCCCGCCTCACGATAGAAATCTTTTTCTGACTCTCCGGGGATCTCCTCATAATCTGAGGAAACACGGAAGGCAATATCTTTAAATCGCCCCCGTTCACGCAACACCCCGGTTAAAGAATCTCTGGTCAATACGGTTAAGGTTATTCGATCATAGCGGGAACTATCGGAAAATGCCTCGGCAGAACCCTCAATGATTGGCATATTATTGAATCCAGGACCCATGTCATTCTTAATGGGAAAGAAATCAAGCTCCAGCTTAAAATTCCTATTAAAAGTTTTTCCATAAAAGGCATAGCCCCTATAGGAGGCTAAGCTTCCATAGAGCTTAAAGGTCCCATCATACTCTCGACCTCGAATTTTGATTGTGTGGGAGGGATCCACATAGCATTCAACAAACCGGATGAGTCTTCGTTTTTTTGCTCCCACATTGAAGTAATAGATCACATTTCTGTTTCCCGCCTTCACATTGAGATTCCAGGTGATATAGGGGAACGGGTCTTCCTCCATAGGTGGCGGTTCATCCTCTAAAAAGGGAAAGGTAAACTCAGTATTATGTATTATCCAGGTGCCATTGATCTTTAATCGTTCCATAGGTCCAGAGAGGGCAAACTGCTTAAAAGGTGCTATGGGTGCAAAGTCGACCTCTACAACAGTACCTCGCTCCATGAATCCTGGCATAAATATGTGAATACCATTTTTTGGTGTGCTCACAGCAATCACACCACAATCAATATTGCCAATAGTAATTGATTCAAACCCTTTTGGCACATCATGACTGCTAAAAATTCGCACCGGTTTCCGATTTATTCTCCCTCTTAAATCAAAGTGAAGTTTAGAGGAGTCATCCATTGATGCAGAAAAGGAGACCTCCTTTGCATGATCTGGAACAAAGGGGTTTATTGTCATAAGACCAGAGGGTATAGAGGCCTCGGCCTCTTCAAAATGCCACTCATCAGCAGCAACGAAAAATTGTATGTTGATAGAACCCTTCCCGTGACCACCCACAGGAGAGTAATAGTGTCGTTCTAAAGAGGCCAAAAGATCACCGGATACCTTGAGTGAACCACGAAGAGTATCGTGATCCTCCTCACTGTTATTGAAAAAAGGCCAGGGTACGACTCCCTTGGCTATGCAGGTTGACCGAGTCGAATCTGAGGCTAAAAGGGTATCAATCGAAACACCCTTCTCAGTAATACTCAAGCCAGCAGTAACTGAATCAAGTTTCCAAGAATTAAATACGATCTCCTTGGAGAACATCGATATGGAGATGGGAAAGCCCGTGCTGGCCGTACTAAATTTCCCCGATACCAGACCGGATAAGGTAAAATCTTCCTCAATGCCCTTTTTAAGCAATTCCCCAATGGCAACCTCCTTAAAAGAACCTGAAAGGGTGAGGTGCCCACTATTTGATATGGTATCAATAGAAATTAAGATTCTCTTATCTTTACGAATGACAAAGGGAGAAACAGTAAACTGACTCCCGGTACCATGACAAACGACGTCAGTGTTTAAAGAGGATATCCCGGAAAAAGAGCCTTGCCGAAGACTGAATTGCATAGTCGATTTTGGACTCTGTATAGGTCCCTGTAGTCGAAAGGTTCCCTGGAGAATCCCATTTTCAACAACAGGAGTACCATTAAAGGCGAATTGATTGAGCGCCTTAAGAGAGACCGATTGAAAAACACCGGACAAATCAAGCGCTCCCGAATCACCCAACAAAATGATGCCAGAGCACTGCACTGTGTCAAGAAAGGTACAGGAGGAAATAGTCAGGGTATCATGCTGCAAAAGGCCGTGAGCCATAAAGAAATACGCAGAGTCTGCAACCGAAACGTTCTGGCTTCTTACACGCCATAGAAAGGGTTTATTATCTGCTCTGGTATCTAATTCTATTTGTGCTCCCCCCTTAAATAATCCGCTTTGAGCAAATACTCTCCCACGAATGTTTGGGGTCATGAGGGGTCCCTTGAGGGTACCAGAAAAATCAACACTATCTAGGACAATCTTTTTTTTATCGCTCATCCCACTGATAAATTGACGAATTACAGATGGTGCTATAGAAAAGGACAGATCACATTGTGGTGTCTCAGAGGTGAGACTATCAATCTCTCCAGAAAGTAGGAGTGTGCTATTGGAAGATTTCTCACTTAAAATAGAAATCTTAGATCCGATGTTTTTTAAAGTAAAGGTTGGATTACCGCAGGGAATTCTATAGAGCGACAGAGAATCTCCCCTTATAGTCATATTTGTCGTATACTTTTCGTCAAGTCCTCTTATTGACCCATTGATAGACGCTGTACCAGAGAAATCATCCCTAATGGAAGAGAGGTCACTTTCTCCATCAATAGTAAAAGAGTAGGTTATCGGTGTTTTTGCATAATTTAAAACACCGGAAGCCCCAGCACGAAATTGTCGATGCTTGACAAAGAGCGTGTCTACAACAGTTTGAGTCATTCCTATTCGACAGCGTCCAGCAATAGTGTTGAAGGGTGATCCAAAGGCGGTAAATCCACTAACCACAATATCGGTCACAAACTCATGATTTCTATTCCTATTGTTGCCAAAGACCTCAACCCACCCAACACCACTAACAACGGACGATTGTCTCTCAGATTGTTTAGAAAGTTGGGAAATGTCCATACCGTCTATGCGTACGTAACAGCTACTGGGTTGTTTTTGGGAAAAAGCAACATCTCCCTTTCCAGTGATCGAAGCCCCCTGCCATGCAGCGAATAGTGTGTCAATGGCCACCCTATCTTCCTTTAAAGAGCACTGCATTGTTATATCATGAATGGCACTATCAATAGAAAAAAGTGACGCAACGCCTTCATCAACAGTGATTGCCCCATGAGCCTCTATGTTTTCTGGAAAGGTTGTATCGGTAAAGAAAAATTCGCATACGCCATCCAGGACCCCATTATTCAAGGTGAGAGTATTAAACTGTATGGGTTTCTTTATATGAGCCTTTGCCAACCGTATTGAGAGGTGCTGTTGTTTTTTTTGTGTATCAAACTCTCCAGAGAGAAAAACATTTTTCTTTACAGAGCCAAAACGACCAGTAAGATCAAAGAGAATGGCACCATCTCGTCCATAGAGTCGACCAGTGAGTCCTTCTCCCAAAGCAGTTCTTTCCTGTTGCCCTGCGTTTAGAAATATTCGGCAGTTTTGAATAAGAATATCTTTAATAGGAACCGGGGTAAAACTGGAGCTTTGACCTGTAGTTGTAGATGTATCAGTAATTGCATCCAGGTTAGAAAACGCGAATTCAATCGTCGGGTCAACAAATATCACCTTATCGATGCTGCGGGTAACATCTCCTCGGGTGCGAATGAATTCAAAAAGAGAAAACCCTATTTTAATATTGGTGACATTAATCTGAAAAGACTTTAGAGGAATGGCGACCTTGACACCAGACAGGTGCACAGAAAAAATACCGATGTCAATGTTCTCAACATCAAAGGCACCGCCTACTAAGGGTGCCACATACTGAACCAACAATTGCTCTATGTTTCTATTTTTCTTAAGCGATCTTTTTACAAAAAAGAAGGTTCCCAATAAAACACAAGCGCATAATCCTACCAGTATAATCCACTTACGAGGTTTCATTGACTGTTGGTTTACTGGTAAAGGTCAATTTGTCCTTGGAAAAACCGACCTCGACAGTATCGCCATCATGAATTTTTTCGTTAAGAAATTCCTCAGCAAGTCGGTCTTCTAAGAGACGTTGAATAGATCGATTGAGTGGGCGAGCTCCCAAGACCGGGTCAAAACCCTCCTCCACAATAAATGCTTTTGCCTTGCTATTAATCTTGAGTTTAACCTCACGTTCCAACAGCCGCTCAGACACCTCTTTAAGATGAATTTCAACGATCTGAGCAATTTCCTCTTTGCCAAGAGGATTAAAGACAATTGTCTCATCAACCCGGTTCAAAAACTCAGGGTTAAATATTCGTTTCAACTCATCCATCACCTTAGATTTCATTGCTTCGTAAGAGGTAAGACTATCCGATTTACCAAATCCAACCTGGCTGGTCTTTTTTACATCCCGAGTACCCGCATTGGAGGTCATGATAATAATGGTATTTTTAAAGTTTACATGACGACCGTAGGCATCGGTTGCCATACCATCATCAAGGATTTGTAAAAGAATATTAAAGACATCGGGATGGGCTTTTTCAATTTCATCAAAGAGGATCACCGAGTAGGGCTTCTTTCTCACCTTTTCAGTTAACTGACCACCCTCTTCGTAGCCAACGTATCCAGGAGGTGCACCAACCAAACGAGAAACGGCGAACTTCTCCATATACTCCGACATGTCAATACGTACCAACGCGTCTTCTGTATCAAAGAGAATCTGGGCAAGAGTCTTTGCGAGCTCGGTCTTTCCAACACCGGTGGGTCCAAGGAAAATAAATGAGGCAATCGGTCTTTTAGCACTATGTAAACCAGCACGGGATCGCCGGATACTTCTCGAAATCGATTCAAGAGCCTGTTCTTGTCCCACAACACGCTTTCTAAGATCATCTTCCAAATGCAACAGTTTCTGAGATTCCTCTTCCTCTAAACGCGACAAGGGTATACCGGTCATGGTGGCAATCACCTCAATTATAGTGGTCTCATCCACTAGGAGCCGCTCTTCGGATTTTGATTTACGCCAAAGCGCTTTCTTTTCTAAGAGAGCACCCTTAAGCTTATCCTGTTTATCACGAAGTTTTGCTGCATGTTCAAAGTCCTGCTCTTCAACGGATTTCTCCTTGTCCTTGATAACTTCCTCGATCTCGCGCTCCATATCTCTGATTTCCGGCGGAATCTCCATGCTCGACAGACGTTTACGGGCACCAGCCTCATCGAGTATATCAATAGCCTTATCCGGAAGAAATCGATCAGAGACATACCGCTCAGAGAGCTTGACCGATTGATCTATAGCACGATCAGAGAAGGTAACCTTATGATGCTCTTCATATTTATGACGAAGTCCCTGGAGGATCTGGATAGTCTCCTTGACACTTGGTGGGTCAACCATAATGGTTTGGAAACGACGTGCCAAGGCACCGTCCCGTTCGATATACTTTCTATATTCGTCAAGAGTCGTAGCACCAATACACTGAATCTCTCCACGGGAAAGCGCAGGTTTAAAGATGTTCGATGCATCAAGACTTCCCTCTGATCCGCCAGCACCAACAATGGTGTGGAGTTCATCAATAAAAATGATAATATTTTCATTTTTCTGCAATTCAACCATAAGCGCTTTAAGACGCTCTTCAAACTGACCTCGATATTTTGTACCAGCCACCATAGAGGCCATATCAAGATTAATCACCCGTTTGTTCTCCAACACCTGAGGAATGGCCTTCTCAACAATTTTCTGAGCCAATCCTTCAACAATAGCGGTCTTACCAATTCCGGGTTCACCAATGAGTACGGGATTATTCTTTTTCCGACGGGAGAGGGTTTGTACCACCCGTTCAATCTCCTTTTCGCGACCAATTACAGGATCTAACCGTCCATCCTTGGCCATGGCATTTAAGTCTCGACCAAAGTGATCTAAAAAGGGCGTCTTGCTCTTCTCCTTTGAGGGAGAACCTACACTTTCACCACCCCGTAAAACTTTATTGATCTCCTCTTTCACCTTCTCATATTCAAGCCCCGCAGCAACCAATGCATTTGCAGCTGCTGACTCGGTATCCTTCATCAAAGCCAAAAGTAAATGCTCAGTCCCAATGTACTTATGCGACATAGACCGGGCCTCATTGGCGGCAATCTCCAACACCTTCTTTGCGCGCGGTGTAAAGGGAAGCATTTGTCCAATGGTTACCATACCACCGGCAGAGGTGATTGCCTTTTCAATATTTGAAGTCAGCGCCTCTAAATCAACGCCCATGCTTCTCAGTACAGCAACAGCAACGCCATCGCCCTCTTTAATCAAACCAAGTAACAAGTGTTCGGTACCAACGTAGTCATTCCCTAATCTTACTGATTCTTCCCGGGCGATTTGCATTACCTTTTTAACCCGATCAGTAAACATTCCATTCATCATGCTTTGTATTCCTCGATTGTATTGTTCATTAGTAATATAGAAATATAATAAATACCTGTAATCAATTGGATAATCGTGGTAATTATATTATATCGACAAAGAGTTAGACAATTAAATGGTTGGAAGAAATTCTTTAACTAAATCTGCCCTAAAAATATCTTGAGCATCCCGGTCCATTCTTTTATTGAAATAGAGCTCCATATGCGCCGGTAGAGAAAGGAGGGTCATGCGATTTAAAAGCTCTATCTCCATATCGGGAAAGAGGTTACATTCTATTCCAAATCGAAGTGCAGAGCTTAAGTTGAGAAATTCCTCAACAGTTAAGGTTCGCGCATATTTGAGCAATCCATAGGACCGAAAGACTTTATCCGTGATTTCAACCTTGGCATCTTCAAGAATTCGTTCTCGCGCAGCCCGTTCATAATCAACAATTTTCTTGACAATTGCTAAAGTATCCTCGGTAAATTTATCTTCAGAAGCTCCCATGGTTGCTTGGTTTGAAATCTGGAAGTAATTACCGACCACATCAGAACTTTCTCCTAAAAAGCCTCGTGTGGCCATGCCCATTTGACTTGCTCCAGCCAAGACCGAATCGATCGATTTGGTAAGGACCAAACCTGGAAGGTGCATAAGAAAGGATATGCGAAAACCAGTCCCAGAATTGGTTGGACAGGTTGTTAGAAACCCCAACTTTTTATCATAGGCATAGTGAACCAATTGTCCCAGTTGATCGTCCAAGGAGTTGAGAGTCTGCCAAACCATTTCCGGTTGACACCCAGAACAGAGCGCCTGCATGCGTATGTGGTCTTCTTCATTGACCATGATGCTCATTGAGTTTCCGTACTCGAAGATCACTCCCCGATCTCCCTCTTGAACAATGAGGTCACTACTGACAATGCGATTCTCTAAAAAGAATTCTTGCTGAACTTTTTCTACATTTGAAAAATTTAATGGTGTAAAATCTTTACATTGCGGGATTGTGCTAACTGCTTCAGTTATAGCGGCAAAGAGATTTTTCTTCTCTAATAGCGAAGCTTTAAGAGGAAATTGATAATCAACAACATTTCGAGCCAGTCGAACGCGGGTGGAAATAACACAATCTGAGTCGGGACCGTCATTTTTAAACCATGGCGGTAGCTGTTCAATAATTTCTCCGGGGATCATGACTATTCCTGTTTATTGTGCGGCGGCTTGTTGTCTGAAACGCTGTTGATTTTATCACGAATGAGGGCTGCCAATTCAAATTTTTCAGACTTGATAGCATGCGCAAGCTCGGATCGTAAAACATGCATATCCTCTGAAACAGCTACTTTATCGCAGGATTTGTCATAGACCTTCCCCTTATGTTGGGCTGATCCATGGACCTGTACCAAAAGCTCCCCAATCTCCTTTTCAAAGGATCGATAACAGGCTGTACAGCCAAGCCATCCCTGTTTCTTAAACTCAGCAAAAGTCATAAAACAGGAGGGGCAGGTAATTTGAGGTACCTCTTGGTCATCACTCTTTTTTTCCTCTACAGTTTTCTCAACTGGTTTGCTTGGTACTTGTGCCAAGGTGTCCTGCTGTTCATCTTGAATGACAATAGATATGCCCTTCTTTTTAGCGCAATCTTCACAAAGATGTAATACGCTCATCTCATCTTGAACTATTTGAGTGAGATGGATGTTCGCTGGCGCCATATTGCATTCATCACATTTCCTATTTTCCATCTATCCTCACGCTCCTATTGGATTAAACACGTTTTTCTAATGCGCTTTTAGTTAAAATTAAAAGATTGTTTTAAAAATGAAAACAGTTATCTTGAATTTCTAATAATCGTTTAAGTGTCGATGATCTTGCCATCCTCAATTTTTATTGTTCTGTGCATGGTGGCAGAGAGGTGCTCATTGTGGGTGGCTATTAAAAATGTTTGATTTAATTCACTGTTTGCCTTGCGAAATAACTCCATCAAATGTTTGCTGTTTGAGGAATCAAGGTTTCCTGTTGGCTCATCCGCTAAAATAAGAGCGGGTTCGTTGAAAAGTGCTCGGGCCAGGGCAACACGCTGGCGCTCTCCTCCAGAAAGTTCGGTTGGAAAGTGAGTAAATCTTTTTTCTAAGCCCATTATTTGTAAAAGCTCTTTTGCCCTTTTAACTGCAACAGGACGTTGACTGCCAACAATAAGTCCTGGTAAAATCACATTCTCAACTGCGGTAAAATCTGGCAAGAGATGATGAAACTGAAACACAAAGCCAATCTTTTTTCCCCGAAACTCAGACAGACTTTTTGGCTTCATTGATCCGATTTCATTGCCATCGATAATAACCTGCCCCGATGTGTATGTGTCGAGACCACCCAAAATTTGCAACAGCGTTGTTTTTCCAGCACCACTTTGCCCTATCAGTGCAACCATCTCACCGGTCTCAATTGAAAAGGAGGTGCTATCCAACACTCGGATAGGATCTGCGCTCTCTTTAAAAACTTTAACTAAATTCTCAACACGTACCATAGATTTACTTTCAACAGGTTCTATCTCTCATGGGTTATTCATAGCGTAAAGATTCTGCTGGTGGAGTCTTTGAGGCTCGCCAAGCAGGGTAGATTGCAGCGAGCATACAGATAACATTTGCCACCATGTAAACGGCAACCGTATCAGTCATGCGAAGCAGAACCGGCAATTTTGTTATAAAATAAATATCACCGGGAAGTGTTATCAGCTGCCACTTATGCTGTGCATAGGAGAGAATTACCCCCAACCCAGTCCCCAAAGTTGAACCAATCAGACCAATCATAGTTCCGTAGAGCATAAAGACCATCATGATTTTTCCAGAGGAGGCACCCATGCTCATAAGAATACCAATCTCTCGTCGTTTCTCTACAATAATTCTAATTAATGAGGAGATGATATTAAAAGAGGCAACAACCATAATCAGTGAGATGACAATGAATATTATCAACTTTTCAAGCTTCATCCACTTAAAAAGTGACTTGTTCTTACTATGCCAATTTTCAGATCGAAAGGGATATCCACCAAGTGAGTCTTTGATCTCATCGGCAATCTCACCGGCCTTAAAAAGATCGGTTGTCTTTATCTGAATACCCTCGACTCCATCAGTTTTAAAAAAGCGTTGTGCTGAATATAGAGATATGTAGACAAGATTTAAGTCATACTCCCACATGCCGGTTTCAAAAATACCGGTTATGGCAAAACGCATCATTTTTGGCACCGGATCTATCTCACCCTCCACAGGAACCAAGGTAATGAGAACAACCTCAGCACCGACCCGCACGCCCATTTTATTGGCCATGCCCATACCAATGAGTATTCCTGGAAGTTTCCTGTTTCTTTTAGAAACAATTGAATCTAAAGAGAATGTGCCGATTTTGATAGCCTCAGCAATCTCAGTTACCTCTGGCTCAAGGGACTGATCAATCCCCTTAACCATAGCAGCCTCTTGCACCTGATTGTGCTCCACAGCGACCTTGCCCATAATATAGGGTGCCGCACTTACTACCTTGGGGTGCTTCAGGATTTCCTGTCGCAACGAGTCATAGCCCTCAAAGGGCTCACAGTGAAATTGTAAAATCTCTGCATGAGCAAGAGTACCCACAATGCGGTCACGCACCTCTTTTTCAAAGCCATTTGCAATGGAAAGGGCAATAATAAGGACCAGCGACCCTAAAAAAACACCGACTGTTGAAAATAGAGCAACAACAGTATTAGAGCCGTATTTGCGTTTCTCTAACAGATATCTTTGAGCAATAAACCATTCCATATAGTATCTACTTACACTCTTTTGGTTCTATTCAGGTCGAAGTAAGGGAAAGAGTACGACATCACGCAATGTCGTTGCATTGGTCAACAGGGCAATAATTCGATCAACACCCATACCCCACCCTGACATGGGTGGCATCCCATATTCCATACAGAGAAGAAAATCCTGATCAAAGTCCATGGTTTCTTCATCACCACGAGCCCGTGCATCAGCCTGCTGCTTGAATCGTTGTGCCTGATCAAGGGGATCAATTAGCTCGGAGTAGGCATTAACCACCTCCCAGCCATTGACAACCAATTGAAAACGGTCAACGATCAGGTCATTTTCATCATTTTTGCGTGCCAACGGAGAAAGATCCAAGGGATGGTGAATGATAAACACTGGGTCAATCAATTTGGGTCTTGAGACCTTTTTATAGAGGAGGTCAATGAGTGTACCACGACTAGCTTTAGACACATCAACCTCATCCTCAAAGGAGATATTTTTGCTTTTAATTTCTGCAAGAAGTGAATCCCGATCCTCAAACTGGTTAATGTCTATACCACAATCCTTTTGAATTAACTCCCGGAAAGAGACACGAGGCCAGGAGCCCTCAAAGGAGATAGTGGTTCCTTGATACTCTAAAGTCAAACTTCCCACAATCTCATTGAGAAGATGTTTCATGAGCTTTTCTGTGAAGTTCATATTGTCTTCATAGTTCCAGAAGGCACAGTAGTACTCTAAAAGCATAAAGTCAGGCAAATGAGAAGCGTCAACACCCTCATTACGAAAGGATCGAGCAAATTCATAGACCCGTTCAAACCCACCGGCAATGGCCCGTTTGAGATAGGTCTCAGGAGCGATCCTAAGATACACATCAATATCCAATGCATTGTTATGCGTAACAAAGGGACGAGCCAAGGCCCCACTGGCTTTATTCGTCAAAATGGGTGTATCAATTTCAACAAAGTCATTACCATCCAAAAAGTCACGGATGGTCTTAATGATTTGGCTCCGTTTTTTAAAGCGTTCCATAATATCCGGGGACATGACCAAATCTAAATACCGCCTACGAAGGCGCAACTCAGGATCAACAATACCATGAAACTTTTCCGGTAAAGGTCGAAGCGCTTTGCTTAAGAAGGTCCACTCAGCAATATCAATTGTTTTCTCACCAGTCTTTGTGGTAATCATCTCACCGGCAACCCCAATAAAATCACCAATATCTACAAGCTTTTTAAACAGGGCAAAGCTCTCTTTAAGCTTATTTTTCTGAAGAGCAAACTGAATTTTTCCTTCATACCCATAAATATGACCAAAGGCTAATTTGCCAAAATAGCGCATAGCAATGAGTCTGCCTGCAACACGCACACCACTGACACCATCAGCAAGTTCATTTGCTTGCTTGCAGGAATGGGTTGTTTCATAGCGCTCAGCATAGGGATGCATCTTCTCTTGGCGAAGGAGGTCCATCTTCTCTCGACGGACCTTCATCTGATCGTTTAAATTTTCAACTGGCTCCAACTGCTCTCTCCATTGATATATATAAAGATTTTAAACTATAATTATCTTGATCAGCGTTAAATATACCTTTTGCTTGAAATAATGAGTTTTCTTTTAATATGTTTGGATAAAATCTAAAAACCTGATATATCTTTATTGTGTTATGGGTACAATTTATGACATTGCGATCATTGGTGCTGGACCTGCAGGACTTTGCGCAGCCCGGAATATCCTCATCCATCATAAACCTCTTTCTGTGATTCTTATTGAAAAGAGCACCGATAAAAACAAGCGGATCCCCTGTGCAGAGGGGGTGGGCAAACTTGGGTTTCATGAAGTTTTAGAGCCAAAACTTTCCTGGATCCGCTCGGTGGTAAGCAATCTTACTCTGCATGCCCCTGACAACACAGCAATTACCTACACTGATAATAATAAGGGGTACATAATTGACCGAGCCCTGATGCAGCACGATCTGGCTGATGAGTGCTTGGAATTGGGAGCCACTGGTCTCTTTAACCACTCTGTTGTTTCTGTATCAGAGCCCTCAGATACAAGAACACTTCTTCTGGATGATGGCAAAAGCATCGAGGCGCGGGTTGTCATGGATTGCTCTGGACCACTCTCACGTATTGGTCATGACGAGCCCATTAGTTCAAAACCAAAGGACCTTGAAGCCGCCTACTTTGCTCATGTGGAAGGTGTTAGAGCGGAGACCGACACAGTGCACCTCTATGTCGGCGAAGAACTAGCACCTGGTGGGTATGCCTGGGCCTTTCCTCGAAACAAGGAGAGCGTCAACGCCGGTGTATTAGTTGGCACAACACTTCGCAGCAAGGTTAACATTAAAAAACTACTGGACACCTTCCTCAAGCGACACTTCCCTAAGGGCAACATTGTCGGGGCCTATGGCGGCTCTATACCCTGTTTTAAACAGCGTTCACCCATTGCCTTCAAACGACTCATAAAAGCCGGTGACGCGGTGAGTACGGTAAATCCCATCTCCCGGGCTGGAATATCTGAGGCTATGAAATCGGGAACCCTGGCTGCACAATTTGCTGTTTCAATGGTTAATGCATATTCAGAAAAAGAGATGGCAAAGCTGGCCGACTCCTATGAAAAGGCTTGGCATAAAAAACTTGGATCAAGCCATTTTAAATTGGCAAAGGTAAAAAATTCTCTGCTTAATGTCTCTGATGTGGAGTATAACCGAGGTGCTCAGGCACTTGCTGCAATTCCTCAGGACCAATTAACCATGTCTAAGATATTCAGAACCTGCCTGGGAAAATTTCCCAAGCTGGTCTGGGCATTGCGACACCTTATGTAATAAGAGCCATTACATTCTTTTACTACAGTTAACCTCTAAAACTCTTCGTTAGACTGCTTTTCGTAAAAGGCTGCAAAATTAAATTTGTTTGGATCATTATCGGGAAGATTGATAAGCTCCATAGCATCGGTAGGATGCTGATTGAGAATTCCAGAGATCATATAGGGAATGGTGTATCCCCAGGTCATGGTTTTCTGCATGGGCAGGATCTCCTTGCCAATCACATCGAGAATGGGACGAATATCAAACTTGGGGTTTTTAAGAAAACCCATAAGAAGTTCCAAGGGACAATTGCCAGCTGCTCGCCCAAGCCCGTAGAGCGTACCATCAAGGTAATTAACATTTTTAATGATCGCCTCTATGGTATTTGCGTAGGCCAGTTGCTGCTGATTATGGCAATGAACACCAACCTCTTTAGTTTTGAGTATGGATTTAAATTTATTTATAAGATAGTCAATATCTTCACTGTAGAGAGAGCCAAAACTGTCTACAATATAACAGGAAAAGACCTTTGTTTCCTCTTCGATTTGTTGTAGAGCCTCCTCTAATTCCCGCTCTAATGCATGGGAGATTGCCATAATATTAATGGCAGCCTCATATCCTTTGTCCGTGGCATTATTAGCCAAGGCAATTGCCTTATCCACATCTTTTACATAGGTTGCCACGCGAATGATATCAACGACACTATCCTCTTTTGGCAGCACATCGTCGGCAGAGGCTTTGTGGGCATCCTGCATAACTGCCAATTTTGCATTACTCTCAACGCCATCGGTAGCCTTGCGAAGCATATCTTCATCACAGAATCGCCAGGCACCGAACTTCTCAGGAGAAAACATCTTCTTACTATTACGGTATCCTAATTCAATAATATCAACACCGGAAGCACTGAGCGCTTTATAGATGTTTTTCACTGTTTCCAGGCTGAAATTTGAGTCATTCATCAGGCCGCCATCACGGACTGTGCAATCACATACTTTTATTTCTGGACGAAACATAATCAGTCTTTCCTTATTTAAAAAAATTAAATTTGGTTATTTCGAAATAATCCGATAAATATAATAAATTCCGCATTTTTCATGTGTTAGATTTTTTTAAAGTGCATACCAATCTTCATAATGCTATAATTATACTAACGATAGGTATTGTTAATTCAAGACTTTATCTACAAAAACTATCTGATATTTCGTTCAGATAACCTGATCATATTTACGAGCAATGAAATAATTTCATGAATACTGCAATTATACATGAGTGGTTAGTGACACAGGCTGGTGCGGAAAGTGTACTTCAGTCGATCTATAATCTGTACCCCGGCTCTATGCATGCCCTGTTCCATGATCCCGAAGGATTAGTTGGAACCCAATGGGAGAATACTGAAGTGAGGACATCTCTCCTACAGAGACTTCCCTTTGGCAGAAAACACCATAGAGCCTTTCTCCCACTTTATCCCATGGCCATTGAGCAATTCGATCTCCGCGACTACAATCTCATCCTTTCCTCTTCCTATGCTGTGGCAAAGGGTGTACTCAACTCATCGGACCAACTTCACATCTGCTACTGCCATAGTCCCATGCGCTATGTCTGGGATTTGACCTTTCAGTATCTTGAAACCAGTAACCTCTCCGGTGGTCTTAAGAGCTTCTTGGTCCGCGCCATATTCCATTATATTCGCATGTGGGATGCTATGTCAGCAAAACGGGTCAACAAATTTATTGCCAACTCTAAATACATTGCTCGAAGAATCCAAAAGTGTTACAATCGCGATGCAACGGTCATCTATCCGCCGGTTGATGTTGACAATTTCCACATCGCCGACAAAAAGGATGACTATTTCATCACCCTCTCTCGATTGGTACCCTATAAAAGGATCGATTTAGTTATTCAAGCCTTTAATGAGCTAAAGCTCCCTCTGGTTATCATCGGAGAAGGACCAGCAAAAAAGGACCTTAAGTCAATTGCGCACAAAAACATTCACTTTGTTGGCTATCAACCGCAGGAGGTAATGGTTGACTACCTGAGTAAAGCTCGGGCCTTTGTCTTCTCTGCAGAGGAAGATTTTGGCATTGTCAATGTAGAGGCCCAAGCCGCAGGACTACCGGTCATTGCCTATGGTAGGGGTGGCGCCTTAGAAACCGTAATCAACGAAGAGACCGGGCTCTTTTTCTACAAACAACGGGTGAACAATATCATTGATGCAATTAAAGAATTTCTTTCTAAGGAGGGTCAATTTGATCCACAACGTATAAGGATGAATGCAGAACGATTCCCCCGCTCTCGATTTGAAAATGAGTATAAAGCCTTTGTTGACCAAGCGTGGGAAGAGTTTCCCTATAAACTGTAAACCCTATAACAAAAAACAGTAATCACACAATAGTACCATGGTTCGACTCTCCTTAGATGAAGTTACAGATGAAATGGTTTTAGGAAAATCAATTTTCCTTCCCACCGGAGAATTGTTATTGGCAGCTGGATATCGACTCACTGGCAATTATCGACGACGTCTTCAGCAGCTGGGATTTGAAGCGGTTTACATTCATGTCCCAGAAACCGAAGATGTCATTCCGGAAAACATAATCTCCGAGCATGTTGAGCGAGAGCTGCAGGTCTCTTTTAAGCGTAATGTAAGTGATCTAAAAAAGTCGTTTACCATTCGTCAAGAGGGCACTCGCAATGTACGTCGCATGATCCGACAAAACAAACAATACCTCACAAAGTTCTTAACCAATTCTGCCTTTATCAATACACTTGAGAAGGTCATTGATGAGGTGCTGAACCAACCATCTATTGTTTTAAACATGAATGCCCTAAGAAAGACCGACGACGACCTCTTTTCCCATGCAATAAACGTGGCTGTTATCTCCTTATCAATCGGTAGAAAATATTACTTTACCTATGAAGAGATGAAACAGCTTGCCATGGGAGCGATAAATTACGATCTTGGCCTCATTGCTATTCCCGATTCTATTCGTCGATGTCAGGGTAACTTTACCTGTGAGGATGATTTTGAGATGTACATGCAACATGCGGTGTATGGATATCTTATGCTCTCTCAGAATCCAGCCATAACCGCCACCAGCGCAGCTGTTGCTTTGCAACACCATGAACATCAGGATGGATCAGGCTACCCACGAAATTTACACGGAGAAAACCGTCCACCACTCAAGGACTTCTCACGGAAGCATGTGATCCACCGATTTTCAGAGATTGTAGCGGTGGCAGATCAATACGACATGCTTCTTTCGGGTCGGATGTGCCCTGTTCATACTATCCCAAATGCAATACGGCGATTAATTGAACTCGGTGGTAGTCACCTAAATAAAGAGATCGTTAAAACACTCACCGCTATTGTTCCCATTTATCCAGTAGGGGCAAAAATTAAAATTGTTCAAGCACCCTCTGCTCAACTTATTGGATATTATGGAGTTGTGGCACGACTAAACAATGTCTGCTTGGAGAAACCGCAGATTTTATTGTATCAATCAAAAAACCATCAGAAGATCAAGCCAGTCGTCATTGATCTGTCCCAGCATACAGGTTTCAAATTAGAAGTCTTAACGTAAAAAAATTACTCTTTCATGGTAGCGATTTTATCTAGGACCTCTTTATAGTTCTTTAGTTCTTCACCAGCTTTTATTAACCGTTGCTCCAATGTGTCAACTTTGATACGAACCTTTATTGTCTCACGCTGTGTCAGAGCAATGGTATAGTAGGCAGCAGAAAGGTTCATCAAATAGTATCGCTCCTTTTCCTTACGCTTTCCGGAAAGTTTTTTTGCTGTGGTAAATAGTGAGTCAGCTTTTTGCTTTGCTGATGATGTGAGCCGATACTGAACACAACGATCACGAAGCTCTACTGTGGCAAAGGTCGATTTTTTTAACAGCGATGAATAGGGTGAGGAACAGGATACTCCAATGAGTATCACTGCGCACATAAGAGAAGAGATAAGGTGTTTAACTATCATGTTTCAACTTACAATGATGAGGTATACTTGTATAAAATTAACAATTAATTTTTATGCCAAGCCAAAGGACTTACCTAATAGATAGGTAAGGAGTAATCGAACACCAAATCCGGTGGCAAACTTTGGCGTTTCCCCACGACTTTCTCGATCATTAAAGGCAACACCAGCAATATCAAGGTGTGCCCAGGAAGTATCTTCCACAAAGGCCATTAAAAAAGCAGCTGCCGCACTTGAGCCGGCATGCCGCTTTGGTAGTTTAGACATGTTTCGAAGATCAGCCAACTCACCCTTCATTGAATCAGAGTGCACCTCACTAAGGGGCATGCGCCAGAGTTTTTCATTGCAAGCGTCTCCAGCCTTTGCTAATTTTTCTGCCACAGAATCATTATTGGAGAACAGACCAGCTGCCATATCACCAAGGGCGATCACTATGGCACCAGTCAAGGTTGCCAAGTCAACAATCTCTGTTGGTTTATAATTTTTAATACAATAGGAGATAGCATCGGCGAGCACTAATCGCCCCTCGGCATCGGTGTTATGAATCTCTACTGTTTTGCCGGAATAGGAGGTGTATATATCACCAGGAAAGTAGGAGTCTCCATCATTGGCATTATAGGCTGCAGCAACAACACCAATCACATTGATCGAAGGCTTTAAAGCAGCTATGGTTTTCATAGTCCCCAAAACTGCAGCAGCACCGGCCATATCAGTGCGCATTGTCTCAATATAGCCCGATGGTTTTAGGTTTAATCCGCCGGAGTCAAAGGTAATTCCCTTTCCCACAATTGCAGTTGTTTCTTTTGATTTGGCATTCCCCTTGTACTGAAGAATGATCAAGCGAGGAGGATAGGGCGCGCCCTGGCCAACCGCTTTCAAAAGACCCAAGCCCTTTTTGTCAATCTCCTTCTCAGAAAGAATTGTGCAGGAGAGTTGTTTATTTTTTGCGGCTATCTTTTTCGCTTCTTCGGCAAGCTTTTGTGGCGTTATAACACTGGCATTATCATTCACTAAATCGCGTGTTAAAAAGACCCCCTCCTTTATTTTTGCCAGTGCTTTTACCGCACTTAAGGAGAGATCCTTTGTTACAACCTCTACCTTTTTTATAGAAGTTTTGTTATCCGATTTATACTTAGTGAAGGTATAGGAGCCCAATAGAATTCCCTCTACTGCAGCTTGAGCAGCACGGACGCCTTTTCTCTTTAAAACAGGCACAATCACAGAGAGTTCACTACGCTTTAAGTCAGCACCCTTTCGAATAGCCACACCAGCTGCAGATCGAACAATTTCATCAGTACAGTTCTTTTTAGGGCCCAGTCCGCAATATATCTTGGTATTTTCATTATTATAACGAACTGAGATCTCCTCTTTCTTGCCCTCAAAATCGACAATCGAAGGTTTGCTCCCTTCAAAGATAAAAACTATTTGAGTAGAATACTGCGCTTGTTCTGAAATTGTAATTTTCATGAGTACCTTAGCATGCAAAAGGGTTCTGCAAAATCAGGATGAAAAAATCCGTAATCGATTAAAAGATATATAAATTAATATTATTTTCCTCGCATTTAAAAGGTTAAATTACGAATTTTACTACCTTATTATAACGTAATTATATTTTATCATTTTGAGATTTCTTTGTCGTTGAATTTTTATTGATTTTAATCGTAAAAGATGAGGTCAAACTAGGAGAAGAAATCATCAAAAGAATCATTCTTTAAAACAACAGAAAATAGCCAAATAAATCAAACATTGTAAAGCTGAGATGGTATTGTGAAAATTACGTTTGTATACCCCCGGTTTGAAAAATTCCTCTCCAACACTGAACTTGATAAGGGGCTGGTGGATTATTTTTTAGGAGACTTCACAACCCCACCATCTCTTGGTATCCCTATTATGGCTTCCTGGACACCACCGGATATCGAGATTGAGCTTATAGATGACAATAGTGGAGACCCTATCGACTTTAGTGCTCCAACTGATCTTGTTGCGATAAACTGCTTTACTCCCCAAGCAACCCGAGCCTTTGAAATTGCTGACAACTATCGCGCCAACGGAACCAAGGTTATCATGGGGGGATTTTTTCCCTCCTTTATGGTTGATGAGTGTCTTAAACATGCTGATGCAGTCAATATTGGCGAAGTAGAACCAACTTGGGAAACAATCATTGAGGATACGAAAAAGGGTGAGCTTCAGAAAATTTATAGGGGTGGATCAACCTTTGATCTTGCTAAAATGCGCCTTCCCCGGCGGGACCTCTTCTACAATAAAGACTCCTACACCTGGGAGGAGGACCTTGTTCAAATCACCCGTGGCTGTTCCTATGAGTGCGCCATGTGTGCCATTCCACCACACATGGGACATCGGATCCGATTCCGGCCAATTGAGCAGGTAGTCGAGGAGATCAAATCTCTTAAATATGAAAATGTCTATTTAGCAGACGATGTCTTCTTCTTTCCAAAAAGAAAAATTATCGACTATACAAAAAAGCTTTTTAAAGAGCTGATCCCCCTTAAAAAAAAGTACTTTGTCTCATCAACCTTGGCACTGAATACGGATAAAAAGTTTTTAGATCTTGCGGCAAAGGCGGGTATCGCAAACTTTTACTGCACTATGAACGTAGATCCTGTATCTATCCGAGCCATACAGGGTAGTAAAAAGGAGCAGCAATTCCTCAGTGATTTGGTGAAGTCCTTAGAAGATAGGGGCATTCGTTTCTTTGGCTCCTTTGCAATTGGTCGCGATTGGGATGATACCAGTATTGCTGAGCGCGTATTGGAATTGTATGTAAAAGCGAATATTCACACCTCCGAGTTTTTTCTCTTCACGCCCTACCCAGGCACCAAACATTGGGAACGTCTGGAACGACAGAATCGAATTATTGATAAAAATTGGAGTCACTATAATGGCGCCCATGTAGTAGCAACTCATCCGAATATGAGTGTAGACCAATTAAACGAACAGTTCTTAAAAGTGTGGAAAGAGTTTTTTGCCATGAAAAAGGATCGACATGCCAGTGCCTTTGAACCACTCACCTATGAAAAGGGAAAAAAAATTGTTGGCATACCCCTACAGCGAAAAGGTGTGCGTGGTCAAGCAGTTATCACTGGTATGGGTGCAATTAGCCCTTTAGGAAACGATCTTTCCACAATTGAGCATGCCCTTGCAAAGGGAGCGCATGGACTTAAGCAAATCACAAAATTTGACACCACCAACTTTCGTACAACCATTGGTGGGGAGATTACTGATTTTACAGCAATGGACTATTTATCTCAAGAGGAGCTGGAGCAATTTGATGACCCCTATCTTCACTATGCCATTGCAGCTGCACGCAAGGCTTTGGAAGATGCCCACCTTTCCTTTGATCAAAAAAAAGTGAAACCTCAAGTCGCCTTAGTCTTAGGAACCTGTAATGGTGGACTTCTTTCTGCAGAGGATGAGTATAAGTGGAAGCATGGAAAATCATCAAAAGCTTTTAATGAAAAGATGAACCTTCAAGCCCAATACTATGGTTTTGGCAAAGCACTGGCCCAAGTATTGGGGATTGGTGGTGATGTATGGGTTGCCACCACAGCCTGCTCTGCTACAACCGGGGCTATGGGTATTGCTCACATGCTTATCTCCCGCGGTTATTATGATGTGGTGTTAGTTGGTGGCTCAGACTCACTCTGTGTAGCCAACATGTCCGGATTTGACGCACTGAAAGCAACCTCAAAGAGTCAGACAGCACCCTTCTCAACCCCCATTGGTCTTAATATTGGTGAAGCCGCAGCCTTTTGGGTTGTAGAAGAGATGGAACATGCTTTGGTACGCCATGCTCGCTGTCATGCAAAAATAGCAGGTCACGCCACCACCTCTGATGCATACCACCCAACAGCACCGGATCCGCGAGGTGATGGCTCTTTGCGCACACTACAAAATGCACTAGCTGATTCTAAGCTTGACTTAGAGGATATTGGCTGCATTAATGCCCATGGCACAGGCACCGAAGCCAATGATCGTGCTGAGAGTCGGGGAATTGCCAAGCTCATTGGTGACAAAAACATCCCTGTTGTGTCAACAAAATCCTTTTTTGGGCACTGTATGGGAAGCACTGGAATATTGGAAGCCACCTGTGCCATACTTGCCATGAACAAAGAATTTGTTCCACCAACCCTTAACTTTTCGGAACCCAGACCAGGCTGCACATTAGACTATGTACCCAACACACATCGTAGTCTCTCCTATAAAGCATTCCTCTCTGCCAACTATGCCTTTGGAGGAAACAACGCAGCTGTTGCCATAACCCAATGGGATAGAGAACTAAAGCCTCGGGATCGAGAGTATGAACGGGTTGTTATTACCGGCACCGGTTGTGTCACCTCCCTGGGTGTTGGCACAGATACACTGGTTACTCATCTTTTAGAAAAAAAGCAAGGGTTACATTCCGTAGAACGACTCGGTCTTTCCCAAGTAACGTCGAAATTGGCTGGTTTGGTTGACCCAATCGATGTGAAGGCTATTGACAGACGCCTGGACCTTTCCGGAATGAATCCCATTAGTCAGTATGCTACGGTGGCAGCACGAGTAGCGCTTATGGACGCAAACCTGCGGGTGAACCGACGCAACGCCGAAGAGGTGGGCATTGTACTGGGAGTCTGCAATGGCCCTTGCGAAAGCGGCCACATGGATGCAGTTTTTTCAAGTGATACGTATACGGCAGATATTAACAGCTTCTCCAATATAACAGCCAACTCTACAGCAGGATGGGTCTCTAATGCGCTTTGCCTGAAAGGTGTAAGCATGACTCTTGCCCCAGGACCACACGCAGGTCTTCAGGCTCTTGCCTATGCCTATGACTTTCTTTCAGATAAGCGGGCTAAAGCGCTGCTCGTTGGCGGAGCAGACGAAGTATATGCCCAGACCTATTCCAATTACGATCTTATGGGTTTTCTTTACCAACATGAAGAGGAGAGAGAATACTGCCTCCGTACGGAAAACCCCAAAGCAAAGGTTCTTGGCGAAGGGGCATCAATGCTTGTTCTGGAGACACTCTCTGCTGCTAAAGAACGTAATGCATCAATACTCGCCGAGGTGTTGGGTTATGGTATGAGCATGGATGGTGGGCTCTTTACTGAGCAGCAAATGGATTCCTCAGGACTGCAACAGGCCTGCACAAAAGCCCTCAAAAGAGCACATCTCAATTCAGAGGAGATTGATTGCATTGTCTGGGCACCACAGGGCAATAAACAGGATTGCAAATATTTCAAGGCAGTAAACGCTCTTTTAGGATCACAGGCAGGGCAGATCCCCTTGATCACCACCACCTTCAACACGGGCTATATTGAGAGTGCATCAATTCTCGTTAGCCTTGCAGCTACCTTAGAATCACTAAAAAAGAAATTCCAACTGTGGCCACAAATCTCTGGTTTAGAGCAGATTGATACGCGCAATTCGAATGAGCCCCCCAAAACAATCCTATGCCTTAGCACCACCGATGTGGGGTACAATTTCGCCGCGATCTTACGCTTAGATTTGGATTGCAGGGATTAAGATATTATTTTTACTCCGTTTTCCTTTTCTGAATTCAAATTTTTAGCTAAGCCATAAGAAGTTGATGCCATGCCAGAAGATATACAACGGATCATTGAAAGACGAAAAGCGGTAATCACGACCTTTAAAGAGGATCTGATCAACCGTCTCAACCTTCCTTATACTGCAGAGGATCTCCACGAAGATGTCTCCCTCATTGGAGCGGGACTTGGATTAGACTCATTGGACGTTTTAGAGATTGTACTCTGTGTTGAAAATGCCTTTAACATCAAAATCCCCGACAACAATACCTCTGTGCTTCGTTCAATCAACACAATTGTTGATTTTATTATCTCAGAGCAAGATAAACAGGGGGAAGCAGCATGAGAACAGTACCCTTAAAAAATAACTTAGAAGCGAACAACGTCACCTTTGGTGATCGTTTCGGCATCGAAATTCCTTTACTCACCCATGATAATGATAAAGAGTATGGATATATACGAGACTCTGTTGGCATCACAGACTTCTCCTTTATGCAAAAGTATGTGATTCCAGAAGAAACAGCATTGGACTTTTTAGACGGACTTGTGGCTGGAAATGTGGCAAAAACCCGTTTTGGCAGAGTCTTACATACCTTTTTAGCCAATGACGATGGGCAGATAGTAGCAGACTGTTTTATCGCCAATAATGATGAAGAGTATGTGCTTCTCTGTGAAAGCATTGTTGACGATGCTACTCTTCAACAAATTTTAGATTCACAGGGTGCTGCTGAAGCAGAGTGTAAAAATGTTACTGATGAGCAGATTGTCATAAGTATAGATGGCTTTAAAGCTTGGAGTGTTGCCAAGGAAGTTTTTGGGACTGATGTATTGGGTCTTCCCTATCTCTCTATTGAGATGTATCCCTTTGAGGACACAGAAATTCATCTATTTCGGGCTGGCAAAACCTCGGAGTTTGGCTACCTGATTATGGCCCCCAAAGAGCTGGGAGAGAAACTTTTTTCCACCCTTTTAGAGGCTGCAAAAAAACATAAGGGTGGTCTCTGTGGTGTTGCTATTCATAACGATCTCCGTTTAGAGGGACGCTTCTTTAATATCTTTGCCGAAGGTATGCACGTAAAGGACCCTCTCTCTTTAGGGCTCCAATGGATGATCGATTTTGACAAGGACTCCTATATCGGTCAAGAGGCAATACAAAAGCGACGTGAAGAGGGATTGACAAAAAAGATAATTGGTGTCAGTGCTCTTGGTGATTGTGACTCCTTTACTGAAGGAGCACATATTATGTATGAAGGCAAATCTGTTGCCACAGTGGAGGCTGTCTGTTATTCTCCTATTCTTAATCGAAAAATTGGGCTGGCCCTCTTTTCTGTTGATCTTGCCTATGCCGGCTTAACATTTACTGTTGAAGGGTCGGATGATCAGGTTACAACCATTTCAATGCCACCAATCATGCCTAAAAGCTTGAGTGTCAAACTGGACGAGCTCTAAACCACTCTATGGAATCAACAAAAAGAAATATCATTGTCACCGGAGGGTCCCGCGGTATCGGTCGGGCTATTGTTAAGGAATTTTGTGCTGCCGGTGATCGAGTCTATTTTACTTTCAACAACCATGAAGAAGAGGCACGTTCCTTGGCGAAGGAGTGTGATGCCACCGCTTTTAAATGCTCTCAGAGGGACCCCAAAGCTATTGACACCACGCTTAGCGCAATCCTTAATGAAGCAAATACCATTGATGTGTTGATAAACAACGCTGGCATAACCGCAGACATGTTTCTCATGTTGATGCCCTTTGAAGAGTGGGATAAAGTATTAGACACCAACATTAATGGCGTCTTTCGCTGGGTTAGAGCGGTAAGTCGTCCCATGTTAACTGCACAGAAAGGGGCCATCGTCAATGTGGCCTCTATTGCTGGTCTAATTGGCGTGGGTGGTCAAACAAACTATGCCGCATCAAAGGGTGCACTCTTGGCCTTTACCCGTGCCCTTGCTGCAGAATTTGGCCCCAAGGGAATACGGGTCAATGCGGTGGTACCAGGCTTTATTGATACGGACATGACAGCAGTCATGCCCAGGCAAGTAAAGCGGGATAATAAAGAGCGTATTTTGCTCAAGCGCTTTGGCACGCCAGAGGAGGTTGCAAAGGTGGTAACCTTTTTAGCCTCGGACCAGGCCTCCTATGTTGTAGGCCAAGAAATTATCGTTGATGGTGGTCTTACAGCCACCGTTTCTTAAGAAAGATCATTACATGGCAAAAATAGCATTTCTTTTCCCAGGACAAGGCTCACAGGAGATCGGCATGGCCAAGGATCTCTTTAAAACGGATAATTACTTTCGGGAGTTGATTGCCTATGCCAGCGAGTACACCCAAAAGGATTTGGAACAGCTCTGTTTACGGGGTCCTGAAAAGGAGCTATTAAAGGCACAATATCTACAGCCCTTACTCTGTGCGGTTTCCCTTGGGTACCATCGACATCTACGCGAGGCCGACATTAGAGCTGATGTGGTGATGGGACACTCCTTAGGAGAGATAACCGCTCTTGCTGCTGCTGGTGTGGTGGATGATCGCATGGCCATAACTATGGCCGCCTTTCGGGGAAAACATATGGATGAGGCAGCCAGTCGCTGTGATGGCACAATGATGGCGGTCCTCTTTGTACCGCTTGAACGGGTCGAGGAGATCCTCGATGAGTTAAACGAACCTGACCATATCTCTCTTGCCAATGATAACGCACCGAATCAAATCGTGCTCTCTGGGAGTAGAGATACCCTTGACCGCTTTGTTCAGCGTGTCAAGCAGGAGGAGCGGGGCAAATGCCGGGAAATTGTGGTCTCCGGCCCTTGGCACAGCCACTTTATTACATCAGCTCGGGAAGCCTTTGAATCCTGGATTGATTTAAAAACATTCAACAAACCACACACAACCCTGATCCTCAATGCAACCACCAAGCCAGAAAAGCACCCGACAACTATAAAGCATCTTGTTACCTATCAACTCACCAGTCCTGTATTTTGGCGTGAGTGTATGGAAACCTGTAAAGCTATGGAAATAGACACCTTCTTTGAAATTGGCCCAGGTCGTGTCCTCTCCGGTTTGATTCGCGTCAATGGCTTTGCCCGCTCTACCCCGGTATTCAACATCAACAACCTCCAAGGTATTGAAAAGGCAAAAGAGTCGTTATTAAAAGAGAACTAAAATCAAATAACTTGATTTTACTTTCACCTTTCTACCAAAGTCTTACCAGTATCATTGTAAACATAATGTATCAACCATTATTATTTATTATCATGAGATTGCCACGCGACGCTCGCAATGACTAAATATCGAATAAAAAAAGGGGGAGCCATCAAGATCACCTGAGCACATGCGTTACTGTTTGCCCGCAAACACTGGTTCGCCGGCTAGGCGAAACTGAGTTTGTGGATGCAAACAGTTCAAAGGTGCGAAGGAAGCTTGATGCGGGGGGACTTCCCCCCGGATTATTTTCTTAAAGTATTATATTAATTGAATAATAGATTGATATAATCATACCACCACCCTCAATAATTTATTTTAATAACCGAATATATAGATATGACAGATCCTCAATACAATACACAAACAATGATTAAAAAATTACTCCCTCTCTGGTTATTGCTGGCACTTGCTGCAACCTACTTCTTCTGTACCGAAGATGATTTTCCTGATATTCCGCCAGATCCTGTGCCGGACACTATTTCTGCACCAACAAACCTGCGGGTTGACTCGGTGCGCATTATTGATACTGGAGCAGATTCCACTCTTTCCGGTCGATTTCGTGCACAGTGGTCCCCGGTTGCTCACACATCACCAGACACGATTAAGTACCTTATCTATCTCTATGATGGGGCCCAGAATTACATCGATGTCTTTATCACAAAAGACACCACTTACATCTTTGAGGGACTTACCATAAACCAAACCTATTGGGTCAACTATGCAGCCTTTAAAATTCTGGTTGATCCAACCAGTGGTGCTGTTACGGACACCCTCTATAGCAACCGCCCCAACATCTACCAGCCAGCCCGTTTATGGCAGCCAAAACCTCCTAAGCTTAAAAGTATCTCCTACGATGGGTTCAATGCGATGGTCAGTTGGTACCCCTATGACAGCTTAGAGGTCCTCTCCTACCTGATATTTCTTAGAGATTCAGTTGGCACTACCATCGACTCTTTATCCGCAGCTGCTACTGACTCGGTCGCCCTTATACCGGCACAAAAGAACCGTGCTTATAAGATCAGTATATCCACAACAGCTCGTGTGAGCAAAGGCGCACCCTATCCCTGTTCGACCTGGATCTATAGCGACCCAACAACACTTGACAGTTTAGGAGGATATGACAGCACCTTTGTACTTCCCCATGCCTACCTATCAACCTTTGACACCATGCCACCGATCTCTATAGCGACAAGTAGTAATTACGAATTGCTCGGTATTCGAGGTGGACTCTTTGCTATGGGCGATATATGGCAAGATAAACAAACAACAAGAGGACAAGTCAATGGTCCGGGAAAACCAGTTCATGAGGTATTTCTCTCCTCCTTTTATCTGGGAAGACAGGAGATTTCTAACAGTCAATATGTAGCGTTTCTCAACTCCCTTGACACATTGGCTATCCACCTGTATGTGGATTCAACTACCGACACCATTGAAAAGGTGCTCCTTAAAAGAGCACCCGATTCGCTTGTGGATACGCTTATCAATCTTAGAATACCTGGTCAACCAATCTATCGCGACACTCTTGATAGCCTGTATAAATGTAGAGTAACATCTTTAAACTTACCTACAGCTGGTGTGTATTGGGTTGGAGCAGCTCGGTTCTGCAACTATCTCTCAACTATTGACTCAAAGGAGTCCTGTTACAACGACAGCCTTGTCTGCGACTTTGCAAAATCTGGCTATCGTCTACCAACTGAAGCAGAGTATGAGTATGCTCAATCAGGATCATACTTAAACAATTGGAGCCGGAAGCGACGGTATCCTTGGGGATACAACAGTGTTGAAACACAGTTCAACCATAATACCGGTCAAGGTTCTTCTGTATTGAAAGTTGTTACCACCCCGCCAACAATTAATGGTTTCTATGCCCTTTCGGGAAATATCATGGAGTGGTGTAATGATAAAAGTGACACCACCACAGCGGACACACTCTCGCTTTACTATATGCAAAGTCTACAGAGTGGCCTTGCTATTAACCCAACAGGAATTGACTTTGGTTTAAAACATGTGCTTCGCGGTGGCAGTTACCTAAACTTTAAAAAGCTCTGCACCAGTTCTTGGCGACATCTTTCTGAAAGTAATTCCTATGCGGATTGTGGCTTCCGCGTGGTGAGAAAAGCTGGACCTTAGCTATAAGTGAGGCTGACTCTTCTTTTGCCCTCGCAAGCGAGCTAGGCGAGTAGAAATATCCATATAGGTGGTAAAGGCACTCAAGGGTTTGTCAAAGGGATCATTAAAGAGATCGATAATCTCCTTTAAGGGAAAGCGTCGCTTCTTTACTGCATAAAAGAGTTTATCACCTAACATATACCCTAACTGAGTTGCCAGAGTCCCCCGTATTGGGGAGCGCGTTTTGTAAAGGTCACTAAATTTCTTTGTAAAGTCATGGGGTTTTTTTGAGATGTTTTCCAGATAGCGGTGTTTAAGGATAAGCGAGCAGAGATCGATCTTTTCCCGCTCCTCTCTGTTTGGCTTTTTTGTTTTAAAGGAGCCCATGAATTTTCTACAGGCATGCCTGGTCTGCACCTTCCGCCGATCATTGATAAGCTTCGAGCCAAAGAATCCAATAGCCTCGGTCATGACCATAGAATAAAATTGATCAAAGGGTTTTGACTTTCCATGCTGCCGCCGCCGCAGAAGAGCATTAAGAAAATGAGTTGCCTCTTCCGCTGCTATGTTGATGCTCGAGGTAGGTAAATAGATAAGATAGGCATCAATACCATCCCGGAAGTATTCAATAAAAAAACCTTCACTTCGCTTTATCTTTTGCTTTACCAGAGGGATTAGCGTAGCAAGCTCGGGCCTTTTGTTGAGTATACCCATAAACTCAAGATTGGAACCGTAATAGACCTCTAAATTCTGTATCTCCTCCTCAGGATAGGGTAACTCCAAAATATTGCAGATCCTTCGTACCATCTCAGGAACCGAAGTACTTCCTGTTTGCTGAGGTGAATCCTCCCACTCCTCCTGAACCGGATGATAGGCATCATCAGAGTAGTCGAGCCAGTTGAGGTAAGATTGCAGCTTATTTGCCGGAGTAGTATTCATGAGGCAAAAACTCTCCTCATTTACCTGCACAATTGAGGCATCCTCTTTTCGATCATGGGCAAGCTGCCAATACAGATTGGCTGAATTTTGATATATAATGGTTCGCTTTACCTCAATATCAAACTCGGCAAGTTTTTTATCTACCTGCGATGGCAGATGGCTTGGCGCAATATGATAATCGCCATCCACCACATATACCAAGGCATCAGGGTGCCGGATTATCAATCGCCCAATTATTTTTGAGGAGTATACATCTCGATTTTTTAAAGAATCTCTGGTTGAGGTAGAGTTGATTCCATACACAGGAATCTTTCTCTTTTTGCACATATCAATGACCGGTTTCCAATGCTCCCATTTAAAACCCCAAGTTTTCGAGTAATTGATCTTTTTATGAAACTCTTTTCGGGTGATCTCCTTGTACATATACTGATCTAAAAAACGCTGATCCACTCCATGAAACATCTCCAAGCAGAGAATCACCGGCCGCTTTTCAACAATCTCACGAAGTATGCGAAGCACTGACCGTTGCGACTGTTTTAAGGTGTGATAATCCCCATGATACACCACATCACTGGTAATAATCCGCCGGATAAGGTCTGCCTTGGTCGACACAGAATCGTAGTGTCGCAAATTGCGATAATACTGCTTTGAGTAACGCTGCAGATGTGCATCATAGGCAAGCATCTCTTTGATACGCCGCAGATTTCTATTAAATACAGAGCGTTGAATTTTAAGCAACTGTGATCGTAAACCCGGCATTATTCTAATCCTTACTGTGTTTTTACCCTCCTTAATTATATACGGATATGTGGGGTAATTCAATTATTCTTTTAGAAGGGAATTTTTGTGCGATTAATTTTATAATAGATAGGTATACACTATTTTTCCGAGCGAGTTATGCTTTAAATTTATGAAAACAAAAACAAGTAACAAATTAGATTTTTCCATCCTCGATTCTTTACGCGGATTTGCCTCATTAAGTGTTACCATTGGTCACTGTCGGGCACTCTTGTTTATTGGTATTCTTGAATATTCTACTATGTATCCAAGACAAGCATGGAGTGTTTTTGACTATCTAAAAATGGCGTCTCTTTATTTAACCAGATATGGTGGAGAATTTGTCATATTCTTTTTTGTTTTATCCGGTTTTTCTATAGCCTACAGTTTACGAAATAAACCTCCACTAAAGGGATTTTATTTTAGACGGCTTGTTAGGTTGTACCCTCCCTATATTTTAGCCTTGGTATGGGCAATTGCAGTTCATTTACTTTTAGTATTATTTATTCCCGATGTCTTTAAAGACCAAAAAAGTGGATACCTGTTAAAAAGGCTCTATGGATCTGATAATTTCTTAAACGTTAAAATAGTCGTGTCTAATTTACTTTATATTACTAGGGGACCATTGGTGGGACAATTTTGGTCTTTAACCCATGAAGTAATTTTCTATTTTTTATCTCCTCTTTTACTTCTGCGTTTTAAGATGTCTGTTGTGATTTCATTGGTACTCTACATAATAGGTTGGATTGTGTATGGCCAACTTCACGCAGTTGAAAATATTGTATCTGCATATTTTATGGGATTTAATCTCTATTTTATCATTGGCATTTTAGCATTAAAGAATTGGGATACTGTATGCAAATGGGTTCATATGAAAAAAGTCGTTTTATGTCTTTCTTTATTAGGTCTTTTAGGGTTAATTATTTTTCTACGATATAAATATTCTGAAATCACCCGTTTGTCAGCATTAATTACTTCCATCATAACCATTATTTGTGTTGTAAACTTTCATACACACAAAATTAAGATTAAACTTTTGTCTTGGATTGGTAAATTTAGTTATTCCTTATATGCAACTCATATAGCATCAATTTATCTCTTTTATATAATTATTCAATTAATTCTTAATGGTAACTTTCCCTTTAAATCAACTTATTTTTGGCTATTGGGCATACCCTTTTGTTGCATAATCGCTCTTATAGCCTACACTCTTGTTGAAAAAAAGACAAAGCTGTATCTTGATACTTTGAGAAAGTAATTCTGTTTTTTTTGGGCCAGCAGCTTCTTAATTTAAATATAAAAGTGCTAAGAACTACTGTTCAGAGAACAATGCCATACAAACATTTTTTACCCTGGTCACCCATTGTTGAATTGGATTTAATCTGATTAAGGTGTCGCAACAAGTAAATTAATACCTACAAAATTTAGATTCCATTTAAAACTGAGAATGAATTTAAAAACTCGACATCCTGATTATAGTTCCTATTTATTATGCTTTCCATCCCAATATTATATAAGATACTATTAATAAAACACATTCTTCCAAACAACAAAGTTTTTTTATTTATTTGGATCTTATACTCTTTAAAAAGAATCCTATTTTCTAAAGTATCTTTCCACAGAACTAATTTGGAGCCAATAGATCTTTTCAAAAAATTATTCCGTATCTCTTTAAAATTTATTCTACCTGATTTAATATTATCGTTTTTGTTTTTTGTTACACTTACGCTATATGCTCTATCCGATGTTTTTGCTAAGTAATATTTAAATTGAATTATACTATTTTTATTTTTTTTCTCTTGAGTTGTTAAAACTGGTTGAAATGGGAAATTAATGCTAAACTTATCTTCGATAAAACTATATTTCTTCCAAGAGATAGCTTGGTTATGATGGGCTGCGGTTTTATTAATTTTGTGTTTTGGAAGGCCAACTTTTGCTAGTAGGTTTGGAAACTTCTCTTTAATATACTGTATCTGATGTTCAGAATTCTGAGATGAAATAAATTTCCAACTATCCTCATTTTTATCTAATATAGCAATATCATAAGAATCCTGCTCAACAGTGTCTCCCATAAAATCGTAATACGTTCTAATCTCTGAAAACGCTGCATAGCAATTGACTTCTTCAACAATTTCACTAATTTTTAAAATTTTTACTTCAATAAATTTGCCAATTCCACCCAGCGGATCCTTTGCTACCACTTTTAAAGCTTTATCTTTTCCTCCCATTCCCAAGATTAACCAATCAGGCATGAACTTAATGAATTTTTTATATTCTTTCCTGAAATAGGCTCTATGCATGGCCTTCTGTTGAGACCTAAGATCAGCTTTGCTTGGATCAGCAAAAATTGCTGCATTCATTATGAAGACTAAAGCAATTACAAATTTTAACATAGGTCCCCTCATAAGTGGAAAGTATTTCAACTTTGCCAATTAAAACTCTTTATAATCTTAGATCATGAGAAATGAAAGTTTTAACATTTTTATTTAAATTAATTCTATTATAGATTACTCCTCAATAATATAAATACCATTACTCCACAAAGCCAATCAATTCCAGGGCACTTTTAGATACATTTAGCTTAGTTTGGTAAAAACTATTAAAAAACCATTTACACAAAATACCAGACACTACTAATATGAGATGGTATTCCAAAACATTTTCATCAAAAATAATGAAACCAAACTAAATTTGTCCTATTTATACAGATTCCTAATATCTTCGCAAAAAGAGCCTTGAAATCGGGCAATATTACCTAGTGCGCCCATCAAAAAACTTTTGGGTCGGTTCCCAGAGCTTTGTGCGCCTTTAAAAAAGTTTTATGAAGGTCGGCCATAGTGTTGTGCGCTGGTAAAAAAACTTTTTGAATGGCAGCCTAAGGAGTGTGCGCCTGTAAAAAAACTTTTTGGATGGCGGCCAAAGGTTAATGGGCCATTAAAAAAACTGTATGAAAGGCGGCCCAAGCCTTATGCGCCTATAAAAAAAGGGTTTGAATGGCGCACAAAGCTCTGTATGCTCGTAAAAAAAGTGTCTGATATATTACCAAAAGAAAAAATGCCCATTCTGAAACTGTTTGATTCGTGTACAAAGCTATTTTTCCGAATAAATAAAATGTATGATCACTAGCTAAAAGCATAGGAATTCATCAAAATAGTATGGGAAATGGAGAGTGTTCTTCATGAAGTGGGAATAAAACTTTGCAAGGGGATCAAGTATTGGTGTTGCTCAATTAAAATATTGACATCTCGATATTTTGAGAACACTGCCAGAATCCCATACAATTTTCTATTACAATAAGATGTTCTTATCTTAAATAAAATTCAATGATGTTGGGAGGAGTGCAGGGAAGTTGTGATCCTAGGATTATAATGAATTAACGCATTCGCTGGTCAGTTAAAAATGTGGTGACACCAACTTCTGCTCTGCAGTGTGTCGATATGCTCACAGTTACTCTATTAAAGTAGTAAAAAGATATTCAAAATCGCCGGGACTCATCCCGACAGCTGAGTTACTTTTCTGCTGCAGCTCAGAAAAGTAACCAAAAGAAGCCGCCCCGCAATCGCCCTTATCGCACAGATATTTGGTCGCTCGATAACTCGCCCTGTGGGCTCGAACAGATCTTCGCGTTTCCCAAATATCTATGCGGTGCGATTGAAGGGGGTTAAAATCCTACTTTACCTTTCGAAATTTGACTTTGGACTTTAGACAGGCTTTAATCTTTCGCGTTAGCCAGGTGGAAGGTGGCCGAAGGCCAGTCCGAGCAGAGCGAGGACCGACCGAAGGTAGCCTGGTTGGTACTATAAAACAACAAAAATCAAATCCCGATTTATCGGGAAGCCACGGCAACCCTGCAAAGCAGGGGAACGCCCATTTTTTTTAAACCAAAAATTTATTAGAGATTATTCCACTACAAGCACAGCTGCACCTGTAATCGACCCACTCCTCAAATCACTCAGTGCTTGATTAGCGTGACTCAATGGATAGGGTGTTACCGTAGTTTTAATAGGAATCTTTGGAGCGATCTTCATAAGGGCACGGCCACCACCTGTTCAACAAGGGGCTTTTTTTGCTCCATGAGCACCATTGCGCTCATGGTTTCTGGTACAGCCATGTTTTACAATCCCTTTTTATAGATATGATCAGCCACACGGAGGGAGTTGGCCATTATGGTAAATGTTGATGGTACTGGTAAGCCCGAGGGCATGAAACTACCATCAGTAACATAGAGATTGGGCACATCATGAGATTGACAGTTAGGATCAAGCACCGATGTGGTTGGATCATCACCAAAACGACAGGTCCCCTGTTGAAGTTCCCCCGCAGTAAAGAGATTAGGATTATACTCTGCATATCGAGCTCCCATGTGCTGATAGAGTCCGGCAATTTTTTGGGCCATTATCTGCGATGCAAGAATGTTTTGTGGATGATGGTGGATAGCAATTCTCGCACTGGGTATACCCCAGATATCACGGGTGTTTTGTGACAGCGTTATAAAGGTTTTTGGATTGGGAAGAAATTCAATAAAGCTGTCTGACTGCAGATGATTAAAAGAGAAGTAGCGTCGCGCCCGCTCTTTAAGTGTTTTGCCTAGTATGCGCTTCCCATTGGGGCCATAGGAGAGAGATATCATCCGTTGGATCGGATTGGGATGGGGCAAGAGAAAAATTACTGACCCACCACGGGCATAGGTTAATCCTGGGTTATCTAGAGTATGAAAATCCTGTATTGTTCGCTGTACAAAGGGTGAGTTGGATTGTGATGCTGAAGGAAACAAATCCTTGTCAAAATAGCCAGTCACCTCGCAGGGTATGGTAAAACTTAGATTCTTTCCAACCTGGCCTGATCGATTGGCTAATCCCTGGGCAAAGGTGGTGGAATGAGAATTCAAAAGGAGCCGTGCAGATTCAATGGTACTTGCGGCACAGACAAAGAGTCGAGCTTTAATACGAATAGGTACACCGTCTTTGTCAAAACAGGATGCAGCAGTGACCTTTGTTCCCTGAGATTCTAATCGGTACACATAGTGTTGCTGCAAAAGAGTTAGGTTGCCTGTCTTTTCAGCCCAGGGAATGTAGGTTTCATGGGTGCTTCCCTTGGCACCGGTCAAGCAGCCATAGCTTCCACAGAATCCCGAGTAGCTGCACTTCCCCCTATCCTTTTCGGGCCAATCAACAGAAAGCACAGCCCGGGGTGTGGGAAATGGAGAATAGCCTAATTCTTTACAGGAGCGATCAATCAGCTGTGAGCACGGGTGGGCCTCTAAAGCAGGACAGGAAAACTCTTTTTCTTGATGTGGGGTGCGCAATGCATTGCCACTCATACCAAGTGCAGCTTCTACTTGATCATAGTAGGGTGCTAGGTCGTTATAGGTGATTGGCCAACCTTGGTGAGATGCTTCTGGCACTGAGCCAAAACGAGAGCGTGGTGCAAAATCCTCCTCATTCATTGGTAAAAAGAACCCCGACATGACCCGGGTAGCCCCACCAACACAGGTTGCAGTCCAAAGATAATTGGCATTTAGAGAAGATGCAGACCCATAGTGAATTTCGCGCAATCCCTCTGTTCTTGAGGGACGAAAAAGAGGTTTTCTACAAACAGCATACTCATCTTTGGGAATATCACGAGGACTATAGCGCTTTCCCCGTTCAAGCAACACAACTGACAATCCCCGCTTAGCAAGGCTCCAGGCAAGAGGTGCACCTCCAGCGCCACTACCAATAACGCAGACATCATACTTTTTACTAAGGCTAGACATCAAACCACTCCTGCCTTATGCCACCCTGCATAATTATCCATGCCTGCCTTTCTCTGTTGCCACCATGAACAGAATCGGCAAAGCATCCTTCTAAGGTAATATCAATGAGTGTATGTAAGTTTCTTTGAATACCTGGGTAGATTGTGTCCAAGCTCCCACTATTAACAGCTTCAACAATAGCATCTTGTAAAGTTCTATCCATATCACCAAAAGACAGGCCACCTCTTTTTTGTGCTTCCCGGTCGAGGCTCTGGGCAAGCTTTTTTAACCCCGGTATGGCATGGCGATAATAATCCTGATTGATTTGAAGGGTTAGAAAGTTGAGAATTCCCAAGGATTGAGCACCCGGTTCATGATCCTCAGGATAGACACATTCTGCAGCAGAGGCAAGAGTGGCAAGTATTTTTGATTCCAATCTACCGGCGCTTCTCATCCGTAAAAAGGCTCTTCGTATCCGATTGTAGGGAATCAAGAGGGTAAAGAGAAATCCCGCACTAATAGTAGCTAAAAGGGTGCGTCGATTCATAGCTCTTTTTTCCGGGAGGATAATGATCCATACCAACAAAGAGCAACCAAGAGCACTATACCGACAGCAATTAGAGAGATTGATAAACTCCTCTCTAAGAAAAGAAGCACGTTCATTGTAAGGGGGATTTGGCTAGCTGTACCCCAAAATGATGGAAAAAATGAATGGCTAATCATTACAATAGTAATTAAACAAAAAGTGTATACAATAAAAATAAAATAGGGTGATACAAGCGGAGAGGCTGCATTTCTTTTTCCACCGTTGTCAATGTATGCTATAAACACCCGTTTAAGGATGATGAAAACAAAAAGAGGTAGAATTAAAATGTGTAACAGATAGAATTTTATAAAGAGTAAGGAGAGCGGACTTACAAGACTTGGCAGCCTTAGGTTTGTTGAGGAGCCACTCTTTAAAAAGAGCATCTGTAAACTGGTTAATGCCAGCTCGTCCCCTTGCAGGATAAAGCCAGTGATCCTAAAAAGAATAAAACAAATACTCAAAAGGAAGAAAACAGAGAGGATTTGACGATAGCTCTTGAAAGGACCCTTTATCCATAACGTTAGGAGCCCATTTCCCCAAAGCAATATAAAGGCAACTGTTCCAGAAAGACGGTGTATGGCAACAACATAGCTGCCACCAAAGAGGTGTTCCTTAAGATGAAGCAGGGAAAGAAGTGCCTGCTGTGGCGTTGGGATATAATAGAATGCAAGTAAAAGACCGGATAGAACCGTTACCATCAAACTACCTACAAAAAGCAAATAGCTTATTCTTTGGATAGTTTCTAAGGGTTCTCTATTTTTTTTCATACCTTTTCAAAATACCTAAATGTGGAGTGTACAATCTTAGTGACATCAACAACAAGCTCTCTGTTTTTGCCTTCATAAATATAGTAATGGTCAAGGGGTTGATCTACCGGCCCCTCTAAGGGACTACCCGTTAGGGAGAAACTGGCTTGGTGGCATTGACACTGAAAGGTCTCTTGTATCATTCTAAGCATACACCCACGATGAGTACAGGTGTCACTTATGGCATAGAGGCCTTTAGAATCACGAACAAGGAAAAGACGGTCCTGTTCTCTATGAGTCACGCTCCCCTTTTGAAAAGAGGAAAAAGGGCCGATAACTGTTTTTACTGTATGGGGCTTAAAGAAAAAAAAGTAACGGGTAAACCACAGAAGAAAACCTCCTCCAACAACAGCAAGGCCATTGAATAGGGCTCTAAGAAACATTCTCCGTGGTTTCTTATAGGGAATCATGACAATATTAAGTGATACAATTAATGATGAGAAAAAAAAGATCACAGAGGTTCACAAAAACTAATTAGCTCTCCGTACTGTTCTAAAGCCAGTATGCTCATAAAAGGTTATATCCGGTGTGGCACTCCGCTCTCTGTTCCAGGCAGATAGATAATATGGTTTATCACCACTAAAGTATCCCCCTCGTTTTACCTTTTTATCAAGGCTTTGCGGGGTTAGAGTCGGGCCAGCGTAGTTGAGTCGATTCATTATTCGATATTCTACAGAGATATCCCATATATACTCTTCCACATTACCCGCCATATCATAGAGTGACCACTCATTCGGTTTTTTAAGGGCAACCTCCTTTTTTCCACCAGGCTCATTATTAACAAGCCACCAGGCGTATTGCGAAATCTCAGCTGTATCTGCTGCAGTTGCAGGATAGGGTTTCACACTGTTATCACGTCCCCAGTAGAACTCTTCCCATCCTCCAGCACGATAGGCATACTCCCACTCATCCTCTGTGGGCAGTCGAAAACCATTTTTAGAAAAATTGCACTGCAAATGGGGTAGGTCTTTTATTTCGAAGGATAGTGTGTCAATCTCAACACTTGAAAAGGTATAGCAGGTATCCTTAGAAAGCTCTTTGCTCTTTTTATTACAAAAGAGAATTGTTTGAAACCATGATATCTGTGCTATTGGTTTATTTGATTCCACAACACTATCAGCCATGATGTCAAACCACTCTTTTTCAGTAACCTCGGTAGTATCCATAAAAAAGTCATAGGTGATTGTTGCAACAGAGCCGTCGCTCCCTTTATAGCATCCAGCTGGCACACGAACCATACCACGCTCCTTTTCACCGGTAAAGACATTACAGGTGCAGGAGCTGGTAGTAAATTTGATTTGATTGCTCCCAGAAGCGGCATTATTATTATAGGTAAAGACCTTGGCATAATAGTCGGTTTCTGGTAAGAGGTTTGAAATGGTAAAAGAGGTTGAATCTTTGTACACCACAGTAGCAACAAGTCTACTTGATGATTCCTTCACCTCTGATAGTGAATCAACATAGAGTTTATAGGTAGAAAAATTTTCCGAAGAGGTTTTGCTCCAACTAATTTGAACTCCGTTGGAGTAAATTGTGGGATTACTCTGCATTGTTACAGGATTTGGTTTTTGTGGTTCTACAGGATTATCTTTAAATAGAGAAGAACAACCACAAAGAACGGTCCCAGTTATAATAAAACCAATAAAGACGCTAACCTGCCAAAGATACTTTCTAAATTCCACCAGTCTCTTCTCTTAATACTTTCTCACAGTTTCATCAAAAATGCGTGCTGTATCAATACGAGCAATATAGCTCTGTTCAATTCGTAGTTCTGTGGTTCCATTGGAAAAATCTTTCCGAATGGCCGAATGCAAGGATTGATCAACCAACCCACGATCAACAAAATAGGTGCGCTTAATAGTGATGGCCCCGTGTACATTCACAATCTCATCATCTTCTGTGATCTCTCCTTCTAAGGAGTATACAGAATTAATGTAGGAACCATTTTTAAACTCAATACCATTTATCTTATAGGGATTGCTGGATATCTGCTTTGGGCTTACTGGATAGGCAATAGCCTCAGGTGCATAGGTATACCCCACAAAGGATAGTGTTCCCTGGTTTGATCTCAAGGGCTGTCGAATAAGCGGCGAGGTTGACCATTTGTGGGTTGTGGGGATGGTGGTAGTGTCTGATTGGAACCAGCCAAATTTTCCCATATCCAACAGTCGTGGAAAAACCTTTTGTTTGTTCTCTGCAAAGAGGTGCTGCTTACCCTTATACTCATAAGCCAATTGCAGAGTGGCAGTATCGTTTATTGTAAAGTAGCGAACAGTCTCGTCTTGAGTAATCTTTGAAATAGAAGGGCCATACTGGTACTTTTGAGGATAAACCGTATAGGATGTACCCCCAAAGGTTTCTGTTTTTGTATCCAGAGTAATGGTTCTAAAGTAAAGTGAATCAAAAGAAGTCTCCCCCTGTTGAATAATACCATTCACTAAAAGAGTGCAGGCCTTGGTGCCACCAAATAGTGCGGTGTCACCGGGAACAAGAACGAAGTATCTCTTGTCAGAGCGAAATATTGCCGAGCTGTCTCGAGGAAGCACCAATTCAGGTTCAGAGATCATCACCGTTTCAGGGTGACTACAACGGAAACCAACAAAAGATACTATGACTAAACAGAAAAAGACAATCGTTCCTGCAAGCAATCTTTTGTAAAGAGGTAATACATTTCTATACATAGCAATTCCCTAATAGCTGCTACTATTTAGACTATCGGTAACAAGTTTTCTTTTTTCCGAATAGCGCAACTCATGCTTTGAAGCGCTTTTACCATACAGTTCAATATCTATATCCATATAACGAAAATGGCCACGGTCATTTTCTACAGAATACATGATGTTGCCAAAACTACGATTGTAGAAACCTGCGGTAAGCACTACAGCTCCGGAAACCGTATACTGTTTCCCATCATTAAAGAGCGCCTCCCCTGATAGCGAAGTATTCACCGTAAACCGATAGAACTTTTTCGCATTTTCATAGGTGCCAACCACAGAATCAAACACAATCTGTGCATGCCCTGGTTGAACTAATGGTACCAACTCCTGTTGACTAATGAAGGGTAGATCAAGATGAAAAAGGAGCGGTGTGACATTCCAAACTAAGCCACTTGAGAAATAGAACCCGCTAAATTTACTATCCTTTTCTGTATTTACAATGCCATTGGCAACCTGAAAAAAAAGTTGGTGCATGGCGGTATCGTTTACTTTCATGAATCGACGGGCTATAGTACTTAATTGATTAGTGGTAGGGCCCTCTTTAACTGACAGAGTATATACCCTTCCCAATACGGGAAAGGGCGTAAATACAGGTTCATCAGGGTTGTTGTCAAAATAGGTTGAAAAAATATTATAGTTGAACCGACGAATAATTTCTTGCTGATAGGTATCTATTCCTGTATTAACAACACCAAAGGTGTCCATAATATTCTCTTTTGACAACTGACTCAATCGCTCATAAAAGGTCGAGTCCCAGACAAACTCATTGATTTCACTGCGATACTGCTGGTAAAAATTTGTCACACCAATAATCCTGTTGAGGGTGTTTATCACAGAATCTTTATTGGAGGGAGTCAGTTTATAGGCAGAGTCGCATTGTACCAAGGAATCCAACTGTTTTGAATCAATATGGTCTGCAATGATCTTTCCCATTAAAATGGGAAAGGTTGTATCGGTAAAGGCCTTAAGAAAAAAGTCCCAATTAAAATTGGTTTGAATATCTTTGACATGAAACTGTGCTCGGCCCTGAACAGAATCTCCGGAAAAAAGAAAGGTGTCCCGTTCTGTGGTAAATCGAGCATAGAGAGAATCTTCGTTATAGGAGCGCTTTTTCTCTACGCCGTCCTCTTTTTTCTGATAGCTTACTGATTTGGTGCCATAAAAATCTACCTGGAACCCCTCTTGGGGATAAAAGAAAAAGAGGGTATCTTTACGGAAATAGGTCGTTGACAAATCAGTTATGTATTCAACGGTTGTTTTTGTAGCATCTGAAATAGAGTTACAAAAGAGCCCGGTCATTGAGACAAGGGTAGCAAGTGCTAAACACAACGAGAATCTAATCCATACTCCTCTGATCATAGAAAAAACCTGATTCCCAAGGTAACCGGCGTATAAAGCACATTGCAGGAAGATCGAAGCGGTAGACTGCTGGTATCATTTGATTTGTCAGTCTGAATGGGGGAATACTGCAAGGCACCATCAATATAAATTGCACCATATCCGTAAGAAAGCTCCAAACCAACACCAATACCGACAAAGAGCTGTATCTGTTCTCGAATATCAGTAAGATCGATATCTGAATTAAAGGTAATAGTCTCCTCTTCACCAGTGGCATTAAATGTCGTTGTTGTCGTTTTTTTTGCGAATTGGTGACCACTGGTCAAATATGCAGGCTCGACACTGGCATACACATAGGGTGTGACCGCGCTCAGTTCAAAGCGCATCCCCGCTTGCAGCGGTAGAGAGATAAAGGTCATGGTTTCCCGTGTATCATAAGTATAGGTTTGGCGACTGATCACACCAAGGTCAATTGATTCCGAGTGCGTTACCGTAAAGGCAAGCTGTAAAAATCGCAGATGCACGCCCCCATAAAAAAATCTTCCAAAGGGTAGCAAAATGCCCGAATTAAAAATGAACTTTGGTGTACCAGAAGTACCCAGATAGTCCGGTTTTACATCGAAACGAGGAAGACTGGCACCTAAACCTAAATCAACCAACACGTCTATACCAGCACGATCTCCATCATCAAAGAACTCTTTCTGATCTGCTGTAGGTGAGCCACTGACAAAGGAAGCCTCCTCCTCTGAAGAGTCTGGAGGAGCTGTCTCCTCTGGTTCAATTTCTGCACCATCGTCAACAAAAAATGGATTTGAGAAGTCCTCTGAATCATCACCTTCAGAATCAACAACCGCGGAGGAATCCTCCTTGGGGGGTTTTGGTGTGGATTCTTCTACAATGGTATCCGAAACGTTTGTATCCTCCTCCCTTTGTACTGATTCATCTTGACTAAAGGTAACACTCACAAAAAAAACAAGACAAATACCAACCGTCCGAAAAATGTTCATACAGTTTAGGGTTCCTTTTTGGTTAATGCAACCTATGCAAATTGAGAACGGGGAGTGTACTGTCACTGATTTCAGCTCCATGAACAGAGTTTTTCATGGCTGTACTGTCCTGTTTGCTGGTGGTCTGATATTTGGCAAGAACCTTACCCATGTTCCTGTGCACTTTCCGCTCATTGCCAGAAAGAACAATGTTTCGAAACAGGGGTTGTAACTTCTTAACATCAAACATTTCAACCGCCACACCCTTCTCTAAAAGAAAGAATGATCCACTGGAGGTACTTCCTCCAGCGCCACTACTGGTTGGTACATAGGGTACCACCCCACCACCACAGCTATACAAGCTGTAAACAGTACAAAGGAGAAATCCGGCAACGAGAATCACTATTGTTTTCTTCATATCTCCTCCCTTCTTAGGATATTAGAATAAAACATGCAAATGTAGCCAGTACCGATATTTTATTGTATTAGGCTTATCAGTAAAATTTCTATATACACAGTCAAATTCTGGGCGTAAGCTTACATTACGATTTAAGTTAAAAATGGGCATGACATCGGCCCGGAGCTCTAACTGGCCCAACTCTTGATAGGTGTCTGAAAGAGCTTTAAAATCAGTAATATCCCCCTCTGACACATGACGAATAAGATCAAACATGAGCAAATAACCAAAGCGCTCAGTAAAGTATTGATTTTCCCACTTGGCATTAAATTTGAGTTTTGTGTAACTATTGCCATCATTGATCATATCAAAATTACGCTCAAACTCAAAGGAGCCCTCGGCAAATCCCCAGGTAAAGGTCATATACCGCATACCAACGGTAAGGCCAAAGCCCTCTTCATTTAATTTAGGAACGGTGTTGTCGATCTTTTTAATTGCATTGATTGACACATCGCTATATTGGGTTCGAAAGTAATAGGGAATAAAAAAGAATCGAGTGTGAAATTTTGAGAGGTAGATCGTCTTAAATTCATATTTCAAAATCGAATAATCATTTGATACCATCTCAAGTTTATCATTTACATTAAGACGTGCTGTTTTATCAGTGTTATGACTAATCCCATAGGTAAAGGCCTGTTGAAAAATCAAGTTGGGATGCAAAATCACATAGTGAAAGGGACGAACACGAAATCGATAGTTTTGATAATTAAAGGTGTTTCGATCAAGGTCCAACCCTGGCAGAAATTCAACATTTCCCGCTAAATCAAGTCCCATGGTAAAAATGTCTGTTGCAAAGAAATGAGAGGTAAGAACCGGATTGAGGGAAAAGGGATGGTAATCACGCGACTTAGTTGTGTTGTGATATTTAATAATGTTGGTTATCAAAGAGACCGTATTTGAAAAGCGCTCCGAGGAGGGAAGGTCTTTGTTGAGCACAACCTTGAGTGAAGAGAAGCTGGAATACAACTCTGGTTTGTTACCGGGGAGATTATTGGTATAACCAGCAGGACAGAAAAAGATTTCTACGGGGTAAAAGGGTACAACTTGGGCAGAGCCAATTGAGCACATCATAAGGATGTAAACAACAGCAAATGTACAGAGGGAGAATTTTTTTATCGACTTCATAACTACCCAAAACACCTAAATGTATAATACTACCCGCACTACTATAAATATAATACAATATGGGCTATTCTTCATAGATATTTGCCTGCTCAGAGGGGCATGTATCAAGCCCATAACGTCCTCTACTGTCGCCCAAAAAGAAGCTGTGAAATATACCCAACAGCAATAATCACACAAACCGATACTGGTGCAGGTGGTAGATCGGTCACCACAGCCAAAAGAAATCCCAAAAGTGATCCAAAAAAGCCCACTCCCATGACTACCACCATGAATCTATCCAACCCCCGGCAACTGCGCTCTGTTAAAAAAGCAGGAACAATCAACAGAGATGTTGTAAGAAGTGGTCCAATAAGTATAATTCCGCCGGTTATTACCAGTGTAGCTACAGCTCTGAATGACAGGGTAATCGTTGTGTAGGATTTTTCTGTAATACGCAATCCCTCTTCATCAAGGGAGTAACCATAAATAACCCCGCGAAAAAGAAAACCAAATACTATCAATATAATCGTGAGAATAGCGGTGGCAGTCAACTCTATTCCGGTTACCGCTAATAGCTCACCCTGGAGCAGATTTCTAAAATGGGCCTCAACCCGAGGAGATATAGACATAAGGACCATCACTAATGTATTACCGATGCAAAAGAGGGCAGCTAAAATAAGTTCTCGTCGCCGTAGAGAAATCCTTTTTTTTCCTACATTGAGGGGAAGTACAATCATAACAAGAAAAATTGAAATCGCCGCAAGTAAATAGAGGAGAACTATGGCATCTGGGGAAACTCCAAAAAAAATTGCCCCAGCTATGACAGCAGAGCCAACTGGTGGCAAAGCAATACCCAAAAGAATCTCATTGCGCAAGGAGAGTGTGGCTCCCAAAGGTGGTGCAACTAAGGCAAAGAGATTAACCGTAATCAGAGGAACAATAGAAAAGGAGAGGGTAAAGAGAAACTCATCCACGTATACGGCCCCCCTCTAGATGATACCGCTTTGCCATGGATGCCCAATTCTGCGAGTGGGTTGTGGCAAGAATTGCGACCTCGTTACGGCTTGAGAGATCAACCAAAATCTTTTCGATATTTTCCGCAGTCTCCATGTCAGTATTTACGGTTGGTTCATCAAGTACCAAAAGACGGGGCTTGCCAAACAAGGCCCGTGCCAGGAGTGTTCGTCGCTTTTGTCCGCCCGAGAGAGCACCAAACCGTTTGTGTGCATGGGCTTCCATTCCAACACTTTCTAAAGCTGCCATGCCTTGCAATTTTGTTTTAGACCAGGCAAAAGGCTTGGCTGAGCAGACAACATCCAGAGCTGTTGCAGGAATGTCATGATCGATATTTGACTCCTGGGGAATATAGCCAATCTCACTTTGGGGAATATGCCAGGTTATGGATCCTCCAAAGGAGGGTACCAGGTTGAAAATTCCTCGAATCAGTGTTGATTTTCCACAGCCATTGGGTCCAACCAGCAGGATAAACTCACCCAATGAGATAGAAAAGGAGACCTGGGAAACAATGGTATTTTGTACTCTTCCACTTCTATAACCAAAGGAGGCATTGTTTAGATCAAGTATAGTTTTCTTTGCTGAGCTTTCCATTACTTGTTTTGCCGCTGATTATATTTTTTTGATGCTTCTAGCATAATAGCAAGATTGTATTCATGTAATTGAATATAGGATTTAATGCTTTTTCGAGAGTGCACCATATTGGCAAAACAGACCAATTCTGCGCCGGTTTTTTGCGCAATTTTTTGTGGCAGCCGAGGATTTTGAGCTTGATGATATAAAATAAGTTGGGTTTTATCTTTTTTGGCCTGCTCCACAAGTTTGACTAAGTGTTTCGTAGTGGGTTGAACACCCGGTTTTGGTTCTAAACAACCGGTCAATTCCATACTAAAAAATTTGACGAAATAGGACAAATCCGCATGGTATGATATAACATGAACACCTTTAAGGGGTTCGGCATTTGCCAAAAGCCGCTTTTCCATTTTATCAAGCTCTATCACATAGGTGTCGTACTGCTTTTTGTAATACTCCTGTTGATCAGGATCATTCTTAACAAAGGCTTGGTAGATGTTCTTTGCCATAAACTTTCCACAATAGGGGCCGTTATTATAATGGGGATTGCCATGTTTGTGGTGTTGAAGGGTTTTAGCCTCCTCTTCAGTGGGCTTTTCTAATATCTCCAATCCTTTATATACCTCTACCCACCCGGGATTTCCCATTTTTACGTACTTATTTCTGGAAGAAGCTACTATTGGTTTTAACCAAAAGCTTTCTGCAGTAAGCCCCAAACTTAAAACAAGATGGGCCCTATTGATTTTAGGTAAAAAACTTGATCGGACCGGGACCCGATGCATGTCTTCGGTACCCTTGGCAAGGGAAAACACTGCTACATGGTTGCCACCGATGTTTTTAGCAATATCAGCAATATCAGGAATAGAGGTTACAATGTTTAATTTAGCATTGATGGATGAGAGAAACAATGTAAAAAAGGTAATGGATAATCTCAATGTTTGATAATTAAAACGCATTGCACACCAACCTCTACGAGTCAAAAATTAAAGGTTTTTGTAGCCTTGATAACAAGTAGTTCAATCTAAGGGTCGTAATTCTATGTAGCTAAATGAATATACAATATTACACTGTTCACTTAACTTCACCTTTATATAATATACAAAAACTAACCAAAGTACACCAAAAAAGTAAACTTTTATTGATGTTGTGTTGTTTATCTAAATATGGTAAGAAGGGGAATAATGTTGTGGTTCCAATTTGCTGCCAATGTATATTAATATTTATTAGGATTTTAGATTAAATTTACCTTATATTTAATAATAGCACTTAAGCCGATTAGCATTTTTCAATACTTTAAACCTTTATGTGAACAAGCTTATGAAACAGTCTCAACTGACTAGGTTAGTAAAATTTGGTTTTTTTGTTCTCCTCCTAACTTCCTTAGGATTTGGTCATGCACACATATTCATTGACTACAAAGTCCATGCCTGTGTTGATGCAAATGGTCTTGATGGTGTATTTGTAAACTGGACCTTTGACCGCATGTTTACCCAGTTTATACAAAAGGAATTTGACAAAAATAATGATCAAAAATTAAACAAAGAGGAACAAAAGGCGATTTATCAAAAGTTTTGTGCTGATTATGAAAAAAATGAATTCTTTACTGTTATTAAAGTGAATGGAAAAAAGTACTCTGTTCCAAAGCCAATCAAATTTTCCGCTCGCATCATGAAGGAACATGAAACCGTGGCCTACACCTTTTTCCTCCCCTTAAAATTAAAGGCTACAAAAAAGAAAACCGATGTCCAGGTTTACTTCTTTGACCCAGTTATTTATGTTGCTTTTACGGTTATGCCCAAAGATGTTAGCATTCAAAACAAAGCCCAAAACATCCAAGCCTCAATACGTTTAAAAAAAGTAAAATACACCAACTGTCCGACTATATCAATTAAGACTGACTCATAATATGAAACTGATCCCTTTCTCGCTTTTATTGTTTATCCTTTTTTCGATAAGTTTTGGTGTCACCGATACTCAAACAACGACCCAGGATGAATCAGCTACTTCAACTGTAGCACCAGAGCAGCCTGCAAGTGAAGAGGCCGATGATTTTAGCAACCCCTTCACTCAAGAAGCGGGTATCTCTGAGGAAGGTGCAGAGAAGCAAACCATCAAGCCCTCTGATAAAAAAGAGAAGAAGCCGCCATTTTGGTATAAGTACAATTTTGGTAAAAAATATGTGACCACACTTCAAAAAACTCTCAATGTAAAAGTTTCTCAGCTTGTCCATGAATTTAAGGAGAATATGTCCTTTGGCAAGGCCTTTTGGGTCTTTATAATCTGCTTTATCTATGCAATATTGCATACCGGAGGACCGGGCCATGGGAAGCTTATTTTAGGGACCTACTTTCTCACCGATGACTCAAAACGAAAAAAGAGCGATGCTGCAATAGCGGGAATAATCGTATCCCTCACACATAACGGCATGGCAGTTCTTCTGAGTGGTCTCTTGTATCTCTTTATTCACTCCTTTGGCGACCAGCGCCACATGCAGGAAGTGGCAAAAAGAATTGGCGGTATTTTTGTCATAGTAACCGGAATTGTTATTATGTTAACGACCCTATTTCGCGATAAGATCAAATTCTTTGATGAAAAGAAAAGCGCTGAAAAATTAAAAAAATACCCGCTCTATATCATCGCCATTCTCTCGGGGATTGTTCCCTGCCCCCTCGCCTGGACCGTGCTTGTTCTCTGCATTACTATAGGGCTCTATTGGCTTGGTCTGTTGGCTGTCTTTGGGATGGCTCTGGGAGCAGGTTTAACAGTTGGCACCACAGGCTATATTATTCTTGCAGGCAAGGAGAAACTCTTTAGCTTTGTAAATAAAGACAGAGCCGAATTTTTCGCCCATATCCTCCGATTCTGCGGTGGACTCTTCTTGGTTGTTTTTGGTTATCTTATGACCCAGGTTGTTTAAGCTGTCTCGTCTACCTCGTTAAGGGTTTTATCTTCGCGTTCCTTTGCAAGTCGATCTATATTGTCATTTTTAATCTGCTCTACCCGCTCTGTATGCTTCCGCTCACGAGTATTATCTAATTGTCCACCGGTTGAATCAACTCCTCCAATTGCCATAAACACCTCCAATTTAAAAAATTTTAACTATCTCTTAAGAAAACGTCTTTGCCCATCTCCCTTTGCCTAAAGCTTAAGGTATTTTAACCCAGACTATGCAGTAGGAGTAGATGCAGAAGTGCAAGGATATGATTTAATAAGACTTGAAGGTTTTGAAGGGCATATCTACAAGGTGATATGGCCGAAAAGCCTAAAAGTCTTAATGGGCATAGGATTGTGCTTCTGTGCTATGTCCTATTGCATAATCTGGGTTGAATGTATTAAAATAATATTTGAACCTATTCTATTGTATTAATAGATTTTGCACTTTTTCTGTATGGGTTGTTTTTAAAATTATTTGGGTGTGCCCCTCTTTTTATTTTTATGATTCAGATTGTTTGGGCACCTTCTCGGATATTTAATTAAATTTTCTTAAACGTTTTTGGGGGTTCCCTTCGCTGCGCTCAGGTCGCCGTGGCTCTGGGCTACCCGCTGGTCGGTCTTCGCGTTGCTCAGACTGGCCTTCGGCCACACGCCGCCTGGCTAACCCAAAAGATTAAAAGATAGTCAAATGTTGAATATTTGCTGTAGATCTTTTACCCCTTCAATCGCACCGCCGAATGGTTTAGAAAAACGCGAGGTGCTGTCCGAGTCTGCGAAGCAGACGAGTTCAGCGAGCGTCTGAACCTGAGGTGAATAGGGTGATTGCGGGGTGGCGTCTTGTCATGTTTGCCATCCTGGCAAACACCTTACAGGCTGCGCCTTCGGCACAGTGCTCTCCAGCCGTCCTGGCCTACGAGTGCTTACTTTTCTTCGCAATAGAAGACCGGGCAAAAATATAATAGAATAAAATCCGAAGGAGTTTTACTTCTTTACCCAGCAGAACGTAGTGACCAAGTAAGGCGCCTGCCAGTGCGCGAACTGGCGATCTCTAAAATCTTTTATCGCCTATCATATAGTTTTTTTAGTTATACCGCTTCTCAATAATTATGTCCTATGTTGTGTTGCGGCATAACTGTTTCTATAAGAGTTTTGTCAAAACCATGGGACAAAACTTTTGAGAAAC